>CAYUGX010000007.1:0-37718 GCA_964444375.1 uncultured Porphyromonadaceae bacterium | reverse complement strand
AAACCCCTATTTTTAACTGAATCGGAAATAATCCTAAATCATAATTTGTTCTAGTATCAATATTCAACCTAAATTTTAGTTTCTATGAAGAAAAAGTTACTGGTTTTATTCGTAGCTATTATTGCTATGGTTGGTAGTGTGTCTGCACAGACACGTACCATTACTGGAACGGTTTCATCAGACGATGGGTCCACTTTACCTGGCGTAACGGTCATGGTAAAAGAAACCCGAACAGCATCAATTTCTGATGCTGATGGTGTTTACCGTATCACAGTTGGCCCAGAAGCAAGAACCCTTGTTTTTCGCTTCTTAGGGATGTTAACCAAGGAGGTTGCTATTGGCAATCAATCCACAGTAAATGTCGCATTAGATCCTGATGTGACAGATATTGAGGAGGTTGTCGTAACAGCTCTTGGTATTAAACGGCAGGAAAAAGCTTTGGGATATGCTATCTCCAAAGTAGATTCCAAAGAGATTACCAAAGTAAATTCAACTAACTTTGGTTCTGCTCTCTATGGTAAAGCTGCCGGTGTATCAATTCGTTCTGCTCCGGGTGGTGCAACATCATCTGTTGACATCCGTATCCGTGGTATGAACTCGATTAATTTTAGTAATAGACCGTTGATCATCGTTGATGGTATTCCCATTCGTGATGAAGACACCAATAACTCAGGTTATTGGGGTGACCAGCGTATCCGGGGTAATGGCTTGATTGACATCAACCCTGAGGAAATAGCTGACCTGTCTATTCTGAAAGGTGCTTCCGCTTCTGCTCTTTACGGATCTGAAGCTGCGAACGGTGTGGTTGTAATTACCACAAAAAGGGGTACAACCCGTAAGGGTCTGGGTATCGACGTTAATTATTCTTACATGAATGAGAAACCGGCGTACAACCCCATTCTGCAAAATAAGTATGGTCCTGGTTACTACCGTGCAATTAACACTGGTAGCTTTGGATCTGACGATGATGGTTGGTTAATGGCTGAAAATCCTACCTATTTCAATGAGGAGAGTGGTCAGTATGAAACCTACAATGGCAGTATTCGCTATCCCATCTATCGTTCTTATGCTCAGTACGGTCCCGCATTTGATGGTGAGCCTGTAATTGGATGGGATAACAAAATTCATCCTTATGTAGCGCAACCAAACAACTGGGATGAACTGTTCCGTAACGGTCAAAGTTCTAAGCTGAATGTCGCTATCAATAAAGCTGGTGACTTTGGTGCTTTCCGTTTCTCTTACACACGTTTGGATTATCAAGGTGTAACCAGAGGTTCAGATCATGACAAAAACACATTCAACTTGAATGCGCAGTTGAACTTGCACCGTAACTTCAAACTGGATTTGGTTTCACAGTATGTTAGCCAAATGACTTTGAATCGTCCTTATAAGATTAACCGTATTACGAATAACTACGGTGGTTTTATCAGTCGTTTCGACGATATGCAATGGTACCTGGATAATTACCAGACCTCGAAAGGATATCGTTTCAGAACGGGATCACAAGCTAGTGCAACCCCAGATGAAAACTTACAGTATCGCATGCGTGCAACTGCTGTATTGGATTACTTCTGGAGAACACTGTCGAACAGGCAGTATGAGAAGCAAGATCGTTTGATCAATAGCGCTACTACAACATGGACAATTGCTGACGGTTTAACACTTCGTGGTCGTATTGCAAATGACATGACTACCATGGCTGTGACCAATGAATCACCCAACACCGTACCACTGAGTATTGGTAATAGTGGTGGATTCTCCATGTCACAAAGCCGTTGGGATCGTACCTATGGTGACGTGATCCTATCTTACGATAAGCAGCTGAACAACAATCTGGGCGTTATGCTGAATGGTGGTTTCACTGGTCGTCGGGAGGCTTATAAGTCTGTAAACGCTGGAACAAGAAGCGGTTTAAGTACTGAAAACTGGTTCCACCAAAATGCTTCTAATAACAACGGGACCAAGAATGGTAGTTCAGGATTCAATGAGTACCTGAAGTATGCTTATTTTGGAACTGCACAGGTTCGCTTCCGTGATTTCGCTTTTGTTGAATTCACTGGTCGTCAGGAAAGTTCTTCAACTTTACCTCCTGGCAGCAACACTTTCTTCTACCCCTCAGTAAACGGTAGTTTCGTTTTCTCTGAGGCACTTGGTCTTGAGGGTGCATTGGACTATGGTAAGTTGCGTGTAGCTTGGGGTATTGTGGGTAACGCACCTCCATTGTATGCTGCAAACAACGCCTATGCACAAGGTTCAGTGAACGGTATTATCTTCAACTCCGTATCTAGTAGTTACGGGAATGACGGTATTCGTCCAGAGGAAAAGCATGAATTTGAAGTGGGTACCGATCTTAAATTCTTCGGTAATCGCTTTGCCGTTGATGCCAACTTCTATCATAGTACAGTAGTTGACCAGATTCTCTGGTTGGATGTACCAAAAACCATTGGTGCTGGTCGTATGTTGACCAATATTGGTGAATTGAAGAACATTGGTTTTGAAGCCGCTCTTCGCGGATCACCAATCCAAACTAATGACATGTACTGGGATTTGGGATTCAATTTCTCAATGAACAGAAATACTGTTGTTAGCCTGATGCCAGGTGTCGATATGTTAACACACCGCAACCTTGATGCAGGTGCTGCGCAAATCGTTTCAATACCTGGTGGTTCAATGGGTGATATCATTACCTGGGTACCACGCGTAACTGACGATGGGGCTAATGTAATTGATCCTTCATCAGGATTCTATCAGTTGAACTTTGAAGAATACGATGCTGAAGGTAATCCGATGGACTATGGTTATGGTGATACCCGTCAGAAGGTGGGTAACGTAATGCCTAAAGTAACTGGTGGTTTTACTTCAAATCTTGAAGTGAAAAACTTCTTCGTTGACTTTGTAATTGACTATAGTATTGGTGGTGATGTTGTATCACTCGCTGGTCAGTACATGAAAGGTGCCGGTATGTTTGAAGAAACGCTACAATACCGTGATGCTGAGAATGGTGGTTTAGCTTATTACGAAGATGCAGATGGTAACCGTCATTTAGCTGATGGTGCTGCTGGTCCTGGTGGTGAGCGTGTATTCAATGATGGTGTTATTATAGATGGTGTATTCCCCGATGGAACTCCTAATGATATCATCCTGAGTGCTGGTGAATACTACATGAATACCTTCCAGTGGGGTGCAAACCCAGCTTGGGGATCAGGTATGAGCCGCTACGACGATGCTGTACACAAGAACCATTATGTGAAATTCAGAGAATTGTCAGTTGGGTATAACCTGCCTGAGAGCCTGGCAAATAAACTGAAGTGTCAGAATATCCGCGTTGCCCTTACTGGTAGCAACCTGTTCTACATTTACAGAACCTTCAAGCAGTTCGATGCTGAAACAAACATCGGTTCTAATTGGGCAACTGCCGCAATTGTTCAGGGTTCAACCTCTGCTGCAAGAAGTATTGGTTTCTCAGTTCGTGCTAGTTTCTAATAAGTGAAAATGATTAAATAAAACAAGATTATGAAAAGAAAAATATATATCGTTTTAGTCATGTTCGCTGCCTTCGCTGTTGTATTTAATAGCTGTAAAAAAAGTGAACTGACAGACCTATATGCTGATCCAGGAAAATCTTCGACTGCAACCGTTGAAAGTTTCTTTACCGGATTGCTGAAAAGTGCCAACAATGTTGTATTGCCTTGGTACTGGAGATTTTTCGTAGTTGAGCAACCAACTATAGGACGCTATTCACAGGTGATGGGTTGGTCTAACACCAATGATCAGTATTTGATTCCTGCTCAGGTTATTGACTGGAGATGGGATCAGTACTATAATGGCCCAATGACGCACTACAGAGTTTTCCAGGGATTATATGACGACCTGGAGGATGAATTAAAAGCGGAATTTGAGATTTTCAATCTCGCAGCCACAATATTCTTCTATGACCAATCACAGCAAATGATTGACCTTTATGGAGACATTCCATGGTCAGAGGCTGGTCAGGTTCGTGAATTGGGTGATTTGGATTCATCTCTGCCTAAGTATGATGATGCACAAACTACCTATGAAACCATGATAGCTGACTTGCTTGAGATTGGTAAGAAGATTGGATCAATGGAGCTGACTCCCTACGCTGGTGGTTTGTTCCAGGACAAAGATTTCCTAAATGATGGTAGTCTGGTTCTGTGGCAAAAGTATGCCAACTCCATCGCATTGCGTATGCTTATGCGTATGTCTGATGCGAAAGATGTTTCAGCTGATATTGCCAAGATCATTAACGACCCAACTGGTTATCCAGTAGTTGAAGGCAATGATGAAAACATCATGCTGGATGCAGGTGGTCCAGATCTCTATGCTACTACCTCAAGTATGAACGGTGGTATCCGTCAGGCTATGGAAACCTGGGGACAGTATGACATTGCTCCAAAGGCCATGACTGACTATATGGTTACGAACGGTGACCCAAGACTGGAAATCACTTTTGATCCGAATATAAACGGCGAATATCTAGGGATGGATCCAATGGAAGATGGTTCTACGCAAAGCAATAAACTGGCCGAAGGCCTGATTGCTCGTTACGATACTTCTTCTTTCACTCGGAACAATTATTTCCCTGGTTTCGTTATTGGTGCTGCTGAAGTGAGCTTCATCAAAGCTGAGGCTGCCTTTAAAGGCATGACCTCTGGTGATGCTAAAGCAGAATACAATAAAGGAATCCAGCAATCAGTTGAATTCTATTATGGAATTAACGCCACTGGTGACTACCGCGAGCCTATTTCAATGGATCAGGCTGCTGTTGACGCCTTCATTGCTGCTCCAAATGTAGCTTGGGATGGTAATGCTGATAAGATTGCACTGATTGCAAGACAAAAGTGGATTGATACTGGTTTAGGTTCAATGACCCAAACCTGGTCAGAACTGCGCCGTCTGGATGCTCCAGCATTAGACTTCCTGCCGGATAATGCCTCTGCCAGCGGTCAAACCTTGCCTCCACTGCGTTGGTTGTATCCCAGCTCAGAGCAAAGTTTGAATGCTGATAACTATGATGCTGTTAAAGGCATAGATAAATTGAATACCAAGATTTTCTGGGATAAGAATTAGATGATACTAGAACTTGTAAAGAAAAAGGGTGCCTTTCGAGGCACCCTTTTTTTGTGAGTAGGTTTGAATTCTCTCACCGTGTTTTGACTGGTAGTTTATGAGATCTTAAAACACACTGCATAATGGTGTGGCATGTTCTTCATCAGTGATGCTGGAATTTTTAGAATCATACCTTTTTCAGACGTCTTACTTTTGATTCGTCCTTTGAAACCCAATACGCTTACTTTAGCATTTTTAGGAACAGTTAGATCTTCAAGTAGAATTTCATCAGGTAGGGATTCACCTTCTTTCACGGTATATATGGCATAAATGGCTGAATCATCCTTCTTCTTGGTATAATACAGGGCATCTTTGTAATAGGGGGCAATTTTACGTGTGCTATAAATCGCTTCATTATTGATTTTCATCCAGTCTCCCATTTTTTCTAAACGTTCATAAGCTTCGTCTTGCCATGTGCCTTCTGGACTGGGGCCAATATTCAATAGGAGATTACCGCCTTTCGCGACAATGTCAATAAGCATATGGACCAATTCTCTTCCTGACTTGAATTTGGCGTCAAAAGCATACGACCAGCCACCACCCATGATGATACAGGATTCCCAGGGGTAGGGGAGCATTTCTGGCGGAACAGTGTTTTCTGGGGTTAGATAGTTCTGATTGGGTCCTTCAACTGCTCGATCAACAACAATTAAACCAGGTTGTTTTGTCCTGGCTTTCGCAGCCAATTCACTCATTCGAATATCCTGACTCTGCGTGTTGGTGAAACTATAGCCTTCTTTGCAGTTGTATGACTTTACCTCTTCAGGTGACATCTTGGCCACCCAGCCACCATCTAGCCAAAGAATGTCAATCTTGCCATAATCAGTCATTAATTCCATGATCTGATTGTGAGTGAATTGAACGAAACTCTCCCATTTCTCAGGGTATTTGCTGATGTCGTAATTCACATTCCTGTCGGGTGTGGCAAAATTTCGCCACCAGTAGTCGTTATTGTTCCAGTCGGGTTTTGAGAAATAAGCACCAGCCATCAATCCTTCTGCCCTGAAGGCATCGAAGATTTCTTTGGTCACATTGGCTTTCGGATGTGTGTGAAAGGGCGTCTTGGGGTCAGTGATCTTATAATCGGTGTACTTGGTGTCAAACATGCAGAATCCATCGTGATGTTTGGTCGTAAATACAACATACTTCATCCCGGCATCTGCAGCAGCTTTCGCCCATTTTTCTGGATTGAATTGCGTCGGATTGAAGGTAGTTTGCAGGTTTTCATAATCCCGTTTGTAGTCTTCGTAATTGTCGCTTTTGCGCTTTGTCCATCCGACATCTTCTGAGCAAATAGACCAGGATTCAACAATTCCCCATTGTGAATAGGTGCCCCAGTGCATGAGCATACCAAATTTTACATCCATCCAGTTCTCCAGATTTTCCTTTACCACAGGATCAGTAACCGGATAGTACTTATGGTGGTAATCGTGCTGTGCCTGAAGGCCAACAACCACCATAATCAAAACGAGAGTTGATAAGGTTTTTTTCATTGTATTTGTTATTCAATAATTATTTCATCAACAAAAAGCCAGGCAGGTTGACCAGCTCCAGCGTGCCAATCGGGACACAATTCCTGATTTTTAGCTACAACCCGAACATAACGTGCGCGTTGTGTGAAAGAGGCAGAGAAATTCTGAATGAGTCGCTCAGCCTCTTGAAGGGAGACCTGATTGGTGATCGCTTCTCGTGCCAGCTCCGTTTCTTGCTCATCGAGCAAGATGAACGCTACTGAAGATGGGAAAAAAACCCAACTGCCAACGGTTTGTAAGCAACCAAGAGTGACTTTATGTATCTCTTTTTTTGCCCCGAGGTCGACCAGAACATCCAGATCATTTTCTAAAAAGCCCTGCCAGCGGCCATCGGTCAGAGATTTTGATCCGCGAAGGCTGTTAGTCAGGGCCATATCTCCACCTGCCGGATATTTCACAGAATACGGATGCATATATTGGGCTTGAGCACCTGTGGCTTTATGAATCCAGACCTTTTCAGATGAAACCGCTGAGTAGCCAATATCATCAAGAAAAGTTGCTGCTTTGACAGTGGTGGTTTTATCCAGTGCAAATGGATCACTGAATAGCGCAGAAGCTGCCGTTGGATCTGATTCATCCAGTGTATACCTGATTTCTCCGAATGATATGGGATTGCTCAGTTCAATTTGAAATTCTTTTGCCTCCATATCAAATGCGGTTTCAACCGCAACATTGGAAAAGCTTTTGGCATAGTTCACTTCATAAAGGTCAAGATAATGCAAATGTTTGGTAAGCCGCTGAGCAAAAAAATCAAAATCCTTTTGTTCAACATCAGTCCAGGCCACCTCGGCCAGGGCGCAAAGCCTGGGGAAAGTCATGTAATCAGCCTCTGCCGGGGTGTGAACATATTCAGTCCATAAATTGGCCTGAACACCCATGATAAAACTGCCTTCTTCTAGGGATAATTCTTCGGGAATGGGTTCGAAAGAATAGACTTTCTCCAAGGGGATAAATCCGCCAAAGGCCTGGGGCTCGAGGTCAGGCGAGCCCTGATAGTAATCAAAGTAGCAATGCGATGTAGGAGTCATAACCGCCGGGTGATGCGAGCGGGCGGCTTCTATTCCTCCCTGGATTCCTCTCCATGACATGACTGCTGCATTTGGAGCAAGCCCGCCTTCTAAAATTTCATCCCACCCAATAAGTTGACGTCCATTGTCATTTAAGAATTTCTCTATCCTGGTAATGAAATAGCTTTGCAGCTCGTGCTCATCTGATAGGCCTTCCTCACGGATACGCGTTTGACAGTCAGGACATACTTCCCATTCTGCTTTATTGGCTTCATCGCCCCCAATGTGAATATACGGGGAAGGGAAGAGGTCCATTACCTCTAACAAGACATCTTGTAGAAAATCAAAAGTCTCATCTTTGCCAGCACAATACAATTCAGTAATTGGCCAAATGCCCCCGGGAAGAACACTAAATGGGCCTCCCGTACATGAATACTCTGGATATGCGGCTAAGGCTGCATTCGTGTGCGCCGGCATCTCTATTTCAGGAACAATAGTGATATGGCGAGCACTTGCATATGCCACGATTTCTTTAATGTCTTCTTGTGTATAAAACCCACCATAGGTGGCCTTTTCACCCGCTTGTTGTTTCTTCCGTCCATTCCAGTGCAGATGCTCTCGGTCAACTCGCCATGCACCTACTTCAGTGAGTTTCGGATATTTTTTTATTTCAATCCGCCATCCCTGGTCATCAACCAAATGCCAGTGAAAGGTATTCATCTTATGCATGGCCAGTTGATCCAGTACTTTGAAAATGTACTCCTTTGGGAAAAAGTGTCTTGATACATCAAGCATAAAACCCCTCCAGGCAAATCGGGGCTCATCTGTGATTGAGACTGCAGGGACAGTCCCGTCTGCGCCAATTAATTGTAGTAAACTTTGCACACCATAAAACAGACCGACTGGTGATATAGCCTCGATGTTTATCTGCTTTTTATCAACAGTAAGTTGGTATCCTTCTTCTTTCATTTCATCAGCAACCGTATTACTCAGAGTGAGATGAATCGCCCCGGCTTCATCAACCTTTTGAACGGCAATACCGGTTTTGAGTGCTATGCCTGCTTTCAGAAAGTCATATTCGATATGATCCAATCCTTGACCGAAAGAAACAGTGTTATGCTCAGAGATTTTAAACAGACCCTTGCCTGATTCAATATGCGTCGGGTAGGGGATGAGGTTGTAACTGTTATCTTTTTGTGTGCACATAGCCAGAAGTAGCAGAGATGCCAGCAACAGGGTATTTAAAGTATAAGTTTTCATGTGATTTACTTGGGTTAGTATACAAAAATACGAAAACCGGGTGTAGCAAAAGAGACAGCCCAGTGGGCTGCCTCTATCAATATGATAATGTGATTATCGGTTAGTTTATAACTCTAATCTTGATATTCCTGAAGCTGACACGATTTCCATGGTCTTGAAGCAAAATATGACCTTTCGGATGTTCACCAAAGTTTGGATAACGTGCGTATTTGCTCTTTTGTACCAGGGCTCTGTATAGTTGTGTGCCCCGTTCGTATTCAACTACCTTGTCACCATTTAGCCAGTGTTCAACATGCGATCCAGCAACAATAATACGGGCTTTATTCCACTGCCCGGGTCGATTAACTTTCTTTGTTTCGAGTGCTGGAATGAGATCGTACAGTGATGCAATGGTTCGATTTCCTCCAACCCCATTGGCCGCATCTGGGTGTTCGGCATCGTCTAAAAGTTGATATTCAAGGCCAATGGCTGATCCCTGACCTTTATTTTGTCCTCCTGTTACATTGTACTTAATACCCGAATTGGCACCCTGACTCAACATAAATTCCAATGAAAGTTCGAAATTGGTATATAGTTCATTCGTAACAATGTCTCCACCATTGGTGCTTTCTCCTCCACCAGATTCTAATACTGTTAAGACACCATCCTTCATTTCCCAACCGCCTTCAGGGAATTTATCGGCATTGGCACCGCGCCATCCCGATGAAGTTTTACCATCCCACAGCAACTTCCATCCACTAGCTTTTTCCTGGTCGGTTAGGCTGTTGGGAATGGTGCTGATTTGCTTAATTCCCTGGTCGTCCCACTTGTACGTGTCAAAATTCTCTGTTACTATTCGAATGTTCTTCCAGATAACTTGAATACCCTCTTTTTCTTTGTTGTTACCAACACCATGAACTTGTAGACCAATAAAACCACTGGCATCTGCATCGTCGATCAGATTAGCTGCAGGTACACCATTAATCCAGGTCTTTATATTATTGCCAATGGCTTCAATGTGGTAGTGATTCCATTCATTTTGCTTGAAAGCTTTCTGTGCAGGTGGATTATCTTGTAAGGGATACAACCAACCCCGTCGAGCCTCATCATAAATGCCTGCACTCCAGCCTCGATCTGAAGGATCTATTTCGATCTGATAGCCATGTACTCGACCGTTGTTGTATTCTTTGTAGCTGTGGCTGCGAATTTGCACACCAGAATTAAGCTGGGGATCTACTTTATAATCAAATTCAAGAATGAAATCTCCGTATTCCTGTTTTGTCGTCAAAAAGCTATTAGGAGTTTTGAGTACGGTAGTACCCACAATCATTCCTTCCTTTGCTTCATAGCTGGCTTTTCCGTTTAGTTGCTTCCAACCTTTGAGGTTTTTACCGTTAAACAAATCAACCCAGCCCTCTTGTCCGGATACGGATAATCCTATGGCTAAGATACTTAGGCACAGAAGTAGGTGTCGAATTTTCATAGCATTACATTTTATAACAGTCCTCACAAATATACAAAGCCTTATCGAGAACCGTGCGCGCACACGGCATAAATCCCGCCGCAACAATTGTGAAGCGTCGCTTCGGTGATAATCTCCTCAAAATGGCACTTTCTTCGAAAGCGACATCATTTTCGAGGAGACAATTACCTTCGCTCTCCTTATTGCCGCTCGTTTTTCGTCTTTCGCCTCTCGTCTCTCGCCTTTCTCACAATTTTCCGTGCGATCTCATCTCGGTGTTCATCTGTTGATCAAAATCGATCATTTTTTGCTTGAGTTGAGTGGCCAGTTCTGGATGATGCAAGATGAGGTTGATTTTTTCACTGATGTCTTCTTCAACGTTAAAAAGAAAGGCTGTATCACTTTGTTCACGATATTTCCATGCTCCGAGCCGTATGGCTTCAATGGTTCCACGGGAAGAGTAGTATATCATGGGTCTTTCTGGCAGAGGGGCATCATCATCAGCTAATTGACCTAACAGCGAGATGCCATCAATCGGCAGGGCGGGTAGATCGAGTCCGCATAATTCAACCAGGGTGGGCAGGATGTCGAGGGTTGACCAGACTCTGGTATCAACAGTTGGGAATGTACCTGATTGGGCTGGCCATTTAATAATGCATGGTTCTCGCATACCACCCTCCCAGGTGCTTCCTTTTCCCCCTCGCAGCGGTCCGGCAGTTCCTCCGTGTGTTTTGAATGGTAGCCAAGGGCCATTATCTGATGAGAAAAACAGCAGGGTTTGATCAAATAGATCCAATTGCTTGAGTTTCGAAATTATTTGTCCGGTGCTCCAATCGATTTCTTCAATGACATCACCGTACAGCCCGCGTCTACTTATGCCGGCAAAACTATCTGATACATATAATGGAATATGGACCATCGGATGCGCCAGGTAAATGAAAAAGGGCTCGTCCTGATTCTTTTCAATAAACTGAATGGTTCGTTTGGTTAAGTTTTGTGTGAATAATCGTTGGTCTGGATCCAGTTCGAGGGTGTCGTTACCTTCCATCAATGGCAAATAGTGCGGGTAATTCTTATTGCCAGTTTTGACTTGTTCTTTGCGACTCATGTCATTGCTAAATGGAATGCCATAATACTCATCAAATCCATTATTCAATGGGAGAAATGGATCGTGGTGCCCCAAATGCCATTTACCAAAACAAGCAGTATGATAACTGGCTTTACTGAACAGTTCAGGTAGTAGTTCTTCATCTGGATTAATCCCATAGGTATAGGGTGGAAAAATAACGTGCTTGTGTAAGTCAAGGCGCTTGGGATAACAGCCGGAAAGAAGACTTGATCGACTCGGACTGCATACCGGACTGGTGACGTAGAATTGGGTGTACTTGCTGCCTTCATCTGCCAGCCGGTCAAGATGAGGAGTGTTTATTGTAGGATTACCATAACAGCCTAGATCTCCATAACCCAAGTCGTCAGTATAGATTAATATCACATTTATCTGAGATTCTGTTTTGGTTTTTATGCCAGAACAGGCTGCCAATACAAAACAAAAAGAAAGGACAATGGTTTTCATCATGGGTTTAGCTTAGAAAAGCTAAATTAAGAATTATTGAGTTGGTCGCTTGTTTCGGATTGTTTTAATACTGAAGACCAAATGGGTTTATTATTTTTGTGAAAACATGAGTATGGAGAATTTTGATTTTTATAATCCGGTACGGGTTTTGTTTGGTAAAGGAATGATTGCTCAAATGGAGCAGTATATTCCCAAAAACGCACGAGTTCTGATGGTGTACGGCGGTGGGAGTATTAAAAAAAATGGAGTTTATGATCAGGTTGTCGAGGCCTTAGGTGATCATAAAACTGTTGAATATGGCGGGATACAGCCAAACCCGAGTTATGAATACGCGCTACCGGCTCTGGACATTATCCGCAATGAAGAGCTTGATTTTATTCTTGCTGTCGGGGGTGGTTCTGTAGTAGATGCTTGTAAGTTTATTGCTGCAGCCAGTTACTTTAAGGGAGAAGATCCATGGGACATATTAGCCAAAGGAGCCCCTGTTGAAGAAGCACTGCCTATTGGGGTCGTTCTGACTATTCCAGCTACCGGCACTGAAATGAATGGTAATTCAGTTATTACACGGGAAGCAACAAAAGATAAACTGGCTTTTAGCAGCCAGAAAGTATACCCCGTGTTTTCTGTTCTTGATCCGACAGTTACCTATTCCTTGCCTCAACGACAGCTGGCGAACGGGGTGGTGGATGCTTTTGTTCATGTCATTGAGCAGTATCTTACCTATCCAACTGAGGCCCTGGTACAAGACCGGTATGCAGAAAGTCTACTAAGGATTTTAATTGAAGAGGGGGGTAAAGTGATGGCAATGGACCAACCCGACTACGACAATCGAGCCAATATCATGTGGGCTGCCACAAACGCGCTCAATCATTTTCTCTCAGCAGGAGTTATGGTTGATTGGACAACTCACATGCTCGGACACGAATTAACGGCATTGCATGGTTTGGATCATGCCGTTACCCTGGCTATTGTGTTGCCGGGGGTGATGGAAGAAATGCGTGAACTGCGAAAAGACAGATTACTTCAATATGCCGAACGGATATGGGATTTAACAGGTTTTGATCACTCAGCGATTATTGATGAATGCATTGCCAAAACCGAGCAGTTTTTCAAATGCATGGGCGTGAATACCCGTCTGTCAGATTATAGTATTGGGCAAAGCACTGTTGACTTAATCGTGGAACGCGTAGAAAACAGAGGGTATGAGTTTTTGGGAAGAAGCGGAGATATCCCGGTTAAACTCACTCGATCAATTTTGGAGAAAAGGCTTTAGGAAAAAACGAGATACAACCCAATCATAATTAGCAGTAGTAATGCCGATAATATTCGAGGATCCGCTATACCGCTTATTTTTCCTTCAGTGATAAAAGCAAAGGGTCGATCAAAAACCAATCCTTTTATTTGCTCAGGATTGGGCCTGGGTGTACATAGGCTGACAATGAGGTAGACTGTACTGAGCATGATAAAGAGGCAAAATCCTTGGAGCATGTAGGGTATTTTTAATGTTTCGGTTATAGGTTTTACTCCTTCACCGAACCAGGATTCAAGCAATGGGAAATCAATAATAAAAACAAGTGCCCCCAGCACAAATCCGGTGATAATGGTTACCAATGAGGCCTGTTTTGTTCCCCTTTTCCAAAATACACCCCATAAAAACACCACAACAATTGGTGGTGCCAAAACACTCAGTATGTTATTAATCGCATCGAAAATGCTTCGAAAGCGCTCAATCATCGGTGACCAAGCGATGGCCAGAATCATGACCAACACTGCTGTCCAGCGACCAATCATCACCTGTTTTTGATCAGAGGTTTTCGGTTTAAGACGTTTTACAATATCAACTGATACCAGCGTTGCGCTGGAATTCAGAGCGGCAGCAATTGTACTCATGAGGGCTGCAAGCAATGCTGCTGATAGCAGACCCATTAATCCGGTAGGTAATAATTGAGTTATTAATACAGGTAAAGCTTCATTTGCCTGATCACCTATAATATCACCAAATAACACGTAGGCAAGTATACCTGGAACTACCATAATGAATACGGGTAAAATCTTAATAAAACCGGCAAAAATAGGACCGGTTTGGGCATCTCTCAGCGTTCTGGCTCCCAATACCCGCTGAACGATGGTTTGATCTGCACACCAGTACCATAAACCAATAACCGGATAGCCTAAAATAATTGCGTACCATGGCAAGTTAGGACTGCTGTCGGCACTTCGCAAGAGGACCAGCTGATCTGGTCGCAGAGCCTCTTTGAGCTCGGCCAGGCTGGTGATCCCTTTGTCAGGCAGGGCAAATACGGCAATTAGTGCCATGGCACTGGCTCCAATAATTAGGATAACGGTTTGTATAGTTTCTGTAACGACTACTGACTTAAGACCACCCATTACCGTGTAAATCGATGTTATAAGAGAGATGATGATGATAGACCACCATTTATTCAGTCCAAAGAAATTTTCGAAAACAACAGCACCAGCATATAAGCTGACCCCTATGTGCATGAATAGAGCACCCATGATGGCCAAGAAAGCTAATAATGACCTGGAGGCCCCTCCGTACCTTCGCTCTAGAAATTCGGGTAAAGTGGAAATTTTGTTTTTGAAATAGAAAGGCGCAAAAATTAATCCCAATACAATCAGCATGAAAGCTGCCATCCATTCGAAATTGCCCTGAACCATACCATCTCGGTAGCCCGCAGCAGCTAGTCCAACCAGATGGATAGTGGAGATATTTGATGCAAAGAGGGCCGCACCAACCAATGCCCAGTTCAGTGACCGGCCCGCTAAGAAATAGGAGTTTGACGTCATCTTTTGCCTTCTAACCACCCAAATCCCAACAGCTAAAATCCCAAATAGGTAAAATAGAATGATAATCAGGTCGAGAATTGGAATGTTGAATGATTGCTTCATGATTGAATGACTCTATGAAGTTTTAAAACTTAATGGGCCGACATGACCAATAAGCACCTGTTCGTAATCTCAGCACCCAGGAGTAGAACGAGGCCAATCGATAACGGAATAAAAATCTTTTTACAGTTCTGATTGTCGGAGCGAATGAGGTATGTAATTCTAAATAGCAAAATGAGCAGCCCAAGAAGAAGACCAATACGTACGAAGAATAACCATGCATTTACCGACAAGAATGAGACCATGGCCAGATTTGTTGGTAATACCAATGAGTCGGCCCTGGCCAGATGGAAAGGGATTAGTGCCATTAATCCAAAGATTAGTACAGCACTCATGATGGACAATGCTTTCTGGCTGGAAAAACCACCTCTGGACCCGAGTAAATATAGGGTGATGAATGAACCCATAAGCAAGGTAGATAGGGCCAGATCAATTAGCCCACTAGTGGGATCCCACCCAGGCAAATCTCGAAGAAGGGTTGAGCGACAAATGAGATATATGAGAAAGATGCCTAAAAGACTGGCTATATCGATCAGTATCTTTTGAATTCTAAACCAACCAAACTTTGTTAC
The DNA here is from genome assembly GCA_964444375.1 of uncultured Porphyromonadaceae bacterium. GTDB lineage: Bacteria > Bacteroidota > Bacteroidia > Bacteroidales > UBA12481 > JABHCC01. Next base: position 22,296 of record CAYUGX010000007.1, on the reverse strand, counting down.
ATACATGAGAAGGAATATAGATAAGCCTGATAGATACAAAAGTGAGAACTCCAGGTCAAAAAGATCGAGTGAAATGCTTGTTACTGTTCCAGACAATCCCAGAAGGAGAGTTAGCGTGGGAATGATCTTCAGCATTGGACGAATCTTGCTTCTATTATTGAACGCCGGCCAGTAAACAAAGGCATTAAAAATCAGTAATATACCGACTGATAGTTGAATCAGTAAGATTGAAGCGACTAGCTGAATGTCAAAAGATGTCATGGGCTTGCCCTCTTCTCAAATGTAATCAATCTTTCAAGGCATTAAAATAGCCGATCAGATTGTTCTTTAGTACTATTTTTACTTCTTCAATGTTTTGTTTGATCCCCAATTCATTTTGCAAAGAGGTAACCCCTTTGTCGATAAATCCACATGGATTGATGTGAGTGAAATAATTTAGATCGGTGTTTACGTTAAAGGCAAATCCGTGCATAGTGATGTAGCGGCTGGCTTTAACCCCAATTGCACAGATTTTTCTTGCTCGCGGTGTTCCGGGCTCTAGCCAAACCCCTGTTGCACCTTCAAGGCGCTGACCATTGATCCCATAATTTTTTAATGTGATTATGATGGATTCTTCAAGTCCGTAGACATACTGTTTCAAATGAATTTTGAAATGATCAAGATCGAAAATGGGGTAGCCCACGATTTGGCCCGGTCCATGATAGGTAATATCGCCACCCCGGTCAATATGGAAATAGGTGGCATTGATTCTTTTTAACAAAGAATCACTGATTAGTAAATTAGAGCTTTGACCTGATTTGCCCAGTGTGTAAACATGTGGATGCTCGACAAATAGCAACTTATCATCTAGATGCTGCTGATTATCCGGGGCTAGTTTTCTGTTCTGAAGTTTATTGTCTACGCGCTCTTTGAACAGTTTCTCCTGGTAATTCCAAGCCTCGGCAAAAGACATGGTGCTTAGGTCTATGTATTCGATTTTTGTCATGCTTACCTGATGTGTTTTTCTGCATGGTAAGATGAACGTACCAATGGGGCACTCTCAACATGTTTGAACCCCAGGTCGAGACCAATCTGTTTCAGTTCAGCAAATTCATCTGGCTCAACCCACCGTTGGACAGGCATGAAGTCTCTTCCCGGTTGCATGTATTGGCCAATGGTCATCACTTCACAATTAACTGAACGCAAATCTTGAATGCAATCAATAATCTCTTCCTTCCTTTCTCCCAATCCTAGCATGATTCCAGATTTCGCAACCAAGGCTGATTGAGCAATTCGATGGATTACTTGCAAGCTGCGGTCATAATTCGCTCTAGAACGAATCTGAGGGCTAATTCGTCGCACTGTTTCTAAATTATGGGAAATGATCTCCGGACCGGAACCAATAACCATGTCGATCAATTCAGGTATGCCATCAAAATCAGGAATCAGAGTTTCAATAGTAGGCCTGGATTGTGTTCTTTGCACAGGTTAACTGTTTCAGACCATATAGTTGCACCCTTATCTGGTAAATCGTCACGATCAACCGATGTAATAACTGCATGCTTGATTTGCATTTTATGAATTGATTCGGCTATTCTTCTGGGTTCTTCAGGATCCACAGGCTTCGGTTTGCCTGATTTTACACCACAAAATTTACAGGATCTGGTGCATATTTCCCCTAAAATCATAAATGTGGCGGTTCCAGCTCCCCAGCATTCGCCTATATTCGGACAGTTACCCGAGGTGCATATCGTGTGTAGTTTATTTTGATCAACAATATCTCGTACCTTGAAATAATCTCCGTCTTTTGGCAGTCTGGATTTCATTTTCATCCAACTGGGTAGCCGTTTATCCTTATTATCCATTTTATTCATCCAAACACCAAAATTAGTCAAAAAATGCAACTCGAATAATACCAAAATAAGATACCCAGAGTGACTAAGGCCACATCTGGGTATCTGGTGTTATATATACAAAAAGCCGATTGCTTGGCTAATCGGTGTTCATGGCAAAAAAAGTCTGACTGTAGGTATCTAATGTTGCTTCATATAGCTGATCCACCGAAATGTTCGGACTGAACGCTGTCAAAGCTTGAATAATACCATATAAATCTTGTTGAATATGATCCATTTCTGGGGTTTGTATAGCTATTCCAACTGCATCCAGAATTCGCTGAGTACAATACAAACTCATTGCTTGATAGACTTGAAAGCAGAGCCTGGGGTCATACAAATCATAATGTCCCTTGCATAAACTAGAAAGGATTCGTGCCCCGGCCTCCTGACAAACCTTTTGGATCATCCTATCGGGATTTTCATCAAAATAGTACCAGTCTTTCTGATATCCCATCGACTTCGCTGTTGGGCCATTTTCCATTCCCATACTTAGTGAAACCTGATAGTCTGGGGCATCATAGGCTATCCCGGTAATCGATTCCCAAAGGTGGATAAGATCCATATCAGCGAAGGTGCTGTTAAGCAATCGAGCACAATGAGCGACTTTCTTTTTTTCAATGGGCCAGACCTTCTCTTTAAACCGATCGTAGTTGTTCATGAGTATCCGAGAGAGCATTTGTATCTCTTCTCCATAAGTGTAGAGCGTGCCAGAAGAATTGAAGCCAGTCCAGCGATCCAATTTTGAAATCGGTTCAGCATACTTTTCAGCGAAATTATCAAAAGATTTTGCTGCAATAGCTGAATTAAGATCTGTCAGATAAACGGCCAATTCATCTTTAGTTTCAGGGTTGATAAACCCTGGAAAGGTCAAAAAGAAATAACTGAGGATTCCTTCGTCATCATCACTCCAAGCCAATAGATCTGCATGGTCTTTCAAATACTTTAAATCATCTGCTTGAATGGTTGATTGGTATCGGTCAGCATAATCAGAATCATATCCGATTTGAGCAACACCCAGCAAATGTCCCGCGTAATTAGGATAAAACTCCAAAACGGCTTTAATCGGCTTTTCACTGGATTCAGGAACGAGAGACATTCCCTGCAGGGAACAAACAGCGAGTAGAAACATCGCCGGCAGTAAAATGATTCGTCCTTTCATGATTAATATGAGATTAGTTCAATTATATGACGATTGTCATGGTATGTGCATTACACTGTTTTAGGTATCGTTTGATAAAGCAGTTGTACAAGTTTGTAAATGAGTAAATAGCAGATTCTTGAAGGAGGGATGAATTATTGGGCAGAAACCATCATGAATCCGCAAAAACCAGCATCAACGTGCCCAAATGAGGAATTTGCACGCTGCGATTTCAGAAAAGGTGCTTCAATGGCACTGGATGCTAATTTATCCCCAATGGCCGGGAATCTCATTGGCACATGATGGACAACAGCCGTCCTTGATGGTATTGCTTTGTATGGTGTATCCAGATCGCTGGACTAGCAATTCTTTACAGGCATGACAAGCGGTATTTTCACCAGCAATCTCTGGAACATTACCTATGTAAACATATCGCAAACCTGCGTCAAGTGCAATCTTCCGAGCTGCCAATAAGGTCTTTAGTGGTGTTGATTTAACGTGCTTGAGTTTATGAGCTGGATGAAAACGACTGAAATGCAAGGGATGATCAGATTTTTATTTGGTCGATAGAGATCTACACATTTTCTTGATCATATCTAGATCATCAGTCCAACCAGGAATGATCAAATTAGTGATCTCTATCCATTTTTCCTTAGATTTTAACGTCAGAAGGGTATCAAGAACAGGTTCTAAATCACCTCCTGTCAATTGCATATACGTTTCTGAATTAAAGGCTTTTAGGTCGATATTTGCAGCATCCAAATAGGGGATCAAATCATCAAGGGGTTTGGGATTAATGAATCCATTTGAGATCATAATATTTTTAATACCGGCTTTTGAGGCTAACATTGCCGTATCAAACATGTACTCAAAAAATGAAGTAGGCTCAGTATAGGTATAGGCAATGGCTGGGCATTGATATTGTTTGGCCGTTGCGAGCAATTCTTCAGGAGAAGCTTGGTGTGATCTGAGGTCTCCAGGACTGACTTGTGAAATCTCCCAGTTTTGGCAATTTAGGCACGAGAAATTGCATCCGGCTGTACCCACAGAGAAAGTTCGCATGCCTGGATAATAATGCACCAATGGTTTCTTTTCGACAGGATCAACATGTAAAGCGCAGGGGTTGCCATAGGCAGTGCTATACAATTTGCCCTGGATTACTTTGCGATTATGACAGTCACTCACTTCACCTTCCTTCAGTGTGCATTCATTTGGGCATATCAGACAGCGAAGCCCTTTTGGAGTTTGAATGACATAGCTGGCTTCTTTATACGCAGGTTGATCTTGACTCATATGATCTGTTGAATTAGTGAATTGATAATTTCTTCCAAAGACGGTACTCGTACTATAAAGACTAGCACCCAAGACACCCATTTGCTTTATAAACTTTCGCTTTTTCATCTCTTCTCTTTGAAGATAATTGCCTCAAACGTGTATATTTCTGCCTTACGCCATCCCTCCCAGCCAATTCCAGCTTTATCACGTGAACAATGACCGAGAAACTCTTCCAGTGACCAACCTGTTTCAGTTGCTACCTGGGGCAGAAAGGTGCCACTATTAGCTCCTTTGCGAATATAAATACCGTGTTTACCTAGCTGAATCTCTTTTATATCATGGATTCTCTTCATCGGTGTCAATACACTGATCTCAATATGGATATCAGGTAAGTCAGCTGGTTGTACAGGCAAAAAGCGGGAATCTCTTGATGATGATGCTACCGTTAATTCGCCTATGGTTTCATACAGGGGTTCTCGGGGTTTAAAACTTCCGATACAACCTCTAAGCTTCTTATTAATTTTCAAACTGACAAAGGCTCCGGTCTCCGACAACAATCGACTTGAAAAAAGATCGGGTTGATAATTTGGTTGTTTGCGGTTTACAACATAATCATTCAGTGTTTGACGGGCAATGCCTAAGAGATCTGACTTGTCTTTGTTGCTTAGATAGAAGTTTTGATTCACAGTCGATTGATCTCTCAGAGCAATCGCATGATAACCTACAACCCGACGTTTGTCTCCATATTGTGGATGATCACCAGAATTTGCATAACTCAATTCTTCATAATACAACTGGTCGTGTGACATACTCAAATGAAGTAAAGTTAATCCAGCGGGCCAGGCACACATTGATGTTGACAACCCTCTGACTTTCATCCCTTCATTTACTTTAAGTTGATTCATGAAAATCTGAGGGTCCCCACTGCAAAAAGCTTCGGCCGTCAATTTATCAACGTGCTGGGCATCTGCATACCCAGGAAAATGCGAGAAATCAGCACTGATAATAAACAGGTTATCTGGTGTGAACCAGGTTCTTAATACTTCAGCAATGTCTTCAGCCACTGATGGCTGCTGACTGGCAATTACAATAGGAACTATAGGCGGAACTGGGTCCATGAACTGCAGAAAAGGTAATTGTACTTCTAAGCTGTGTTCTTGCCGATGCACGGCCGGATCAAAAGTGAAACAGTTTTGTTTGAGCAGCGTGTTCACTATATCAGAATCAACCTGCAATTTGCCAAGGGGTGTGACATAGTCACCTACGGAATATACTGATGCCTTACCAATGCTTACCCTGTGGCTTGATGCTATTATAAAAATCCGTTGGTAATCCGATAGGTCAACTAATTGGTTATAGCCATCTGCCGCAATCCCGCCTGAAAAATCATATCCGGCATGAGGTAGAACCAAGGCGCGAAGCCGGTGATGTTGCGTGGGACTGATAGCCGAACCATACAGATCAGCTAATCGGTGAAGTAAGTCCTGCCTATTGTCAGGATAAAATTGACCAGCAACAGCTGGCAATCTATCCTGCTGCTTAATCTGTCCATTAGAAGATGAAAATAGTGGTGTCATGACAAAGGCAATAAAGAGGATCAATGTATACTGGCGACAACTAGTTAGCATAGCCCTGAAATAGATTTATTTACAAGTACTAATTTAGGATTAATCAGCCAGAATTTGTATTTTGTTGTTCTTGGATCTAAAACATATGCTGGGTCGCGGAAGAAAAAGCCGGCAGTTGGACATGTTCAATGTCCCAATGAATAAGTTTATCGATCCAGACCACGAACTGGTCAGGGTTGGAGATCTCATTGACTGGAATTCTCTCGAAAACCACTTCAGGGGCTATTACTCAGACAGGGGAAGACCTTCTGTTCCAGTGAGAAAAATTGTAGGTCTACTTCTGTTAAAGAGTCGCTTCAACCTGGGAGAGGAAAAGGCATTGGATATCTGGCTTGAGAATCCCTATTGGCAATACTTTTGTGGAGAAGTCCATTTCCAAAAGGAGAAACCCTTCGCCAGTAGCGAGTTTGGGCGATTCAAAAGAAGGGTTGGCGACGATGGGATGGATCGCATTCGTTTTATTGCTGTTGAACAATTTGGATTAGAGCAAGACTCGACGTATAAAAAGTATGAGGATCAAAAAAGATCTTCATTTTTGGACCGCTTGTTTAAAAGATAAGGTCGATAACAAGCACTGCTATCACTCCAATGGTAGTTCAGGTCTACCGATCAAATTCATCCAGGGTATTCCACCATGTTTTTTTCATAATTAGAAAGCCAATAGCCACAATTGTGCCAGCAATTAAGGCATAGCGCCATTCACGCAGAACACAGAAAAGAGGTGCCGCAACGATAGCAGTTTGGGAAATTGTTCCAATAATTATATTGAGGAGGTCTCGTTTAAAATTTGTATTCGGTTGAAAATCCTGGTCTTCACTTTGCACCATCTTTCTGATAGGCTTCCAGAATCCCCAGGGTTTAACATTTTTATAAAACAGCTTTAGTGTCTGATTATCTACGGGTTTGGTCAACAGGGTTCCGGCAATGCAACCAATTACCGCAATGATGAGAATCAGTGGAAAATAATAGAGGCTCAGGGTGTTGGAAAAAATATAAGGAAAAATCAGGGCAGGAATAATTCCGGCAACCATACCCCAAAAGAATCCATACCCATTGAATCTCCACCAATACCATTTCAAAAGATTAGAAGCAATATAGCTGCCAAATAAGGCACTTACTATCCATTGCAAAACAGCATTTACGTCAAGTGCAAAGAAGCCAAAGACCGTACTGAGGAATACTACCAATAGACCAGATAAGTAATTGGTATTTCTTATGCTACGATTACTTGCCTTTGGTTTGATGTACTTAAGATAAATGTCATTCACCAGGTAAGCTTGTGCAGCATTTAAGGTGCCGGCAAAAGTCCCCATAAAGGCAGCTAACAGACCCGCCAACAACAAACCGGTTAGTCCTACCGGGGCAAATTCATTGATAACCGAAGGGAGTATTTGTTCAAAATCGGTTCGCCCAGCAACGGAAAGGTCTAATTGATCAAAAAAAAGTAGTCCAAGAATGGTGATGCCACCTATCATCAGATAGCGAATAGGCATGAGGACTACAGTTACGAAACCGCTCATTTTGGCAGCTTCTTTTGGTGATTTCGTTGACAGAATTTTTTGCATGTCATAATTTGGAACCGGCCCGGCCAGACTGACTAGAATCCCTTTAAACAGAAGCATGCTGAAAAACAGACTAAACAAAGAATAGCCGTCAGATTGAATCTTTGCATTGACTTCCGTCAGGATACCTGACCAGTCGAGATCCAATGATTTTCCAAAGAACGGATTCATCCAGCCATCCGGAATCGTTAGAGCATTTTGTCCCAGAGCCTTCATAGCTATTACTGCAATGATAAGAGCTGAAACAGTCATGATTATATATTGCACAACATCTGCCCAAACGATGCCCGACATACCCCCAAGAACGGAATAAAATACAGCGAACAGGGTAAATGCAAGTCCATAGAAATGGGGTACATACTTAACTTGAATGTCAAAAGGAAGGTACTGTGACAGCCATTCATATGGGATGAATATTTCAACAAATTTGCCCAATCCTATAAAGCCGTATGCAAGAAATCCTAGGCAACTAATTAAGGCAAAAACAACAACAATGGTATGCGACAACTGGCCTGCTTTTCCCGTCCCAAAACGGGTTCCAATCCATTCAGCTCCGGTTGTTACATTCGATCTACGCAGCCAGGCAGATAGAAATACCATCAGAAAGATTTGATTGAAAACAGGCCAAAGCCAAGGAATCCAAATACTTTTCATTCCATACACGAAAGTGATGGCAACTAACCACATCGTTCCTGAAATATCGAACATGCCGGAGGCGTTTGAAAGACCCAGCATATACCAGGGAAGTTTATTGCCACCAAGCATATAAGAACTTTTGTTTCTGGCAGCAAATCGTCTAAGAACAAGTCCAATAATTACAATGACAGTGAGATAGAAGACAATGATCCCGATGTCAATTCCATTTAAAGGCATGCTATGATCTTAATCTATATTAGCTTGAGTCCGTTGAATTCACGAAGTGCGTTGATCATGGCCACCACGTTATGAATGGGGGTATGCCCTTGGATATTATGTACGGTGTTGAATATAAAACCTCCGTCTTTAGCAAAAACCTCGCAGTTCTTCAACACTTGTGAACGGATTTCGTTTGGGGTGCCAAACGGCAACATTTGTTGTGTATCAATTCCGCCTCCCCAAAAGACAATCTCCTGGCCATACTCTTTCTTAAGGATTTTTGGATCCATTCCGGAGGCCGATATTTGAACCGGATTCAGGATGTCAAATCCAGAATCGATAAAGAGCGGGATGAATTCAGCTACAGCACCACATGAATGCTTGAATGTCTTCCAGTGAGTATGTTGATGAATCCAGTCATTGATACGTTTGTAATAGGGATGATACAAACTTAAATAGATGTCAGATGAACAAAAGGTTGAGGTTTGGGTTCCAAAATCAGTACCACATACAAATACGGCATCGATGCGATTACCAACAATCGGGTGAATTTTAGCCAGGTTCTGTAGCGCAACTTCAGTTTGTTTTTCAAATACCTCATGCAAATAATCTTGTCTGATAAGTGTCGATAAATACCATTCGCTGATGTCTCTGATGCCCTTGGGTGCTTTCATAAAAGGTCCGGGTACCAATGCAATATCTCCAATGGCAGTTCCTCCAAATGAGGCTAGAAGGGCACGTGATGAAGAGGAGAAGCTTTTCATTTGCTCAGCAAAATGCGTTAGTGTATCCTGATTAATAGGTGTGAATTCTTCCAGGTTATCAGCTGGATTTAGCTGATCTTCAATAATGGGTTCCTGCCGGATGATGGTATCGAAAAAATAACCTCCACTAGGCATTTTGCCGCTGGGTTGAACTGTTCGATCACCTTCTGGATATACAAGGATTGATCCATCATCATCTTCATCATATTCGAAATCTTCAGCCATCAAGACCTCCAAACCATTTGGTAATTTCCACGGCTTCCAGTTTTGGTTTGGGAATCCAAACATAGTTTTGTGACCTGGAATGTTCTGAACATCAATGTCCAGAGCATCTAGTAGGTCTTCATCCATCCATCCTAACATTTGGTATGGTTCAAATGCTTTAACTGGTCTCTTCTCCAGCTTCAGATAGGATCGCAAATCGTTTACTGTTTGAGCATGTAGACCTGATGTTGCTGATCCACCCAGATCCAGAGGTATACGGTCGGGTTGTTCGTGGTTTAGGGCTTTTTGAATACGTTCTCGACTTGTCATAATCTTAAAGGTTTGTAAGGTAGACGGAGGTGCAGGCAGCTATGGCTGCTGTCTCCGTGCGTAAGCGACTGGGTCCTAGGTTTATGCCGGTAAAGTTGTTCTCGGCAGCGAGGACCCATTCTTCTTGACTGAAATCCCCTTCCGGGCCTATCAGGATCAAACTATTTTGCCCGGGTTTGAGCAGTTTGTGGATTGATGTCCTGGGTTGATCCAGGCAATGTGCCATCCATTTTTGGTCCGCATGTTGATCTCTGATTACCACTTCGAAAGGAGTTAGATCGTCTAATGTGGGAATGTAGGCTTTGAGCGATTGTTTCATGGCCGATACGATTACCCTTTGTAAGCGATCTAATTTAATGACCTTGCGTTCAGAATGTGCACAGAGAATTGGCGTAATCCGATCAATTCCCAGTTCAGTAGCTTTTTCAAGAATCCATTCGAAACGGTCAATGTTCTTGGTGGGAGCAATAGCGAGATGCAATTGATACGGCCTCTTACCAACCTCCCCTTTTCTCGATTTAATAGCAATTGTGCAGCGTTTTGCATGGGCTTCAACAATCAACCCTTCGTACCACCCACCTAGGCCATCAACAAAAATCAAGGGATCACCAGCCTTTAATCGCAGCACCTGTATAGCATGCTTTGACTCAGCCTCCGTTAAGATGGCAAAATCCTTCTGAATCAGGTTGGTGAAAAAGAGGTTCATTACTTTTTTGAAGTCGGATTAACTGCAGCAGGACTCCAGTTTCTGAAGAAGGCAGTTACATGTCGTTTGTTGTATCCTTTTCCTTCTTCAAGTAATGCTGAGTTTTGGGTGTGAATTCGATTTCCTTCACCATCAAGAACTATGAAAACCGGAAACCCAAATCGTTGTGGATGTCCAAAATCAGCCATTAGTTTTTCGTTTCGGTTTTCAGGAGACCAATTCACTTTGAGGACCACATAATTGTCAGTTACTAAATTCTTTATGTCGAGATTATCTTCAACATATTGATGGAATAATATGCACCATCCACACCAATTTCCACCGACCTGAATAAAAACATGTTTTCCTTCATTCTTGGCCTTTTTGATTGCCGTCTTTAAATCTTTTTCAGCATCAGCACCTGGGTCATACAGATTGGGCCTATCCTGAGCAACCAGGCAGGTTGCAATCATCATGGCACAAATCATCAGTAAGAGCTTTCTCATGGTTATTCAGATTATAAATTCCCACACAAAATAGCCATTTTTTGTCTCCTATATTGTATTTTTAGTCAGACATTATAACCATAAGGCCATGAAACAAACTCTACTTCCGTTTTTATCTCTCCTGCTATTTACAATCAGTGTTAATGCCCAAAATTATAACAGTCCTGAATGTGTCAGATGGGATCCGTTCAATGAGAAGTATTTGGTTTCAAATGTGGCTGGTAATACAAATGGTTACATTTTACATCTTGATCCGGTAAGTCTTGAACGTGTCGAATTTGCCAATGCTGGTCTTAAAGGACCTAAAGGAATGACTGTGGTGAATAATATTGTATATGTCAGTGATGTCAATGAAGTAGAAGGATACAACTTAGAAACTGGTGAGCACGTTTTCCATGTGGCTGTTCCTGGCTCAGCCTGGTTGAATGGAATTACAGCAGACTCAGATGGTAATCTATACGTTGGAGATACAGATACTGGGATAATACACAAAATCATACCTTCAACCCAGGCGGTTAGCAACTTTGTTACGTCCGGAGTTTCTGGAGTAAATGGGGTACTATACGATCAGCCAAATAATCGCCTGCTCGCTTGTTTCTGGAAAGCTAATTCCCCGATCTCAGCCATAGACCTGGCAACTGCAACAGTGACCAATTTGCTGGCCACTCCTTATTCAAATCTCGATGGTATTGCACGGGACAATTGTGGTAACGTCTATTTTTCTTCATGGGGAAGTAACCGTGTCTACCGCACTAATGCTGATTTTACTGTGGATCCTGTTGTATTCGAAAGTGAACTAAACGGTCCGGCTGACATTTTCTTTAACACAGCGACACAAGAATTATGTGTGCCGAATTTTACCTCAAATACGGTTAAAATTGTACCTGTGTTTCTAAGTTGTGTTGTTCCACAGCTTCAAGAACCGGCAGACGGTGCAGAGAACCAAAGCAGTAAAAACCTTGGTCTGAGTTGGACTTCAGTTCCCCACATCAAGTCGTATAAAATTGAATTGTCGCTAACACCTGTTTTCACTGAAGTAGTGCTGGCCATGGCATCAGGTAGTCCTGATATCATTGTGGAAACACTGGATCTCAACACAACCTATTACTGGCGAGTCAGTGCAACCGATGGGGGTGCATACTCCGATTTCAGCTCAACTTTTACTTTCAAAACTGAAGTCAGTTCCAATGTCGAAGAACATGACCTAAATAAAGAATTGCGTGTGTTTCCAAATCCAGCTTCAGAAAAAATAGGGCTGGTTTGGGATGAATCAATCACCAGAATAAATCAGATTCAGGTTTTGAATTTGACGGGACAAGTAGTCTGGCAGATTGACCTGCCCAATCACTCAAAGTCTTACCAGTATATTGACATAAAGGAATGGTCTAGAGGCCTCTACCTGGTAAAATGTCAGCAAGATGATCAAGGTGTGATTGTGAGGAAGGTCATGGTTAATTAAACTGATCCAGAAAGCTTCTGACTAATCTGTATTGACCGATGTAATATTGATACGGAACACTTCCTTCAGCACTGGATTTGCGTTTTGACTCTTTTGTGCTTCGAACCATTTCATTGAACTTCTCAAATTCAGGACTCGCCAAAACCTGCAACAATCCACGATTGTAATAGAAAAAGAAGTAGTTACCTGGACTGGTTTCAATATAGAGCGTGAAACTATCACCACCCCGCCGATGCGAAATTTCTAGATGACCATTAAATAACTTGTTTACCGGTTTATCCATTATATTGCTGATCCCTATCTGTCCAACAGATTGATATGACCCTCGTTCATTATTCCAAGCCAGATCAAGCTTTGAAAAGAGTATACTGTGCTCGAAAAGGGCTGGGAGTTTCTTAAAACCACCCATTAGACTGAGTTGATTGAGAATTTTTTCACCTTCATTCTGGCCGGTAAAATGCAACAAGGCTCTTTGTGTCATTATATCTGAATAATTAATTGGCCGAGCACCATTTATGCTGTTTAATGATTTGGCTACGTAATTCATGGCCTTATCGTTCATGAAAAAGTCTATACCCGTCATCGTATTGAGTGTCACACTATCGGATGTCAATTCATGGCTAAGCGTGCCAGCCGACTGAAGGGTAACCTGTCCCAGATCAACTCCGAAATTTATCTTGCCCTCACCGTCAACGACACAATTATTTCTTCCTAGGCTAGTCCGGGGAATAAGAGCAGTACCGTTATTCGGTCGATTTTCCGCAATCAAATAGGATTCAGTGTCATAATCGAACCATAGTAATCCAGATGTTTCCAGTACACTTGCATCACTATAGCGGGTATGGGGTCCTAAGAAGCTTGAGTAAAGTTTTATCGGTTGATTGCTCAATAAGAAACCCGAATGAATTACCTCATTACTATCATCTTTCAGCTTAGGTGCGATTGGAATCACTACATCCTTGGGATCTATTGTTGCTTTTACTTGCACCCATTTCTTTGTCACGGAGATACAATCGTGAGTAAGCTGGAAATAGCCATCAAAGTCAAGCAGTTTCTTATTCATGATAAATGAAACATCACCCTTATATGCAAATTCAGGAGATAAGAAGAATTGGTCAGTGGGCTTAACCTGGCCTTTCGCCACGGTTGTTCCGTTTTTAACTCGAATATCAGTAAACGGTATGAACAAATTTCGTTCTGCTATATCCGTATAAACAAATTGACCTGCGGCAAGGTAATGGTTCTTGCCCCGCAGTTTGACCACAGCGTTGACAAACTGATGGTTTAGGTCATTAGCAGATTTAATACGGCATGAATTAATCGAATCAATATGAGCATTACTTCGTATAGTCAAAAAGTCTTGGCCAGGTATTATGATAGCGTCAGCTATTAAAATAGAATCCACCTGGTTGGCTTGCAGAATATAGTTAGACCTGTCGAATGTTCCAGCTGATCCATTGAAGTTCAAACCCTCATGATCAGCTTTTTCAGAATGGAATTGACCACTCATGAGATCTACCTGATCTTCTCCGATGGTCCAGTTAAACTCACTCCCCCGTGTACTGAATCGATTTTGATGGAAATTAATTTTAGCTCCATCAGTTTCTGGTTCTCCTTTTAGGAAATGGTTGACAAAATCTACGCGAATCCTGAAATCAGTAGCAGTTAGATCCTTTTCAGGAATTTTATTTTGCTGAGTGCTGTCTAAGAATGTACTGAAGAGGTTGAACTCAGAATTCTCAGCTACAATACTCTGCTTGAAAAATTGAAAATCAGATGAGGTGATCTCAAAATCTTGCATGCTTAAGGTTCCATTGCCCCGTATACCATCAGGTTCAATCTGCATTTCACCATCAAAGGCAACGCCTTCATAAATCTGCAATAAACTGTCTTTGGGAGTAGCTAACATTTGATCATTAAAGGGGTCCCAGGAGATATCAATTTCAGCACCGGTCGTGGCTGGTTTTCCTTTGGCAGTTGGATCTGCTTCAACACTGATGACTTTTGCCACGGTCTGCAATTCATCCGGTAGAAAAAGAAAATGATCAGAGACCAGGGTAGCATCAAGGTATTCAAGAACACCATCACCGACCAAGCCTTCATTGCTCATTTTAATTTCATTGTAAAACCGTCCTTTGCCCTGGTAGATGGAATACCCAGAATCAGGTGTATACAGTGTTTCAAAACCCAGCGAATGGTCTTCACGATATCCTAAATCGACCTGAACCGTTGGGAATATTCCTGCTGTTTTGAACTGTCCATGAAATGACAAACTGTCTTTTAAGTATACGCTATTTAACCCAGGAAGGCTTAATTGATTGGTCGAGAAGTAGAAACTGTCTCGTCGATATACTCCGCCCTGAACGAATGATTGATCGTAATATACAAATGCACTGGTATCGGCAATAAACCACGGATATTGAGGATAATCCTCGTATCGAACACCTGATTTATTGTTTGGAGCGTCAATATAAAGCTTTCCTCGGGTGTTTTCTATTACTGACGAAATATCGGTTACATATGTTTCTGTATAGTCTTCATTTAGTGGGATGTGGACTTTTAGATTGATTTTTTCGACATGATCTACATAAAGTCCGTATTCAGGGTATTGCAATTCAAAGCCCGTTCCAACAAAATCCAATAATCCACCTTTAACGCGTCCATCAAACCGAATAGCCCGATTCTGCCCAACCCGTACCTGACGGCGATTGGGGTAGGCAACAACGCCTCGTACTGTGCTGAAGTTGATAGACCTTACACCATTGATCATGAGCTCTTTGGTTTTGAGAAGGATATAACCGTTCGGCGTTGGTGGTGGGATGTCTGATTGAAAGCGAATTATATCATAGTCTTGTTTCTCAGCGTGCTTTTCCAGAAAATCGTAGCATCGTTGTGTTACTTCCACGACATCTGTTTGGGTATCATACCTGACGAAACCAAGGAAAGATAATTTAAGCAATGTTTCAGCTACTGCATGATGAGGCTTCTTTAAAAATTCAGCCAAATCTCCTGCAGTATAGATTCTTGAATTATAATAGGTAGCACATCGCTTTATGCCAACCAAAGGATTTTGCCAATCGGCAACCTGGATTTCATTATACCGTTGAACACTGAAGTAGTCTGCCGATTCAAAATGTGCCTGATTCTCGAGGCTACCAACCATGCCAGACATCACCATCAGGGTGTCGCCAGGATGCCAGGTTATCATTTCAACATCCAGGTCTAGATTGTGGAATGTATTGAAAAAGCGACTGTTTGATAAGCCCAAACCATCGCGCATCAGCGCAACTTCATTAATCTTCTGCTGGTATTGGAAACTGAGTCCTGGATGGAAAATAGAGTCCTGCTCAAGATATATGCTAACCTCAGCATTTACACCACGTGCACGGGTTTCAGTGAAGAGGAAGTAAGTTGATCCCAATCGCATGACAGGCCGGTTGTTCTGGAAAATGATTAACGTGCCTCTGCTACTCAGCATATCGGCACCAATTACTTTGTTGCCCTGAAGAGTAAAACCACCTGAATAGTCCATATTTGGAAAAATATTCTTTATCGGGTTTACTCTATCGTAAGAGATGAACTTTGGATAGCCACGTCGATTAGCAGGCAAACCGCTTGATGCTTTATGCTCGAGTCGGCCAAGCACTGGATGCCTGAAGTAGCGCTTGTCATTCAGAAGAACTGAATCAATAGTGAACACTGACTTTGAAAGGTCTAGTTGATATGTATTGAGTTGAGCAAACACATCTTCTTGATTAATACCAACGCTTTCCCAATTTACCGTTCCCCGATTCCCATCCAGGAGTTGGTGAATGGGATAGTATTTGCCTGATAAACCGTTAATGGTAGCATTCTCTCTGCCGGCGATTCCGGTCAAAGTGCCATTCTGGAAGCTGAGATAAAGAAGGCTGTCTGTTTTGAGCGAAAGTGCAGATGCATTCAATTTCCATTCGATTGAACTCGATGAAAACAATTGTTGATTGCGGTTCAATCCGTTAGCAAATTGGATTACTGTTTCAATCTGTATGAGTGAAGGCGATGGCTCAGCAAGCATACCATACAATTCATTCAGCCAGTGTGAAAAGCTTAAACGATCTAAGGTGCTTGATTGAAAAGAAATACAACCCTGAATAAAACGTAAAAATGTTGGGGTAGGCTGGGATTCATCACGGCACAAGGCATTGGCTGTGTTTGCCAGACTGATCCATTCATTTTCTTCAGGTTGATACGATTCATTAAAGGATGTAAATTCAGCAATAGTAGTCTTTTGAGAGGCACTGCTAGACAGATAGTTGCTAAGTACCTCAATGAACCCATTTGATTCAGCCGGAAAGGTAAATCCTTGTGTATCCTGAGACACCAGGCTGATCGGGGTCGCTACAATAAAGAATAGTATGAGGTACTTCTTTGACATAGCAAAAACAGGCAATCCTAACTATAACGGATTGCCTGTTTAAAAAGTTATAATAATCTATGTTTTTTAAAAGGCATTAACAATGCCCATGAAATCATCAGCTTTAAGTGACGCACCTCCAATCAGGCCACCGTCAACATCAGGATTGGAGAATAACTCCTGGGCGTTAGTAGGCTTGCATGATCCACCATATAAAATAGTCATGTTTTCAGCTACCTCAGCTCCATACTTATTCTTTATTTCTGCCCTGATAAATGCATGCATCTCTTGTGCTTGATCTGAACTTGCAGTTACACCGGTTCCAATAGCCCAAACAGGCTCATAAGCGATGACCACTTGCTCAATCTGGTCATTATTCAAATGATACAAACTGTCGGCCAGCTGCTTACTTACTATTTCATTCTGTCGATTGGCTTCACGCTCAGAGAGCACTTCACCGCAACAAAAAATAGCCTTCATATTATTCTCGAGTACACGATTGACCTTTTGAGCTAGAAAAGCATGATCTTCATGATAATAGGCTCGTCGTTCAGAATGTCCGATAATGACCGCATTAACCCCCATGTCGGCAAGAGTTTTGGCAGACACTTCACCGGTATATGCTCCTGAAGCTTCAGCTGAACAGTTTTGTGCAGCGATGCAAATATCAGTTGTTTCTAAAGACGAAATAATCGTATTTAGATGGGTCAAAGGAGGAGCAATGGCTACGCCAACTGTTTCATCATGCCGCTTAGCTGCTTTCTCATTCACCGCCTGGGCAAGTTCCAATCCCTCGGCAACTGTTGTATTCATTTTCCAGTTGCCAGCAACAATTCTTTTTCTCATTAAGATAAACGTGTTAGTGAGGTTATTAATCTTTAGTATTTAACGTCTTGAATTTCAATATCAATTTCTTCGTAGGTGGGTAAACCCCGGTAGTGCCATTTATTCATGACAGTTCCTTTTCGCAATAACAATAATCCTGGATTGGCCCGGATGATGGTTTTCAATGGAATGGGATCCATTCGATAGAATGAATAGGGGGCATTAGTTAGCGATTGATACTCGTAGATTTCTTCATCTGAAGATGCCGTGAAACAGGCGAATTCATACCCCCGCATCATCAAATGTTCAGCAATGGCATTGATTTCTTCCTGGTATGCGACATCGGCCTTATTCAAATCGTAAGCAACTAGGATGAAGATATATCTACTGTCCAAAATATGATCTGTCTTTTCGTAACCGGCCAGATCAAAAACATAAAAGTCATGAATGGGTGGTTCGTAGCCTTTACTGATCAGCTTGTCTTTGCGATCAACGAATTCCCATCCAGGTGTTGTGGGTATATTATCAATTGAGAAGGCTTTCGTCTTCCCATCTTTTCTATAATAGAAAGTTTGCTCATATACATCGGGATTGGCTCCAGGAGGCATCTCACTTTGTTCACGAATATTGTTACCAATTTTATACGGCCTGAAGTCTATAATGGGTAAACGATTCACTGACCAGATTTCAAATCCGAAAACCAGGAAGACCAAGAGTAAGAGGAAAAGCCACCGAATTATCGGGGCAAACAATTCACCGTAGTTCTTGCGGTTTGCAAAGAGTATTAAGGTGAAGATCATTAAAAACACATTCTTGATGAATGTTTCCCAGTTGGTAAGTTTAATCGCATCACCAAAGCATCCACAATCGGTAACTCCGGTATTAACCACAGCGATCATAAAAGTGAGGAAAGTGTAAAAGGCCATGAACACTAGGGTGATCCAGGCAGCGATTCTGATCAGCGTGTTAGTTATTAGCATTAAGCCAATTAGCAGTTCGATCCCGCACATCAGAATAGACAAAAAGAGTGCGTATTCAACCAGCCCATCCAGACCAAAGGCCAGCAAGTAGTCATTAATTTTGTAGGCAGTTCCCAGTGGATCAATGCATTTTACAAATCCACTGAATACAAATACCAGTCCTACAATCCATTTACTAATGATTTTCAAAAGTGTCATGATTCTTCCTCCTGATTATCGAATGAAAGCTTTATTAAAGCAAAAATAGCATAATTGATGATGTCAAAATAATTTGCATCGATTCCTTCTGATACTAAAGTCTGACCTGCGTTGTTCTCAATCTGTTTGATCCTGTAGATCTTCATTAATATTAGATCGGTATATGAGCTAACACGCATCTCGCGCCAGGCTTCACCATAATCATGGTTCTTATTGATCATCAATTCCTTAGCCATATTGATCTTCGCAGTATACAATTCAGCAGCAAAAGGGACAGATAATTCAAGTTCATTGTTCCCTTGATTGATCAATTCAAGCTGAATTATACCTATCACAGCGTAATTGACTAAACCTATGAACTCTGACTGAATATCATCATCAATTCGCTGCTCACCTTTTATCTCAATACTTTGAATACGTTGCGCCTTGATGAACAACTGATCGGTTACTGATGAGGGCCTCATGATCCTCCAAGAACTCCCGTAATCCTTCATTTTATTCAAATAGAGTTCCTTGCAAAGGTCAACAGCATGATCAAACTGCTGTTCAGTTTTTGTCATATTTGTGGTTTTTCCGCTTCTAAAAGTATCAAATTTGATAAACATTATAGGTATTATTCTAAATTTGTCTGCATCAAATTTATCAACTCCTACCGGATGGGAAAACCAAATTTCATAAAGATAGGCCCTGATCTAGTATCGATATCCGATGGGATCATAATGGGTATTCTCAATGCAACACCGGATTCATTTTATGCTCAGAGCCGACTACTTGATTTGTCAAAATTGCATGAGCGCATTGATTCGATGGTAAAAGAAGGGGTGGATATACTTGATGTGGGAGCCGTTTCAAGTCGACCAGGGGCACATCTGCCGGATCAGGATGAGGAATGGACACGACTGGAGCCAATCCTGAAATATCTGGCGGCTCATTTCCCAGATTTGCCTGTATCCCTGGATACCTTTCGATCTGTAATTGCTAAACGTGCAGTTCTTGACTATGGGGTTAAAATGATCAATGACATATCTTCCGGGAGGTTGGATAAAGAAATGCCAGGAGTAATTGCTGATTTGGGCATTCCAGTCATTTTAATGCATATGAAAGGATTGCCTGAAACTATGCAGGAGAATCCTGAATATTTGCATGTTGTTAATGATGTGATCACTGACCTGAACAAATCTTTGCGTAGCTTTGCTGAGGCCGGAGTACACGATATTATTGTTGACCCGGGGTTTGGTTTTGGTAAAAGTATTGTGCATAATTTTCAAATACTGAAGAATTTGTGTCAATTTAGTATTTTAGAAAGGCCTTTACTGGTCGGAGTGAGTCGCAAATCAATGATTTACAAAACACTGGAAGTTGAGCCCCAGGATGCACTGAACGGAACAAGCGTACTTCACACTCTGGCCAGACTGAATGGAGCCGATATTTTGCGTACTCATGACATCAAAGCAGCCAGACAGTGTCTGCAATTAGTTAATGCGATAGATAGAAGTTAATGGGGTTTGTATTTGAAAATATCAGAATACTGGATGTGGTCGACATCCTTTTGGTTGCATTCTTGCTGTACCAGTTGTATTTGCTGATTCGAGGAACGGTGGCCTTGAACATTTTTTACGGAGTATTTCTGTTGATTCTGATGTGGTTGTTGGTTGACGCCTTGAATATGGAACTGTTGGGGAGTATTTTAGGACAGTTTATCGGATTGGGCCTCATAGCTTTGCTGATCGTCTTTCAACAAGAAGTTCGCCGTTTTTTATTGCTTCTCGGCACAAGATATTTTAGAAAATCAGGGTATACCTTGGAATCACTTTTTCGATTCAAATCGACAGAAACTGAGGCCTGGGAATTCAATAAGATCCTGGATACCTGTTTTCAACTAGGAGAAAAAAAAACCGGGGCCTTGATTGTCCTGGCAAAAAAATCTGAATTGCGTTCGTTTGCTGAGACTGGACAAATCATTAACGGTGAGCTCTCAAGAGATTTATTATTGACCATTTTCCAGCGAACAACACCATTGCACGATGGTGCAGTCATTTTGGTCAACAATCGAATCAAGGCTGCCGGATGCATACTACCGATAACTGACAATCCTAATTTAAGAGGAAGCTTGGGTATGCGTCATCGAGCTGCCGTCGGAATGTCAGAGAATAGTGATTCAGTCGTTTTCGTGGTCTCTGAAGAGACTGGCTCAGTGTCAATGGCGCATCAGGGAGATTTGATTGAGAATCACAGAAAAGAATACTATTTGAAAAAGATAAAGGCCATCTATAAAGAAATATAAATGAATACCTTTCTTCAGACCATAGTCTTTTCACTGAATGATCTGACATTCACCGTCCTTGATTTGGTGTTGATCGCTGTAATTATATCGTCGGCCTCCTTGCTGGTTTTAATTACAAGTCGCTGGATTAAAAATGGAAGGATTTTTACGAATTGGGATCTGAGGCGTAAAAGGATCCTTTTCCAGCTTGCACGATGGGTTGTTTGGCTAGTCGCGCTAGCATTGCTATTGGCTGTAATTGGTTTGGACTTAGGTGGCTTCTTAAATTATCCTTTAGTCAGCTCAACGAACGAGAATAATAATTTTCTACTCACTCCACGCATGTTGTTTGTGGCATTGGTTGTTGTTGTAATTATCAGGCTACTTCTTATGGGCCTTGAAAGGGTTTTCACCTCGGATCGACATTTCAGGGAAAAAGATTCAACAAAGTCGAAAACTGTCTTTCGCTTTGTAACTTATTTGATTTGGGTTATCGTATTTCTAATACTTCTGACTCAGACAGGTGTTAATCTTACCATTCTCTGGGGAGCCGGTGCGGCTGTATTGGTCGGCGTAGGATTTGGATTGCAACAGATTGTGGCTGATTTGATATCCGGATTGTTCCTATTGTTTGAGGGGAACCTAAGAGAGGGCGACGTAGTTGAACTTACCAATGGCGTAATCGGAAAAGTAGAGCACATCGGCATTCGGACTTCAAAAGTACTTACGCGAGATGATTACATCATGATTATTCCTAATACCCAGTTTATCATTAAGGAAGTCATAAATTGGACCCATAATGAAGAAAAAACGCGTTTTCACATTGATATAGGAGTCGCCTATGGTTCTGACACTCGCTTAGTTGAACAAGTATTGTTAAACGTTGCGTCACATCATAAAGAGGTTAGTAGGAAACCTAAGCCCTTCGTGCGTTTTGAAAACTTTGGTGATTCGAGTCTGGATTTTCAGCTCTTCTTTTGGAGCAAGAATAATTTCAGAATAGAAAATATTAAATCTGCAATTCGATTCTCAATCGATGATCAATTCAGGGAAAACAATATTCAAATTCCCTTTCCACAGCGAGATGTGCATCTTCAAAATATGAAGCAATCTAAAGAAGGGTAAGATCACTAAAAATCCCTATAGCTATAACTTCAGCTAGTGATCAACCTTTCGGTTTTTCTTACTGAACCAAATGCGATTCTCCTTTCCCTGGGCAATTCTTTGGATGTTTGACCGATGGGTGAAAATGATCATCACCGCAATAAAAATGGCAAAGATCAGCATGACCGGGGTTTCGGCGTCATACAGCAAATAGACAGAAACTGGAAAGCTGATACCACCTAGCATAGATCCA
>CAYUGX010000006.1:0-38589 GCA_964444375.1 uncultured Porphyromonadaceae bacterium | reverse complement strand
GTTTGGGTTCTGGTGTTGACAATGAAACAGACACCCAGCAATTTATGTTGCCGATAACCATACCCCCGATATTGGGTATTTTTGTTATGATCAATGCTATGCAGGCCCCACATGCCCCATTGGCTTTCTGGTTTTCAATGATCCCGCTCACCTCTCCAATCGAAATGATGGTACGAATACCTTTTGGAGTACCCACCTGGGAACTCATGCTTTCAGGAGCTCTATTAGTAGCGTGTTTTCTTGGAACCATTTGGCTTGCTGCCAAGATATACCGGACAGGCATACTTATGTATGGAAAAAAGGTAAACTATGCTGAACTTTGGAAATGGATTCGATATAAAAACTAAACTATGTCTCAAATACTGGTCATAGATGACGAAAGACCCATCCGCAATACGCTGAAAGAGGTATTGGAATACGAAAAGCACGATGTTGAGCTCGCCGAGGATGGACCTTCAGGGATTGAAGTACTGAAGGACAAAAGCTTTGATATTGTTTTGTGCGACATTAAGATGCCACAAATGGATGGAATTGAAGTGCTTGACCACATTATGTCAAACCATTTCGACACCCAGGTAATCATGATAACCGGTCATGGATCGGTTGACACAGCTGTTGAAGCCATTAAAAAAGGGGCCTTTGATTTCATTGAAAAGCCACTTGATTTAAACCGACTCATGATTACCATTAGAAATGCAAGCGATAAAAGCAATCTGATCACCGAAACAAGAGCGCTAAAGAAAAAGGTCAGTAAGAAATATCACATGATTGGAGAATCCGGTGCGATGGCTAAGGTTATGGATATGATAGACCGTGTGGCTCAGACTGATGCACGAGTTTTAATTACCGGCGGCAACGGATCAGGTAAGGAATTGGTTGCGAGACAATTGCACGAGAAAAGCAATCGGTCTCACAATCCCTTTGTGGAGGTTAACTGCGCGGCCATACCGAGTGAACTAATTGAAAGTGAACTATTCGGACACGAAAAAGGATCTTTCACCTCGGCTCACAAACAAAGAAAGGGCAAATTCGAATTAGCCAATGCCGGCACATTATTTCTTGATGAAATTGGTGACATGAGTCTATCGGCTCAAGCAAAAGTATTGAGGGCTCTTCAGGAGAATAAAATCAATCGGGTTGGGGGTGACAAAGACATCTCGGTAGATGTGAGAATAATTGCAGCCACAAATAAAAACCTGAAAGAAGAAATAAATGAGAACCGATTCAGAGAAGACCTTTATCATAGACTCAGCGTCATCATTATCCAGGTGCCTGGGTTGAGTGAAAGACTTGATGACATCCCTTTGTTGGCCGACCACTTTATCCGGCAGGTATGTGAGGAAATGGGTCTCCCTGAAAAGGGCATCACCGAAGATGCAATCGAAGAGTTGCAAAAACTAGCCTGGACAGGCAACATCAGGGAATTTCGCAATGTTATTGAGCGACTGGTTATCCTGGGAGATCAAGACATCAATGGTGAGGACGTTCGGATTTATGCTGGTTCTGTAGCTCTTTAAACAGCGACAGTAGACCTGAATCGGGCAACCCCATTTACGTATTTTGAACTTTTCGACAATCGTATCGGTAGTTGATTGAGAATGAACTGGGCATCCACATCATGATCAAATGAATACTTTAGTTCTAGAATTCGGTTCCAGTGATCATAATTTCCCTGAAGATCTGCGTGACTAGGCTTTCTGAAATCACGGTACCTTAGATTGGAATCAACAGTAAATCTGAATCTTTTGTCGTGAGATTGAAAATACCGTCTGAAGTACCGGTTGAGAATTACTGGTTCAAGCTGCCTCAGCTCAAATATAATCTCTTCGGGCAGGTTGGATTGGCAAAAGATACGCTGAAAGAAATCACCTCGTTCTTGTCCTGTAACGCGAAAATCAGATAGCAAGAAACTTCTTTTCCAACCCGTTAGTCCAGATTTATGCTTGAATTCCAATATTGGTTTTTGTACTTCGTTTAATGATTCCCCGTACCATCGGATTCTTACTTTCTTGCGCAGAGGTGATCCCGAAATATTATCATAGTAGAATTGCAGGCCAGGTGTATCAAAGTAAATATTATTGATCTGCCTTCCTGAGTAAATCTCTGAAAAAAATGAAGGGTGCTGCCTGATACGCATGATTACTTCAGCTTCGCTCAGGTGTTGAGTAACAAATTTTCGCTCGAAGCGCTGGCCGGTGCTGCGGCCTTTTTGTGATTCACTCATCAGATTGGCGTATTCTCAAGAAAACTGACCTGAATCTGGCTGTGCTTTTCTTTCAGCTTGGTATGGAAGAGTTCTAGCTTTTCAGGGTCTCTGGCTTCAATTATAAAAGAGACATCAAGCCCCTGAGGACTCACATCATAGCGCTTGAGCTCGGCCCCGTCAAATGTTTCCTTTACCAATTCAACGATGGCTGCCAGGGTGATCTGATCGGGTTGATCAGTTGATATAGATAAAAACAAATTCTGGTGTCCAAGCCTCGGTTTGGTAAAGAATCGAGCCCACACAATCCCCATTACAACTATAAATCCGAGAAGGGCAATCTCCCTCTGGTTAGCACCCAAAACCAATCCAAGAGCAATTGCAATAAATAAATAGATCAGTTCTTCAGGTTCTTTAATGGCCGCTCTGAAACGCACGATAGATAAGGCCCCTACTAATCCAAGAGAAAGGGCAACGCTAGACTTTACCGTTATAATTATAATCATTGTGGTAAAGCCCAACAGAATAAAGTTTGAAGCAAATCCACGCCGATTAGAAAGGGAACCAGCGCATTTTCGGTAGGTCACTTCGAGAAGAAATCCCAACACGATTAATATGGCTGAATTAATCAGAAAATCAGTGATACTGATATTAGCATTTTCGGTTATCAGGAATTTTTGAAATAATCCCCACTTATCATTCTGCATAGCGAATGTTAACAATTTGTTGACGCAAAAATAAGATTTTTTTTATAGCTCAATAAAAGCGTTTGGCCACCGATTCACGGTCACCTACAATCTTCTCTTTATTCAACCACAAGGTTGAAAACCTTTCAATAAGTGTCAATGTGTCAACTTGTGTGAAAGAAGAAGCATTGACCCATAATTGTGCCGGACCGAATTCAGGCTTCTTTTGGAAGGCCATCAAGCCATACACCAAGTTTTTTCCTGAACACTCATTGAGAATAAGTTCAGAGCGATCTTTTGAAGCGAAACCAATATTCGCTTCCCTAACCGAGGTATTATTAACCGTTAATATTGATTGTTCTCCACAACTTACACCCTTATCACCGGCCTGATGAATCTGGCAGTGACGTATGTCTACAACCGATCCTGAGAAATCAATAGCATCGTTACCAATGGCTTCAAATATAACCTGACTAACTTCGCCAGTACAGAAATCTGAGTCAAAAGCATCCGCAAACGTGTGTTTAAAATGGCTGTTCGTCACTAAAAAATGGGTGCGAATGATATTCAATGCATCTTCGCAATGGTTGTAGGTGAATGAACAAGAATCAATATGAACGGGTGATTCATAGAAATTAACCGCCCCGGTCAGAGTCCATCCTCGGTAATCAAGATTTGATAAACCCGTAAACTGCACATGCTCAACTGTTGACAGTTCTTTTGCCTGTAATACAGTAAATCCATTCATTCCTTCAGTCTTACCTGCAATGCGAATTGGATTAATTGCATTTCCTTTCATTGTTACGGGAGACCAACTTATAAAGGAGGCAGAATCTGACAAAACCAAATGACAACCGGCTTCAAACTCGACCCGGTATCCCGCAGGAATCACCATTGGATGGTTGGCTTTGATTTCACCAGATTGAAAGCGAATAGTACTGTCCATTACTTGTACACCATCCGGAAGTTGCATAGCATACTGATCTTGAAGTGCTTGACTAGGGCTGTAAAAATGCGGGTGTGGGTAATTATCAATGGCCACTGAAAAAAGATCTTGCTGGTGATCGACCTTGAAAAATACATACCCAGCCTCCTCATCTCCGCTTAGCTCATACATTCCAGGTTTTTGGTTAACAAAAGCAGGGATCTTATAAGGTGAAATCGCTGTCATTGCCCGTTCTCGATTTGTCACTCCTGCTCCAACTACCCAAATAGGTTGGGTATAATAATTCCTGATCTGCAAATGGGCCGTGCCCGCTGCATCGACCAAATGATTGACTTTGACAAAATTGGGTGGAAAAGCAGGATGATATTGGGTATGGTAGGATTCAATGTTCACTTCACCGAAGTGGTCAATTGAATCGGTTTGCTTGGCAACAAAGGCGTCGAATGAAGGCAACTCTTGTTGTATTTGTTTGGCATTTTCAGGTAAGAAATCCATATCATATAAATAGGCTGGAAACTCACTCTGGATCAGCTCCAGGTACTCCTGCAATTGATCCTCATGTCTGGTCACAAAATCATCAACAAGACCAGGTTCACTCACCTTAGCCAGCCATTTTTGGTATGATCTTATGAATTCAAGATCTTGATAGGGTCGATACTTAAAGTAATCCTCGTATTTAATCAGGGTGTCAACTTGAGGTTTTGAAAAACCTGAGATGGCTTGTCCTGGTATAGCATAGGCTCCCCAATCTGCGTAAGCATCAAAATATATCGGCTCAAGCTTATCAATGACCGGATTGTAATAACAGCGCTGATTGTGCCAGGCTAATCCATGAAAACCACGGGTTAGATCCATCAGGGCATAATATGCAGCTAGTTTATCGAGGTCAAACACCTCTGATAAGGGGTACAACCCACTTCGATACTGGTGCATTCGATTCTGAGCCAGCAGAAATTGGCTCATCAACAAGGTGTCACCAAATACCCGGTTTGCTTTAAAGGGAAGGATATCTGCAGTCTGTAAAAAAGGTAAGGTGAGGTAGATCGAATCGGTATTGAATACTTTGTGTGAAACCCAGAAATGATCTTCAGCAAATTTCATAATGGGCCCCTCCCTTCGACTGAGGCTCTCTACCAATTGTTTCTCAAAATGCTCTTCCCACGCATATACTCCCAGGCTTTTCCCATTCAAAGTGACCGGTACAAAACCATATCTCGGCGCCAGGATGTCCAAATCTCGGTACAATTCATGACCAAGCCATTCATTTAAAAAATCCCTCGCCTCAGGCGTGTGTATTGAGAAAGTTCGTATGGAATTCCAGGTATATCCTTGCCTCAGCTTTATTCGAAATGACCACTTTCTTCCTTCGAGATGATCAAGCCAATCGCCTTTTAATCTCATTTCGATGGGCATGATGGTGTCTTTATAAAACATGATACCATCTACATAGTCATTTTCAGCCGTTTCAAGAATACCCTTTTCAAAAGCCTCATCGCGTTTACGCTCAAGCTTAACCAAATCGAGTGTGTCAATAAACAAGTGTAAACCGATCTCAGGATCGTATGCAGGATAAGCCTTCTGTTTCTGATACGTCAGTTCAAAATCATCAATGAAGACTGGCTCTTGTTTAGGGTTCCAAACGTAAATCTGCAACCTTTCCTTATTCATCGTGGGTGGGACTGAGAATTCTAGTTTGAGTTCTTTCCACTCATCACCTGCCGGATGATCAAGTTGTATCGTCCGATAGAAAACTGCTGGATCATCATGAGAGGCAACTAATATTGCAGCACCCTGGCCATAACAACTGACCTGCACCCTAATAAACTCATCTGTTCGAACGGATCTTATGGAATAATTCACTCCATACGGGCCCTGCGGGTCCAGGCGTATACTGTAGCGTCCTGATTGCGCTTGCAGGTCTGAACGCTGCTCTGCACCACCTGCTTTGAATGGATGCTGTGAGGACATCCATGATCCATCCTCCAAATTGAGCTGTTCAAAACTTTCAGATACCAGTAGATCACGATTAGAGCTTACAGAACAGGAGTAAGCTATTGCAAGGCAACCTATAATAAGTCCATGAATTACCGGCTTCATCATTCCCTCATTTTTTCCGATTCTCTGCAAAAATAGTCTTTTTCGTCATTATGATTACATTTGCCTGAGGAATGAAAATTAAGCTCTACATACTATCCTTACTGGCCTCAGTGGCCCTGGCTGGTGTGAGTCAGGAAGATCTTTTTATGAGTGTAGGAGGAGAAGCCAATGACGCTGGTTTTGACATCGCGATGAATCCGCTGGGTGAGATTTTGGTGGCCGCCAATAGCCGATCGTACGGAAACGGAAGTGATGATTATCTATTCATCAGATTGGATGCTGATTTCAATATCGTTGAACAATATACCTGGGGCAGTATTTTTCAAGACAGGGTAAAGTCTTTGATATCAACAAGTGACGGTGGATATGCCAGTTTCGGAGAATCGTGGCAACAAGTATATGGTCGTGAGGATATGCACCTGGTTAAATTGGATAGCGAGGGGCAACATGAATGGGAGACTTTCTATGGAGGATCTGAGTCGGATCATGGCTTTGACATCATTGAAGTTGAAGGAGGCTATGCCCTGCTAGGATATTCTTCCAGTTTTGGTGGATCAATCAGGGGAAATTTTTTACTTACAAGGGTCAACACCAAAGGTGAATTACTCTGGCAAAGAAACTATGGAACTGAATACAATGACCATGGTTTTAGCTTGCTCGCTGTGGAAACCGGAGGATTTTGGTTGCTGGGAAGCACGGGAGGCTTTTATAATCTCGCAAGAGCTGATTTCACCAGACAGGATGCAGATATTTTGCTGATCCGGGTCGATAAAGATGGTAATGAGCTTTTCAGGCGCACAATAGGGGGTCCAAGACACGACTGGGCAAGAGATATGCTGGCAGTTGGAGGTGAAATATACATCCTTGGATCAACGCAGAGTGAAGGTGAGGGGTCTTTCGACATGTATTTAGTGAAAATTGATTCTGATGGTAAAACCCTCTGGACAAAAACCATGGGTGGTGAAGACTTTGAATATGGTGAAGCCATGCAACTAACCCCATCAGGTGATTTATACCTGCTGGGCACTTCTGCCTCAGGAAATACAAACCACGATCCCGACATCTATTTACTAAGAGTCAATTCAAGTGGCGACATCATCTGGGAACAAAGATTCGGAACTATTGGACCAGATTACGGTAGAAATCTGATAGTACTCCCCGACTCGGGTTGTTTACTAGTTGGTACACTTTCAGTACACCCAGGTATGCATACGAATGTTGGATTGATCCGCGTTGATCAGAATGGCACAATTATGAATGTTGAGAATGTCTCTGCACCTCAAGGTGATCCGAGAGTTAGACTATACCCAAATCCAACCACGACATCAATCACTATCAGTTTTGAAGGCCTTAAGCCTGGTCAAGAATCAGCGCTATGCATCTACAGCCTTTCTGGTCAGCTGGTTTTTGAAAAGAATCTGACCGGCTCTGATAAACAACACGTGCTGTTATCGGATTTACCAGCTGGTGCTTTCATCTATCAAATCACAGGAAAGGGAACAAGTTTTACAGGAAAGTTGATCATTCAGCAGTATTGATCATGACTCAGTATTCAGCAGTTCATTCAAATCAATGAATTGCCAACTCAAACTACGTTGATCTCTATCATGAACAAAAAGCAAGACATAATCAGGTTCAGCCTTCGCCAGTTCATCCGGATCTGTATAGAAACTGTTGTTTAAACCACAGCCTAAAAATACGATACCATCTAGTGATTCCTGCTCAAATAACTTGCCGTTTGCACCCATATCTCCTGTCAAACAAATCACTTGAATGCCTCGATGCTGGACCTCAATTAGTTTTGGATAAATAAGGCCCCTGAAGCTATTCCTTTCTCTATCAAAGCAATTCGCATTCCAATAGGGGAAGGCAGTATGGCTGTAATGTGAGGGAGGCGGAAGCCCGGGTATGCTATCCCAAACAGCATGATGCATCAAAAGAATCAAGTGGGATGAATGCTGAATAGTATCACATACCGCTTCAATGATTCGATACTGCTGGTCTAACTCATAACAATGGTTTGGCGTAAAGTTTGTGTTCATCACAATCATGGTCATCCCATTGACATCAGCGGCATAATACGTTTTTCTTCCGGTTCTTTCCCGAACCCATTCGAGGTTTCCATTGCGGGTGTCGTGATTCCCCAGGGCCCAGTGTGTAGAAGGAGCACCTAAATCAAATAAATCATCGATATAGGCTATCGTAGAATACTTTAGACTAGCCTCAGAACACAAGTCTCCACCAAGCCAAATCTGATTAAACGGAGCCAGATCCAATTGCTCCAGACGCTCATCCACCTGGGATCCACCAGTATGCCATTCGTAGGTATGGGAGGCAAAAAAATAAGTGAATTGCTGTGCATGTCCGTTGAAGCTCATAAGTGTGCTGACAAAGATCAACCATGCATTTGTATATCTAATTCTAGCCATATTGCTCAACTAAAAAAACAAAGGTAAAGATAATGCTTAAACAGCTTTTTGTATATTGGAAGTGCAAAGTTGACAGTGTCCATGGCAAGTAATTTGATTCACAAGAAGACAAATTTTGGGACAGGCCCGGTATTTTTCACTGCCCTGTCTACAATACTTGGGGCAATTCTCTTCCTTCGCTTTGGATGGGCTGTTGGTAATGTCGGCTTTATCGGCGTGATTGGAATTGTAATTCTTGGTCATCTGATCACCATCCCCACTGCCATGGCTGTGGCCGAAATCGCTACAAATCAAAAAGTTCAGGGTGGTGGTGCATACTATATAATTTCACGTTCTTTCGGTCTAAATATTGGTGGAACTATCGGCATCACCCTGTATTTGTCACAAGCCATTTCGGTTGCTTTCTACGTCATTGCATTTTCAGAAGCATTTGAACCACTCCTCATCCTGATCAACGATCGCTGGGATTTGCTCATACCCAAAAAAGCCATTGCGCTGGTGTCAATGGCCCTGTTAGCTTTGATTGTATTAACCAAGGGAGCGAACGTTGGGATGAAAGCCCTTTACGGAGTCGTTGCTATCTTATTTACCTCATTAATTCTTTTCTTTTTGGGAACCAGGGAAGATTACACGGGAACATTAGATGTGTATAGCCAAGCAGCTGATCCCCTACCATTCTTCTATGTTTTTGCCATCATCTTCCCGGCTTTTACCGGTTTAGCCGCTGGGCTAGGCTTGAGCGGAGATCTTCGAGATCCGAAAAAGTCAATCCCCAGAGGAACCATTTGGGCAACACTTGCAGGATTAGTTGTTTATGTGCTAGTCGCTTATAAACTCAGTATATCTGCAACTCCTGAGGAGCTGGTCGAAAACCAAATGATAATGTCGAAAGTAGCCCTCTGGGGGCCAATAATTCCTATCGGACTGGCCGCCGCCGCCTTATCCAGTGCTCTTGGATCGATTTTAGTGGCGCCCCGTACCATGCAGGCCATCGGTGTAGATAATATCTTCCCCAATAAAGGCTTGAATAAGTGGCTTGGCTTTGGACAGAAAGGATCGAATGAACCCATCAATTCATCGATCATCTCGGTAATTATCGCCTTTTTCTTCGTAGCTATTGGTGATATTAACTTTGTAGCGGAAATTATTTCAATGTTCTTCATGGTTACCTATGGAACAATCTGCCTCATATCATTTATGGAGCATTTTGCCGCTGACCCTGCCTATAGACCCACATTCAAATCACGTTGGTACATCTCTTTGGTTGGAGCAATCTTGTCGTTTTGGGTTATGTTTAAAATGAATACCCCATACGCTATTCTTGCTCTCGTGATTATGGCAGGTATTTACTATTACATATCGAGCACAAAAAAGCAAGAAGAAGGCCTGGCAAACTTGTTCAAAGGGGTGGTATTCCAACTGAGCAGACAATTACAGGTATTCTTGCAACGATCAGACCGCAGTGAAAATGAAGACAGCTGGCGGCCTTTTGTCATGTGCATTTCGAAGGACAGTTTTAAACGACGAGCTGCTTTTGATTTAATCCGCTGGATATCTTACAAATATGGATTCGGAACCTATATTCATTATATCGCCGGACGATTAACGAAAGACACCAATACCGAATCTAAGAATGTCCTCAGTCGATTGATCAGCCTGTCTCATGGAGCTAAAAGCAAGGTATATCTCGATACAATTATTAGTCCATCCTATACCAGTGCCATCGCTCAAACCATCCAGCTACAAGGCATATCCGGAAAGGGCAATAATATGATTCTACTCGAATTTAGCCGGAGTGATCCGGGTGATTTCCCTGAAGCCTTGAAGAATTTCAATTTACTCAAGTCCACGCACTTTGATATCTGTGTCTTGAACACCTCATATAAAGGATTTGGCTATCGTAAAGAGATTCACATTTGGATCACTACCTCTGACTATGAAAATGCCAACCTGATGATTCTATTGGCTTATATTCTCTTAGGGCATCCTGAATGGAACAAAGGCATAATCAAGATACTTGCACTGTACCCTGAAAAAATTCTTGAAAAGCAACGAGATAAATTACTCGGACTAATTCGCAGTGGCAGACTACCTATCTCGCCGGGCAACATCGAGTTGATACCTCAAGAAGAAACTCAGGATTATAAACAAATAATTGAAGCCAAATCAATTGATGCTGACCTGACAATCATCGGGTTTAGAGATAAAGATATTGATCAAGGTATAACCTTGTTCGATGGCTTTGGTGATACCGGGAATATTCTCTTTGTGAATGCCGATAAACAAAAAGAAATCGTATAGTATTTAATACCAAATCAATATGCATAATAAGCGGATAGCTGTATTCCCAGGTTCTTTCGATCCATTTACCAAAGGTCATGAGAACATTATTGCCAGGTCAATTGATTTGTTTGACCAGATCATCATTGCTATTGGTACACATTCACAAAAAAGCAACCATTTCTCCCTTGAGAAACGCTTGGCTATAATTGAATTTCTATATCACGACAACCCAAAGGTGACCGTTGATCATTACCCTGGCCTGACCATCGATTATTGTATACAGGTCCAGGCGAATTATCTTCTTCGTGGATTACGAACTTCTTCAGATTTTGAATATGAAAGGGCGATCGCTCAAATAAATCGAAAGATGAATGATCAGGTAGAAACCGTCTTCCTGCTAACCACACCCGAATACACCCCTGTGAATTCAACAATTGTTAGGGAAATTCTTCGACATAATGGAGATGTGTCTCAATTCCTTCCGGATGGTATCAATCTCGATGACTTTTAAAACTATCTTTGCAGCATGATGGATTCCGAAAAAATGATAGCGGCATTACTACTTGATATTAAAGCTGTTAAACTACAGCCAGCTCAACCATTCACCTGGGCATCTGGTTGGAAATCACCTATTTATTGCGACAATCGAAAAACTCTTAGTTTTCCCAAAGTCAGACAAACAATAGCACAAGAATTTGCCAGAATAATTAAAGAAAAATATCCAACGGTCGAATTGATAGCAGGTGTAGCTACTGGTGCCATTGCTCATGGTGTCTTGGTAGCAAATGAGCTGAACCTGCCATTTATCTATGTCCGTTCATCTGCCAAGGGGCACGGTCTTGGTAATCAAATTGAAGGATCGTGGGAAGCTGGTCAGCAAGTTGTGATCATTGAAGATCTGGTGTCAACCGGAGGAAGTAGTCTGGCAGCTGCCCAGTCAATCGAGGAGGCTAAACTGGATATTTTAGGCATGATGGCCATTTTCACCTATGGATTTGATCAAGCCGTTAACAATTTCATTCAAGCAGGTATTGAACTGACTACGCTTAGTACCTACAATAGCTTACTGGAATTGGCAGTTGAAGCTGATTATATCAAGCCTGAACAATTATCTATTTTATCTGATTGGCGAAGAGAACCTGCGCAATGGAAACAGTAATATGACAAATATTGAAAGTAAGCAAGGGATGATCGCTGCCTCGGCAGAAGATATTTTTGCATTCCTAACTGACCTGACCAACCTGGATCCACTAATTCCTCATGATCGTGTCAAAAACTGGCATTCTGAACCTGAAAGCTGTTCCTTCAGTGCCCCTCCCGCAGGAGATATCACATTGAAGATTACAGGTAAAGAGCCTCATCATCTCATTAAGGTAGAACCAGAAGGATCTACTCCGATTGGTTTTCGCTTTTACATTCAACTTAAAGAGGTAGCAGAAAACGACACACGATTCAAATTGACTGTGAAAGCCGAGCTGAATGCTTTTATGAAGGGTATGATTAAACCCCAACTGCAAAAAGGACTCGACCAGATTGTTGACACCTTGTCAGGTATGGAGATTCCTAAGCCAGGATAAACTCAAGCTCACCAAAATCAAACTGACGCTTTTTTCCTTGTCTATCTTCCAAAAGTAAGTGTCCAAACGGACCAATGTCAATAATCCGTGCCTCAAACCACTTCTTATCTGCGCGGTAGGGATAAAACATTTTATAGCGATATAAACTTTTAAGATAGTCTTGGTGTATCTGATTGGTATTACCTTGCATTAAGTGATTGTAACGGGTAGAAAAACATTGTACCAATAGTTTGCTGGCCTGGTCAATATCCAGTTCAGTATGGATGGATTGAATCAACGAAACCGGATTGGGCAAGTGTGTACCAAACGCAGTTTGATTCAGGTTTACACCGATTCCGATGATTGAGCTGGATAGCCATTCCTGAGTTACTTCATTTTCGATTAATATACCTCCTATCTTTCCGTTACCCATATAGATGTCATTGGGCCATTTGATTTGGATATCAGTGGTGAACAGTTCCAGAAAATCAGCAACAGCTAAGGAGGCAATCTTTGAAAGAACAAACTGTTGAGCAGCTTGCAATTTTATAGGATAAATAACAAAGCTACCTGTGAGATTTTTAAAGGGAGCAACTTCCCAGGTCTTAACACCCTGTCCCCTACCCGCAGTTTGATTTCCGACTCGTAGCCAGAGCTCAGTTCCGGGATGCATAGCCTTCAACTGATGCACCTCCAGATTACTGGAGTCAGCTTCGGACATAAAAAAGTTCTTCATCCTGCTGTATTGAATCAGATTAACTGACTAAATTTACGGCAAACCAAAGGAATATTTCGCACATAAAAGCAAACATGCAAAATAATACGGAAGACAAAGATCAGCAGAAAGTATTAGATATCGTCATTGAAGCAATCAAAAACACTAAAGGAGAAGAAATTGTAGATTTAGATCTGACACATTTAAATACGACCATCACCAATCATTTTGTCATATGTCATGCAAATACCCACATCCAGGTCAGGTCTATTGCCGAAGAGATTGAGAAGCAATTGATCAAACAACTTAAATTGAAGCCCTATCACAAGGAAGGTTATCAGAACTTCTTCTGGATTCTCCTCGATTACCAAGACGTGATTGTTCACGTGTTTCAAACTGAATACAGGTCATTTTATAAGCTTGAAGAGCTTTGGGCAGATGGGATTCGAACCGACTATGTTACATAATAATACAACAAGTTAACAAAAGCACCGTAAATTTGGTATAAGAATTGACAGGTAGTCTTTTCGAATCAGTGCGGAACGGAAACTGAAATTATGGCAGAAAAAAACACACAAAATAATAGGCCCGGGCTAAATCCAAACAAAAAGCCTGCTGACCCTAATAAAAAGAAACCCAAATTCAATGTATACTGGGTATACGGAATCATCTTCGTCATTTTCCTCGTTTTTAATTTTCTCAATGCTCGGAATACCAGTGTTGAAGTTACCAGCAAGCAGTTTGAGGATGACATGCTGAAAGCTGGAGATGTGGCAAAAGTTGTCGTTGTTAACAAAGACCTAGTTGAAATTACCATCAAAGACGATCGACTCAGTGACAGCAAATATACCAGCCTGTTAAAAAATGGTTTGACTGGGAATACCGCAAAGGGTCCTCATTTCTACTTCCAGATAGCCTCAATCGATATTTTTGACAAGAATTTCCATGAAGCTCAGGCTGATTTACCTGATACTGATCGCATCAGCTATTCAGTTTCTACACGAAAAGACTATTTCATGGAAATCCTAGGTTGGGTGATTCCCATTGCCATTATTGTTGCAGTGTGGTTATTCCTATTTCGTCGGATGAGTGGTGGGGGTTCTGCAGGTGGAGCCGGAAATATTTTTTCAGTCGGAAAGAGTAAGGCAAAGATTTTCAACAAAGAAGAGTCAAAAGTCAAGGTATCTTTCAAAGATGTGGCTGGCCTTCAGGAAGCCAAAGTGGAAGTAATGGAGATTGTTGATTTCCTGAAAAGTCCGCAAAAATATACCCAACTGGGAGGTAAAATCCCAAAAGGAGCATTATTGGTTGGACCTCCAGGAACCGGAAAAACCTTATTAGCCAAAGCTGTAGCGGGTGAAGCGAATGTACCCTTTTTCTCCATGTCGGGTTCTGATTTTGTTGAAATGTTTGTTGGTGTTGGTGCCTCACGGGTTCGGGATCTATTTAAGCAAGCTAAAGAGAAAGCTCCATGTATTGTGTTTATCGATGAGATTGATGCCATCGGACGAGCACGGGGAAGAAATCCAAATTATGGTGCAAATGATGAACGTGAGAACACACTGAATCAATTACTAACCGAAATGGACGGCTTTGATTCTAACTCTGGAGTGATCATATTGGCTGCAACAAACCGTGCCGATATTCTTGATAAGGCTCTGATGCGGGCTGGTCGTTTTGACAGACAAATTCATGTTGAATTGCCCGATTTGAATGAACGTGCTGAGATATTCAAAGTTCATTTGCGAAACGTGAAATATGATCCTGATCTGGATGTGGCCTTTTTTGCCAAGCAGACTCCTGGATTCAGTGGAGCAGATATTGCCAATGTTTGCAATGAATCAGCTTTAATCGCAGCAAGAAGAAATAAAAAAATGGTCGAGCGTCAGGATTTTCTAGATGCAGTTGACCGGATAATCGGCGGTCTGGAAAAAAAGAATAAAGTCATTTCTCCTCATGAAAAGAAAGCCGTTGCCTATCATGAGGCCGGTCATGCTACTGTGAGCTGGCTGCTAGAACATGCACACCCACTTGTTAAAGTGACCATTGTGCCTCGAGGCAAAGCTCTGGGAGCTGCCTGGTACCTGCCTGAAGAGCGACAATTGACAACGACTGAACAGATCCAAGATGAAATTGCAGCAGCCCTGGGTGGACGCGTTGCTGAAGAATTATCTTTTGGTAAGATTTCTACAGGTGCACTAAGTGATCTCGAAAAAGCCACTAAACAGGCATACGCTATGGTAACCTATTTTGGTATGTCTAATAAAGTTGGTAACATAAGTTTCTACGACTCAACCGGACAAACTGAGTATTCTTTCAATAAACCCTACAGCGAAAAAACAGCCGAACTTATTGATAAAGAAGCAAAAGATATTATCGCCCAGGCCTACAAAAGGGCAACAGACTTGCTTAAAAAATATAAAAAAGAACACAAGGAACTGGCTGAATTGCTTTTGGAGCGTGAAGTTATTTTTGCAGAGGACTTGGAGAAAATTTTTGGCCCAAGGAAATGGGCAAGCCCTGAACTCCTTGGACTGACCAGTCAACCAGGTCAAAAGAAAGCTGAGACAGAACAAAATGATCAAGCGGTAACCGAAGCAGCAGTCACCCCCAAAACTGAGGAAGAAGTAGATAGCTCAACCAAGCCAGACCAGGATAAGAATAACACCGAGACGGTAGAGGATAAATAAATGCCAACATCTGAATCAGGAAAGGAATTAATTCAGAAAATTCGCTCTTCACTGAAGGGAAGAGTGGATCAGGTTATTGGCCATGCCTTCAGGCCAGAGTTGGATCCTGAACAATACCTGTCAGAATTTGACGACCTTCCTGAGATGGTGTTTGCAAAAAATCTGGTTCGAGTGGGTGGGAAATTCTCGTTCTGCATGAATAAGCAGGAACTCATCGCAAGTTTAACCCAGCTTTTTGCTGAAAATGAGTGGAATCAGGTGTATGTACCTGAAGAGAAACTGAAAATTCTGCTTGACATGGCTGGTGTTCCTAATCATTCAGACAAACAGGCAATCAAGGACATGGATGTGGCGGTAACAGCTTGCGAATACCTGATTGCGCGAACAGGTTCGGTGCTCGTTTCTTCAGCTCAGGTTCAGGGCAGGAGAGTCTTTGGCTTCGCGCCTATTCACATTGTAATTGCTTATACATCTCAACTGGTGAACGAAATCAGGGATGGGCTTAATGGCGTAAAAAACAACTATCTGAAATTACCCTCGATGGTCACAACCATTACTGGACCCAGTCGGACCGCTGATATCGAAAAAACTCTAGTGGTCGGCATGCACGGTCCTGAAGAATTATATGTATTTTTGGTAAACGACAAGTAATTCTTATGGAAAAAGACTGGACATTAGTTTACACTGTTGACCAATCATACAAAGCACAACTGGTTCAGGAAATCCTTGAAGAAAATGAGATTACCGGAGTGGTGATCAACAAGAAAGATACAAGCTACACCACCTTCGGGGAATTTGAGGTTTACGTTAAGGCTCCGGACAGTGTGAAAGCCAGAGAAATTCTGCAAAATTCAGGGATTTGAAAGAACTGTTAGTCAGGTCAATTACTGGAGCCATCATTGTGGTTGTCCTCCTCGGATCGGTATTGTTAGGACCATGGACCTTTTTTATAGTATACGGAATATTAGGTGTACTTGCACTTATTGAGTACATCAGAGTGACCGCTAAACATACTAAAAAGCGAGCCATCCTCGTTATTGGATTTCTCTACGTACTTGCCCCTTTTCTATTATTAACCCAATTGGTTTACACCCCATATCAATCTGGGTATCGCCCTGAAATCATGATTTTTCTGCTCATGACTATTTGGATTTTTGACACAGGTGCCTACTTGGTTGGAAGGGTGATTGGTAAGCATCCTTTATCTAAAAAGATCTCACCAAAGAAAACCTGGGAAGGTCTGTTTGGGGGCATATTCATTGCTGCAATAGGAATCTGGCTGTTCATTTATATTGAGGGAAGCATTCCTGATACACATCTATGGATAATGGGTGGATCTATTGTGGTATTTGGCACACTGGGTGACTTAATTGAATCAGCCTGGAAGAGATCATTGGGTATTAAAGACAGCGGCAAGATACTGCCAGGCCATGGCGGATTACTTGACCGCTTCGATAGCATGTTGCTGGCCATCCCATTTGTGTGGATCTGCCTGGTTATAATTAACTAAATGTCGCATGATTCACAAAGAAGGTTATAAGCTACTTAGTGCTCTGCTCATCGCATTTATTCTGATTGAAGTGCTGGTCTGGAAGCAATCAACCTGGCTCTTGGTAAATTGCTTGATCAGTTTGATAGGATTGTTCACCTTGCTTTTTGTCGCATTTTTCTTCAGAAAGCCCAGAAATAGAATCTTTCTTGCAGATGATAATGCCATTGTTGCTCCTGCCGATGGCTTGGTCGTATCAGTTGACCGAGAAATGGAAGATCAGTACTTCCATTCAGAAGAAATTAAGGTAGCAATCTTTATGGCGGGAACCGACATACACATCAACTGGGCACCTGTTACTGGTGAGATTGACTTCTTCAGATACCTGCCTGGCAAACACTTTTTTGCCCGAAATCCGAAATCGTCTTCAAAAAACGAGCGAACGATGATAGCAATCAAGCACTCGACAGGTCATTCGGTTTTTGTCAACCAGATTGCTGGCTTTATGGCCCGCAGAGTGGTGAGTTATGTTAAACCGGGTGCTCAACTAAATCAGGGAAGTGAAATGGGATTCATTAAATTCGGTTCACGACTGGAAACTTTTCTTCCTGCTGGATCTGAGCTTCGTGTTCAACCCGGAGAGCGTGTTGTAGGTGGTGTGACAATTTTGGGATTTCTACCGCCCAGTTGTTAAAATTGTCTTAAACAAAAAGCTTTTAACTTTTCATTAATAATCCCAACCTCACTTTTGGCGTTTCTTAGCTGATAAATCATTCATTAATCAAATTAAAAGACATGAAGAAAATTTTTGCATTGCTAGCTTTGTTTGCCTTTGTTGGTGTATTGTCAACACCTGCCAGTGCTGTTGTTGAATACAATGATAATATTGTTTTAGAACAGTCTGCTGATTTCGATTTAGATCAAGATCAAGACAAGAATAAGGATAAAAAGAAGAAAAAAGTAAAAAAGAAGGCCACTAAAACTGCTAAGAAGTCTTCAGAATGCTGTTCAGAGAAATCAAGCTGCGAAAGTTCCTGTGGTGAGAAATCAAGCTGCGGAAGTTCTTGTGGTGAAGGAGAAAAGAAAGAAAAGAAAGAAGAGAAAAAGACTATCTAGTCTATAAAATAATAGTTCCGTATAAAAGCCGTCTTGCACTTTGTGAGGCGGTTTTTTTATAAGCCATAATGAAGTGACACTATATTAGAATACTGAGCGATTGCCAGGTCTCCGATATCCGTTAGGGCATAATTAATACGTACATTTTTAAATGTAATACCCAATCCGATGGCCGGCTGCAAGCTAAGTGTTCTTTGTCCTTCAAGGCCAGTAAACCACTGGAACTGGCCCACACCGAATCGTACTGACAACCATTTCTTATAATTTATGTCTGCCCCTAAGTAAGGATCTAGACCCGTAAAGCCCAGAGACGCCAAAACCGGACGTTTTCCGTCAGTCGTCATATGGATGTCAAGATTAGCCTTTCCTGAGAAAGTATCATTAATAACGAAAGTGCGTGAAGCTCCCAAGATCAGTCTGGGCAAGGTAAGCTCAAGCGAGTTTTCAGGTAATTCATTACCTGTAAGAGCAAATACCTCTTCCAAATCAGCCGTATTAAATCTCCAGGCGTTAAAAGTTGAGCTCACATCTCTGGTCACCAATGCAAAGTGCCATTGTCTAAACAGGTAGTGCGCACCAGCGTCTAAACCGAATCCCCATGCCTGAGCAAAACTGCCAGTACGTCGATGAATTACTTTCACAGTACCACCAATTGACAGACCTTCTAAAGGTAACTGACGCCCATAAGACATCATAACGGCCATGTCAACGGCAGAAAAGTTTCTGATCCGGTCGTACCTGACGTTACCGTCTTCGTCAATCAATTCGAGCGTGTTCGGAATATCATCGACACCGAAGCGAATAACCGACACGGCGGCCGCACTAGTCGCATCAATCTGATAGGCAAAAGCCCCGTAATCATACTTGGCTAATCCGGCAAAGTACTCAGCGTGCATGAGTCCGGCATCCCACTTGCTTTTCATTCGAGCCAGGCCGGCAGGATTCCAATAACCTGCTCCCGCATCGTAAACACTGGCAACACCTGCACCACCAGTTCCCATGATACTTGCATCAACACCGATATTCATAAACTCATTGCTATACTTCACCTGAGCCTGGCTGGGTATTCCAGCCAATACAACAACGGTGCAAATCAAAGCAATAACATAGTCTAGCGGCCAAGACCTTCTTCTCCTCATAACGCTGCAAGATAATTAAACTCTCATTTTTAACTATTTTTACCCATAATTATTGCAAGACTAGCCCACTTTTTACCATGAAAAGACTCATTAAACAAATCCCTAATACGATCACCCTTTTCAATCTCCTATTTGGAATCATCAGTATCATACTGGCCTTCAACGGCCTATTGAGAGAGAGTGCGATCTTTATACTACTCGCATTTCACGCAGATATATTTGATGGTCTCTTTGCCCGGCTTCTTCGTGTTGAATCTCCAATCGGTAAAGAACTTGATTCGTTGGCAGATCTTGTTTCATTCGGGTTAGCCCCAGCCGTAGTACTGCACCGCATGGTGATGGACCAGCTATCGCTGGAGCAATTAGCATTTCAACTTCCTTTGATCGACCTTGTCTTCCTCCTGTCGCCTTTCTTATTACCGCTATTTGCAGCCATCAGGCTGGCTAGATTCAATGTAGACGAGGAGCAAAAGAATGTTTTCATAGGGCTTCCCACACCCGCTAACGCCTTAATGATCTTAGCTTTACCCCTAATCGCTTATCGTCAGCCAGACTCGTTTATTCTAAACTGTTTCAGCGAACCCTATTGTATTGGTATATATGCCCTCACAGTAAGTTTGGCCATGGTCGCTCCCATTCGATTGTACAGCTTAAAATTGAAAGGTTTCAGGATCAAAGTAAACCTGTACCGCTACCTCTTCGGCATTACCGGTCTGATAATCATCTTATTATTTAGGCATACCGGACTTTTTCTGACCATACCCTACTACTTCTTAGCCGGAATAGCACTTGGTCAGCTTCAGCGAAAGGGATTTATTGATTAGGTCTTACTGGCTGCAGCCATGCCATTTCAACATCACCTTCCTGGTACGGATTATCTTGTTCCTTGCTAGAGATAATCCGGGCCCGGACAAAGAGCTCATCACCATCAAATCGATATTGGCCACGAATACCGTCTACGCTTTTTAATATCGACACTTTTCTATCTCCTGCCATCATTCCGATGAATTCAATCCGGTAGCTAATATCTGTTTCACCATTTATCCTGAGGCGTATCCCTCTCTTTGACACAGTAAAATCTGCCACATCAACCCCTGTTGACAAATAAAAATCGCCTGCAATCATTGAAGAATAGAGGGCATCTGTAGTGAGGGTACTTGCCCTGACCATATTCCAGCCTCTCCCCGGATTAGCTCTCCCAACACCAAAGGTCAAATAATCATGGGCGTCGTCATTGGCGACACCAAATAGCAGTGGTTTATCTTCCTGAATGCGAATGAGATTGGCCTCATCCCACATAGTTTCAGCACTGGGGTGGTCAGCATCTCCATAATTTCTCACGCTGGGATGTCCATTGTATACTTCAAAAAAGCGAGCGCCAGATTGAGCCAGGTCATCAATGGTCAAAGCCCACCCAAAATTTGGATGGTTCACTATGACCCAGTCTACTCGGTCGACCTTCTTAAGCGTTTCATTGATCTTCTCGACATTGTTTTTCAAACAGGTACCCACCTTGTCACCTTTGGCTGGTGAAACCAATCCAGGCAGGTCAATGCCATTTAAATGAACCGGTTTCCGTTCAGCTGCATCTGAAATTTCCTCACTACTTATGAGTAAGAATTCATTGGGTACCTCAAATCGTTCTCGATACTCAACGAGACCAAGCAGTCTGGCATGGAGCTGATTTTCAACTATTTTTGTTTCTAATCCCATACCCCCATAGTGCTCAAGATATGCATCATAGGTGTGGCGGATCGTTTGATTACGATCTACATTATACCATTTCTCACCTTCTTGCAGAATATTGTGATCGGTCACGGCCAAAAAATGGTAGCCTTGAGATTTATACCAATGGGCTACCTCCTCAGGAAAGGTATTGCCATCGCTCCAAAAAGAATGGGCATGCATATTTCCTTTCCAGAAGACTGCCTTTTCAGCTCGGTAAAATCCATATACAGATAATACGAGAACAGTGAGTATGCCGATGTAAATTAGATGCTTTTTCATAATTTTTCCGCTTAAACATGGTCATGCAAATGTTCTTGATCAATGCACACCAACAAATATATCTATTTAGAGAACCGAATATGTATCTGCAACTATAAAAGTTCTAGTACAAATCGCCCTTTAAAGGTATCTCCTGCTGTAAGGACCTGTCTTTCATCAGCCAAATGGGATGAAAAAAAC
Organism: uncultured Porphyromonadaceae bacterium; assembly: GCA_964444375.1. Lineage (GTDB taxonomy): Bacteria > Bacteroidota > Bacteroidia > Bacteroidales > UBA12481 > JABHCC01. Next base: position 17,053 of record CAYUGX010000006.1, on the reverse strand, counting down.
AAGTCGCCACCAGCAGTCGAAAAACTGGCCGCCAGAAATGATATATGCTGACCATTGACCCATGTACGAACGGCGCAGTTTCCTTGTCTGTGAAGTTTGATTCCCCGGCCAGAAGAATCAGTCAATGTCGCCCACAGCAAATTGTCTCTGGTAGCCCTGAAATCATTGATACCCATAGTGTGACCATCTTGTTCCCAACTCCATTCAGGGGGCTGCCCAAAAACTAAAGCGTTGCCTTGTTTCACATCAAAAGGCCTGGCATAACCCTCAGTTCGGCCCAAATGCCCATCTGGATAACTCGTCCATTGCCCCTGACGTTGCCAGCTCAATTGATCAAATGCACCAGGCACAATAAATACCAAACCGACCTGACGTGGATTCACATCGACGCGTGCAGTCAGCTCATAATTAATCACGACCTGACCAGTTGGAAGAAATTGGTATTCGAGCTGAATATCAGCCTCATCATACTGACCGCTCACTTCAACATACACCATGTCATCGCGTTTTCCGGTCTGAGTTACCTTGCCTGACCAATTCAAACAAGTGTTATTCAAAGGTTCAATATGCAAACTGTGTTCAGTATTGCATGGCCCGGTTTTTAGCGGCAAGACCATCAATTCTGGGCCATCCGTGAGTACCTCGGTACCATGAGTAACCACTGTCCTCAATTTTCCCGTTGCGGCATCAAAAATCCATTGGCTTTCCCCCAATATGACCTGAACAATACGTTCATGTACCTGCAATGAAGGTTCTTTGAGATTTTTCTCAATAAGAAGCTCCTTCACCTGGGATCCAACTTGAATAACATATTGGTCAATGAGCATACCCTGAGGTGAATAAAAATAGAGTTCTATCTTTTCACCTGCCAGAGGAACCTTCTTAGGCCATATTTTAAGCAATCCACTTTGTCGTGGAGCTAGACTCATAGAAGCAGTGCCTACTTCATCGGGCAACTTCCATTGAATCCTTATCTCTTTCATGTCAGTAAATTGATGGCGATTCTCGAGTGGGATTAACATGGGCTTACCAGGTTCAGCTTCAGGTATTTGTCGAGTGATGATTTTCACTGGAGAATAGATTTTCTTCACATGCCAATACTCAGGTTTGGGTCTTCGCCATCCGTCAATTGGGCCCCACTCTCCATACCCGACTGCTTGTCCATCCGGTAGGTGAAAAACATCATCCACACCCGACCAAAGGGCACCACCTAAACAGCCGGTGCTGTAGTACATATTTTCCCACATTTTTTCCAGACCCCGGCCCCAGGCGTCGCGAACACCTGGATCGGCCACGATCTCTTGTCGATTATAGGTATTCAAGTGGGCATACTCTCCAAAAAGGAGAGGCCTATCAAATTTCCGGGCTATCTCTGGTCCCGGGGGGCCCGGATAATGCATATTCGCCACTGGCATGGCCGTACAGCCATAATTATTAAAGCCACCATAGGCTTGATCGTGAAAGCTTGCTGGTCGGCTAGGATCGGCCTGATTGACCAATTCAAGGGCAGATGCCCAGGTTGGTCCCCAAGCTGATTCATTAGCCATCGACCAGATAATCACCGAGGGATGATTTCGATAGTGTGCGACCGTTTCCAAAACCTGCTGATGTATGATTGGCAGATATTTTGAATCATGTGGATCAGCCTTTTGCCAATGGGCATTGGCCCCATGACCCACCCAACAAACAGGTGCCTCCATTTCAACAAACATGCCAATCGAATCACAAAGGTCGACAAATTCTTCAGCTGGTGGATAATGAGAAGTGCGTATGTAATTGACATTGGCAGCCTTAAACAAATGAGCATCCGTACGCCATTCGGTCAGGGTTAAGCTGCGTCCCCGGGTTGGATGTACTTCATGCCGGTTGACTCCCCTGAGCTTGATCGGATTCCCGTTTACAAAAACCTGATTACCTGAAACTTCTATTTCCCGAAAGCCTACGAGATGTCTCACTGTCTCTAATTTCATTCCCTGTTGGATCAGATGTATGTCAAGCTCATAGAGCTGTGGTTTTTCAGGATTCCATAACAGGGGCGCTTCAACTGGGATAGATAATACTCGCTCAGATTGAGCACCTTTTTGTATCTCTTTCCAAGTCCATGTTTTTTTTATCTTACTATCTCCACCTACTGGATTTAATTCCACTTCAATGGTCAGATCAGTGGCCAACTTCTTAGACGCATTCTGAATTGATAGATCCATGATCGTCATGGCATTTTGGTAATCTTGGTCAAGGTCGGTTTGGATATGGCTTTTTATCAGATGAATGGCAGGCTTAGTAAACAGATCTACTTTGCGTGTAATCCCCCCCAGCTGATGCGCTGCATATTGCGTTGCTGATGCCAGTGTGTCGGCCGTTGACTCACTTTGAACAGAAAGAATCAATTCATTGGCCTTTCCAACCTTAATGACATCTGATAGATCAATTTCAAAAGGTGTAAAACCACCCTCATGTCTACCTACAATCTTTCCGTTGCAGTAAACGGATGTCAGACTGTAAACCCCATCGAATCTGACCAGTACCTGCTTTCCTTTCCAGGATTTTGGTACCGTGAAAATCTTCGCATAAGCTGCAGCCGTATTGGGCTCAACCTGAAAACCCTGCATAATCCACTCACCAGGTACCTCTATCGATTTCCAGGCCAGCTTACTGATGCGTGGCTTCTTCCAAAACCGTTGATCCGACTGGGCACTAAAATGCCACTCCCCATTCAAACTCACCACAGGGTTGTCGATGTCTGTCACCATCGCCGGTTTTGGGGTATAGGCATCGATCAGATTGGTTTGGGCATACGCAATAGGGCTTATTACTAACAAGCAAATAAGAAGCAGGAAGATTACAATTTTTCTCATGAGGATTAAATTTCTACAAAATTAGCCGGGCGCAATTCGTGAAATTACAAAAAACGGCAATTCTATTCGGGTCTTTTATAAAATTTGGAACCATGGCCGCCTGCGTGGCGACCCAACGGCGGTGATAGCGACGATAACCAGATAACTGGACAACAAGCACAACGGCGGCCAGCGTGGCGGCCCAACCGCAATTTTTATTATCTTGGGGCGATTTTTGCCTAAACGAAAAAAAAATGAAAAAATTTTGGTTCATATTCCTGCCTGGTATGGTACTGGGAGGTCTCATTTTATGGGGTGGTGGAAGAGCAGTTGAGGCCACTTCGACCGATGATTTTTGCAAATCTTGTCACATTCATCCAGAGGCGGATCAATCCTGGAAAAAATCTGTGCATTACGACACACGTTCAGGTGTACATGTACATTGTGTAGATTGTCACCTGCCACCAAAACGGCAAGGTTATTTAAGGCAGAAGGTAAAAACCGGTGTAAGAGATGTGTATGGAAAATGGTTCAAAGATTCAGCCGATTTTAACTGGGAAGCCAAATCGAAACTCAATATGGCCGTGCTCCACACCTTTGAAGCATCATGCAACAAGTGTCACGAAAACATCTTCCCGGCCTCACTAACGAAAAAAGGTTCTGATGCACACCTGTACTACTTATCCCAGACAGAAAAGGGAGAGGAGATCCATTGCATCAACTGTCACCTGAATGCCGGACATTATGATCCGAATTTCAAGCATGATGCGAACACTGGTTTTGGTACAGTCTCGGCTGATCCGGCTGATCTTTTTACCGAGCCATCAGAAGTAAAGGCCTTCGAAAACTATACTGAAACTATTCCTGGATCAACTGTCAGTTTCAATATGAAAGCCATTAAAGGCGGAAGCTTCCAAATGGGAAGTCATGAAGATGAATTATTCCGCGATGATGATGAAGGTCCCGTGAAGGAAGCCAGGGTATCAGATTTCTTCATGGCCGAGATCGAAGTTAGCTGGGATGAATACATGGCCTTCTACTTGCAAACGTCGGGAGAAGGACGAAGCACAGACACTGAAGGGGTACGAAGCGACGCTGATGGTCTTGATGCCATTGTGGGCGCCACCCCGCCTTATGGTCAACCCGATCAGGGCTGGGGAAAAGGTCAACGACCAGCGATCTCGATCAGTTACCATGGAGCAGAAACGTATTGCCGTTGGTTGTCAAAGATCACTGGCAAGACGTATCGTTTGCCCACTGAGGCTGAGTGGGAATACGCTGCCCGTGGCGGAAAATCAGGTCCCTATTTCTTTGATGTAAATCCAAAGAAAGTGGTCAAGAAAGGTCTATTTAAGTCAAAGCCTGATACCACTACTATTAACACCTACGTTGTGTACCGTGAGAATAGCTCTCTGAAAACCCAGATGCCTGATTATGTTCAAGCCAATCCTTTCGGATTAAAAAATATGCTGGGTAATGTAGCTGAATTCTGTGCAGACTGGTACAATGCTGATGCGTATGATGAGCTGGCGGATGGGACCCTTGACCCTAAAGGTCCGGCTACCGGACAAGAACGAGTAGTCAGAGGAGGTAGTTATCTGAGTGCTGCCTCAGAAGTGCGTTTGGCACACCGCGATTATACACGCACCACTGATTGGCTTAAGACCGATCCCCAAGTACCCAAATCCATCTGGTGGTTCTCAGATTGCTTTCACGTCGGTTTCAGGGTGGTATGCGAATATAATGCGCTAACTGGCAAAGAATAGAAAGAATCTATTGACTATATTTACAGATTCAAGCTGAAAAACATAAACACTAAGTCAAAATGAAAAACAAACCCTCTCTGTCCCGTAGACGTTTTCTGGGTCGTGCTGCCACTGCCGGTGCAGTGGGTGTCATTAGTCCCGCTTTGATCCATTCATGTGCACCTTCCGCTGTTAAAGATGTTGACTATCCATTGTGCTCTTTTCTGGATCAGGCACCCGATGGTGCTGAATTAAAAGCCGGACTAATCGGATGCGGTGGTCGTGGTAAAGGAGCTGCCCAAAACTTTTTGGATGCGGGTCCCAATCTGAAAGTTGTAGCATTGGCTGATGTATTTGCTGATAAGGTAGAAGACTGTCGCAAAACATTGAAGGAAAATAAAGAAGTAGAAATTGCCGATGAAAACTGCTTTGTGGGATTTGATGCCTATGAAAAGTTGCTCGGTGTTGATTTGGATATTGTATTGATCGCAACTCCTCCCTATTTCCGTCCGATCCATTTTGAAGCAGCAGTTCAGGCTCGCAAGCATGTATTTATGGAGAAGCCCGTTGCGGTTGATCCGGCAGGAGCACGGTCGATCATTGCAACCGGAAAGAAAGCCGAAGGACTTGGGTTGTCAGTTGTTGCTGGTACCCAGCGTCGTCATCAGCGTAATTACGTAGAGACCTATAAGCAGATTGCAGGTGGATCAATTGGTGAGATTACGGGGGCAAATGTGTATTGGAACATGGGTAAACTGTGGCACCGCGATCCAAATGCAGACTGGAGTGAAATGGAATACATGATTCGCGACTGGGTAAACTGGACCTGGCTAAGCGGAGACCACATCGTTGAACAGCATGTTCACAACCTGGATGTAGCTCACTGGTTCATGGGAAAATTCCCCGAGAAAGCAGTTGGGTTTGGTTCACGTCATCGCAGGGTTACAGGTGATCAGTTCGATAATTTCAGTGTGGATTATGTTTTCGATGATGGCCGTCATGTGCATAGCATGTGCCGTCAGATCAATGGCTGCATCAACAATGTGTCAGAACGTATACAGTGTCAGAATGGTTCAACAAATGCGCGTGATGTCATCTTGGATCTGAATGGTGAAACGGTATGGGAATATCCATACGAAAAAGACGAAGAAGGTAAAAACATTGGGGTATTGAGCCCTTACGTTCAGGAACACATCGACCTCGTTAACGCCATTCGCACCGACACCCCAATCAACGAAGCCGAGAATGTAGGATCTTCAACCATGGTCGCCATCATGGGTCGTATATCAGCCTACACCGGTAAACAAGTGACCTGGGAAGAAATGATGAATTCAGACCTAAAACTCGGTCCGAAAGTTTTCGCTATGGGACCAGTAGATATTCCTAAAGATGTTGCCATTCCGGGTGAAGCCTGGAAACCAAAAGACTGATGGACTAAGGTTCTATTTTGACAGCTCGTTAACTTAGTTAACTGTTTAGCTGTTTAACTGTTTAGCTGTTTAACTGTTTAGCTGTTTTGTAATCTTGAGAGCACAGTGCTCTTTATCTTAATATTAATCTTTGCCTTACTTTTAATTCCACTCTTAAGTTTTATACCATGAGCAACAGACGCAAATTCATAAAGCATACGGCTCTGGCATCGGCTGCGGTAGTGGCTGCTCCAGCAATTGCCAATGCAGCTAACAAAGATGACAAAGTCGAAGTACCTACGGGTCCATTTAAGTTGAAGTATGCTCCTTCTCTCGGAATGTTCAGGGCCTCTGCAGGTGACGATCCGATTGACAATATCAAGTTTTGTCACGACCAGGGATTTAGAGCGGTCTTCGACAATGGTTTGATGGGTCGAACGCCAGAGATGCAAGAACGGATCGCTTATGAATTGGATTTACTTGATATGGATCTGGGTCCCTTTGTGTTATATGCCGATTTTAGCGTTACCTCTTTTGTGGTTGATGATCCGGAAAAACGCAAAATGCTCATCAACCGCATGAAAGAAGGTGTCGAAGTGGCACAGAGAACCAATGCCAAGTGGGCACTTGTCGTACCCGGGCGTTATGATGAGCGTCTTCACTGGGATTATCAAACAGCCAATGTGATAGAAAACCTCAGGTTCTGTGCAGAAGTTCTTGAAGCTGCACAACTGACCATGGTTTTGGAACCATTGAATACCTTGCGCAATCACCCAGGTCTGTTTTTAACCGGTATACCCCAGGCCTATGCTATTTGCCGGGCCGTTAACAATCCTTACGTGAAGATTGTGAACGACCTCTATCATCAGCAGATCACTGAAGGAAACCTGATTCCTAACATTATTGATGCATACGAGGAAATTGCCGCTTTCCACCTGGGTGATAATCCCGGTCGAAAAGAACCTACCTCGGGTGAGATCAATTACAAAAACATCTTTAAGTACCTATATGAGAGGGGGTACGATGGAGTGTTGTGTATGGAACACGGTAAAACCGAAGGAGACAAAGCCGGTGACCAAAAGGTAATCAATGCCTATCGCCAGTGCGATAACTTCGAAACGACCGTCTGAAGTCGCCAGGTGTTTGCCCATAAAAGTCTTTAAAGACTTTATTGAAATATTGTTGGGTCTGGTAACCACATCGATAAGCAATATCGGTGAGACGCTGACCCGGATCTTTTAGCAACTCCGCTGCCATTTGCATGCGGAGTTTGTGTTTATATTCAACAATTTGCTCACCCGTTTGCTTGAAAAACAGTTTTCTTAAGTACCTGTCTGATATGGCACAGTAGTTGGCTATCTCCTCAACAGAAGGATCCTGTAAAAAGTTATTATGTAGATATTGAAGGGCCTTTACAACATACTGATCCGGTTTTGATAAAATAAGGTCTTTCTCGATCTTCAAATTCCGGCTCAGATGGATAAAGAGTTCAAAAAAATACAACTTCACCAATGGAGTGTTAGCATCCGTGCTGGTATCCAGCTCCTTAACGAGACGAACCATGTTATCATTGATATCACTGTTACCCGGAATCTTCAGGTAGCGGTGTCCGTGTTGAAGTAAACTGAATAAAAACAGTAGGTTATCATCTGAGTCCTTGCGGTATTCCAGTACCGACAGATTATTAATTCTGAACTCTACCTGCACAATATGGCAGCCCAGTCGATTATCGACGGCAAAATCGTGCTGGGCACCAGGATACACTACCATGGTATCCCCTGTTTCAAAGTGCTCAATCTGCCCGTTAAAATCCATGTGGCAGGCCCCCTTCTGTACATAGTTAATCTCAATGTGCTCGTGCTCGTGCGCCGCATAAGTGAACCCCGGATGGCAGTCTATATGTCGGTATTTATATACCGAAAAACCCAACTCGTGGTTAAACAGATTATGAATGAGCTGATCTGTCATTATTTTGCCTCCAGCCTCAAAATTATAAAAAACGGAACAACTCTAAAAACATAAAAAGGCTTAATCCCAAAAGGATAGAATAATCAAAATCTCCTATCTTTGAATAGTTGCAATCATTTAGTCATGAAAAGAATACACCTGCCCATTGTTACCAGTCTACTGCTAGGTCTTTTTTTAAGCGCCTGTGTTAAGGAAAAAGTTGAACCTACAGCACTCAAACAAATGCCCTTATCACCAGCTACTGACGAGTTGATCATAGAAAATATGATGCAAGAACTCTATTTTGAACTTGATGAAATGGATTTATGGCTCATGGGATTCAAATCAGGTAATGAAGGACCTAATTGTCGAACCATTACAATCGAACCCGAGGGCAAGGAGAACTGGCCAAAAACGATGACTATTGATTACGGTGAGGGCTGCGAAATTAAAGAAGGATTGGTTAAACGTGGTAAGCTAATTATTGAGGTCTCCGGGCCGAGAGGATCTGAGCAACTCGAGAAGACTGTTCGTTTTGTTCGCTATGCGGTCAATGGTAAGGTCTTTCAAGGTGGAAAGAAACTCACTTTTACTCAGGAAGGCCGCCGGGGTCATCCAACTTGGACGGTTAATTCAAGAGTCAAGATTCACCTGGACCGTGAAACAACAATTGAACGTAATTCCAGCAAAACACGAATTATGTTTTCGGGATACGATACCCCTAAGCGCCTAATGGATGATCAATTTATGATGGTTGGTACAACCAGCGGCGTAAACCGTGAGGGCAAGAGTTATAAAACTGAAATTACAGAACCATTGCTTAATTCAAGAAGCTGTGATTGGATAAGGAAGGGTATCATAAGCTTCAGCGTTCTCGACGAATCAAAGCTTGAGCTCAACTTCGGTGATGGAGAATGCGACAACCTGGCCACGGTAACAAAGGATGGCGAAACCAGAGAGATCAAATTAAAAAGGAAGTAAATCAGTCACTAATCAGGTCATTAACATCGACCCTATCAGAATAAGGTTGTTGATTGAGGACAAAAGTCAGCGTATCCACTTCACCCACAGCTATTTTTCTATTAGCAAACAGCTTTCCGTTCAGTGACCGTTGCAGATATTTCATGAGTAAATAAATTGCAGCCCGAAAATATTCAAAATCAGAAGTTCACAAAAAATTAATCCATGAAAGGTTTGCTTATACGGATATCATGTTTACTTTTGATGCCGATACTAAAACAATGATCTGGAACAGCGCATATCATTTTTACTTCTACTTTATGAAATCATAAAGGGGATCTGATGTGCAATAGAATGAAAAACCAGATCCCGCCAATAGCGGGATTTTTTTTGAGATGAAAACGATAAGATTACAAGCATACTTTTACTTCTGGTTCTTTTTCGGCTTTTACTTTAAGGCGCGACCGGGAAGCCTGTAATCTGATAAAAAGGACTATAAAACAAAAAAGGTAAATCCCGGTCTACATAAGACTGGGATTTTTTTTATGATAATGAAAAAATCAACTAACCTTAAGGTGGCTATCCAGGGATACGGTGGATCATTCCATGACCAGGCAGCTCATGAATACTTCAATACCAACGAATTAGAACTCGTTTGTTGCGCCAATTTCGATGACTTGTTTGATCAGGTTGAAAATCATCAGGCTGATGTGGCTATGATGGCTATTGAAAATACGGTCGCTGGCTCTCTCCTACCCAATTATGCCTTGCTCAATCAGTCGGGATTTCAGATTTGTGGTGAAATTTTCTTGCGAATAAGTCAACACCTGATGGCTCTGCCCGGACAACAAATTGACCAAATCACTGAAGTCTATTCTCATTACATGGCCATTGCCCAGACTCGAAAATTCTTCAAGCGATTTAAGCACATCCGTTTAATTGAATCAGAAGATACTGCCTTGAGTGCCAAGAAAATAGCAGATAATAAATTATTGGGTACTGCGGCAATAGCCGGAACCCATGCGGCTGAGTTGTATGATCTTGATATTTTGGCGAATGGTATCGAAACCAATAAAAAGAATTTCACCCGGTTTTTAGCCTTATACAAACCCAATGGAACTCATCTGTTCAAAGAAGATAATCCCGAAAAGGCCTCATTGTCATTTTCTTTGCCTCACACGACCGGATCATTGTCACAAGTGCTATCTATCTTTTCTTTTTATGGAATTAACCTGACAAAAATTCAATCCATCCCAATACTTGGGCAGGAGTTTCAGTATCACTTTTTGATTGATTTGCAATTCGATGATGCAGAACGTTATCTGCAGTCTTTCGAAGCCATTCGTCCGCTCACTGAACAACTTCAAATACTGGGAGAATATAAACACGGTAAAAGAATCGTATGAAAACTGCAGAAATACATCCAGCCAACCGGATACAACAGGTTGAGGAGTATTATTTCTCAAGTAAATTGAGAGCGATCCGTGAGATGAATCAGGCCGGTGAGCCTGTCATAAATCTGGGTATAGGTAATCCAGATGGCCTACCGGATGAGAAAGTACTCGGCAGCTTGACTGATTCAGTTAATGAACCTGGCAACCATGGTTACCAGCCCTACTCAGGAACTTCCGAATTAAAGACTGCTTTTGCCGGTTGGTACCAACGTTACTACTCTGTTGAACTCAACCCGGATACAGAAATTCTACCCCTTATAGGCTCGAAAGAAGGTATCATGCACATTTCGCTGGCTTTCTTAAATCCGGGTGATGAAGTGTTAGTTCCAGATCCTGGTTACCCGGCCTACCAATCAGTAACACGACTAGTCGGTGCTAAACCGATCAGCTATGATCTGAGCGAGTCTAGCGACTGGAAGCCCGATCTGGCTGTATTGAGTCAAATCAACCTTGAAGCCGTTAAACTTATGTGGGTCAATTATCCGAATATGCCTACTGGTCAGTCTGCCGATGCGGATTTCTTTGAAGAACTGATTGATTTTGGGAATCGGCACAATATCCTCATTGTCAATGACAACCCATATAGCTTCATCTTGAACGATCATCCCCAGAGTATACTGGCAACTCCAGGCGCTCAGACCTGTGCCATTGAGTTAAACAGTCTGAGCAAATCGCACAATATGGCGGGTTGGCGGATTGGTGTAGTAAGTGGTGCTAAACAGTTCATTCAATACATCCTACGCGTAAAAAGCAATATGGATTCAGGCATGTTCAAACCCTTGCAATTGGCTGCTGTCAAAGCACTGGATCTCGATTCGAGTTGGTACGAAAGAAACAACAAGCGCTACATTGAGCGACGCAAATTAATTTGGCAACTATTTGATGTGCTTGATTGCAGGTATAATCCCAATCAACAGGGCATGTTCGTATGGGCAAAAATTCCAGACGAAATACCAGATGCAAAAGCACTATCTGAAGACATCCTGCAAAATGCACGGGTATTCATCACTCCAGGCTTCATCTTCGGATCGAATGGCGAAAGGTATCTAAGAGCAAGCCTGTGTCAACCAGAAAGTATAATCCAAGCAGCAATAAAACGAATACTAGAAACAAGGTAAAGCCACATGGCCGTGTGGCTCCAGATAATACAACAGATATACCTCAACGAATAATATCAACAAACGAAATAAAATGACCGTAACAATAATCGGCCTGGGCCTAATCGGCGGTTCCATGGCTTTAGATCTGAAAGCCAAGCGCTTTGCCGACCGCATCATAGGTGTTGATAACAACCCACGCCACCGTGACCTCGCCCTTGAGAAAGGGCTGGTAGATGAGAGCAAGTCGCTTCATTCAGGTATAAAAGAGGCGGATATCATTGTGCTGGCTGTACCCGTAGATGCGATCAAAGACCTGTTACCCCTGGTACTTGACTATGTGACCCATCAGGCTGTAACCGATATGGGATCAACCAAAGGTGAACTGGTCGATGCAGTAAAAGATCATACCAATCGAGGTAATTATGTCCCCTCCCACCCCATGGCCGGTACCGAATTCTCAGGTCCCGAAGCCGCCATACATGGTCTGTTCGCAAAAAAAGTAGGTATCATTTGTGACATGGCTGATTCAAATCCGAAAGCACTGGAGGCCATAACCAATCTCTATATGGCGCTAAATATGCGCTTGGTTTTCATGACCTCAAGAGAGCATGATCACCATGCTGCTTATGTGTCACACATTTCGCATCTCACCTCTTTTGCTCTGGCTCTCACCGTTCTGGAAAAAGAAAAAAACGAAAAAAATATCTTTAACCTGGCGAGTGGTGGTTTTGACAGTACGGTCAGGCTAGCTGCCTCCGCGGCCAGTATGTGGGTTCCCATCTTCACCCAAAACCGGTCGAATGTGGTCGAAGTTATGGATACCTACATTGAGAAGATGACAGAATTGAAAGAAGCCATTGCGGCCGAGCAGGAGAATAAGGTAACCGACCTAATATCTGAAGCCAATATCATTCAAAAAACACTAACTCAAGCCCAATGAAAGACATACAATGCTCACCTCTACAGGAATGGGGATTAAGCGCTGATCGTCCCCTTCTGATCTCGGGCCCTTGTTCAGCTGAATCTGAAGAACAGGTACTTGAAACGGCGAAACGCCTTCAGAAAACAAATACCCAGATATACCGTGCTGGCATATGGAAGCCACGCACACGACCTGGCACTTTTGAAGGAGCTGGTACGAGCGGTTTGAAATGGTTGAAACTGGTCAAAGAAGAAACCGGATTGCTAACCGCTACCGAGATAGCCAATGCCAAGCATGCTTACGAAGCATTAAAATACGGGATTGATGTACTTTGGATTGGAGCACGAACTTCTGTCAATCCCTTTGCGGTGCAAGAAATCGCCGATGCACTTGAAGGAGTTGACATCCCTGTAATGGTTAAAAACCCCATCAATCCAGATGTGGAGCTGTGGTGCGGAGCCATTGAACGAATGGCAAAGGTTGGTATTCGACGGATAGCAGCCATACATCGGGGATTTTCGAGCTATGCAGAAACCAAGTACCGGAATGCACCAAACTGGCAGATACCCATTGAACTGAAACGGCGGATGCCCGATTTACCCATGGTCTGTGATCCCTCACATATTGCGGGGAAATCAGAGCTGCTTCATGAAGTTTCGCAACGGTCTCTTGACTTGAACTTCGATGGTCTAATGATTGAATCTCATATAACGCCAGCAAAAGCATGGTCAGATGCGCGGCAGCAGATCACGCCTGAAGAGTTGGGGGAGATGATGAATCAATTGGTGCTACGAAGAATGGATCCTGGCACAAGCGGATTCTTGCAACAATTAGAAGGACTTCGTTCAGAAATCGATCGCCTCGATGACGAACTGATGCGAGTTCTTGAAAATCGCATGAAAGTAGCCAAAGAAATCGGTCGTTGTAAAAAAGAAAATGGGGTAACTATTCTTCAATCTGGTCGTTGGGATAGTATCTTAGCAAAAAGTGTTTCAGCAGGAGAAGAAAAAGGCTTGTCGGCTGATTTCATTAAGAAGGTTTTCAGGGCCATTCACCAGGAATCAATCAATAAGCAAACCCGAATCATGAATGCCGATGATTAAAATCGTACATCCTGGCCAAATAGCCGGACAAGTTCATGCACCGGCCTCAAAAAGCTATGCGCAACGGGCATTAGCAGCAGCCCTGCTGGCCAAGGGTACTACCATATTGCGCAATCCCAGCCGCTGCGATGATGCAAAGGCTGCAATGAAGGTTATTGGACAATTGGGTGCAGAATTTGAAGATTTTACAGATCGCCTGATTGTGCATGGAGGCCTGGCTCCATCAAGTGATGTGTTGAACTTTGGGGAGGCCGGATTGGGTATACGACTGTTTGCATCCATTGCGGCTTTGCACGTTGAGGCCATTACCCTGACTGGGGCTGGTTCACTAATGAAGAGACCTATGGCGCTCATCGAAGAGGCCATGACCGGTATTGGGGTTGACTGTCAAACCAACCAGGGATTCTTGCCAGTTCGTGTACACGGACCCATTGCAGGCGGTGAATTCCATATTGATGGAAGTTTATCGTCACAAGTGCTGACCGGATTACTTATTGCGCTTCCCCTGGCAAAAAAAAATTCAGTAATCCATGTCAATAATCTTAAAAGTATACCCTACATCGATATGACATTGGATGTCATGGAACGATTTTGCATTCGGATCAGCCACGATCAATATAAAACATTCACCATTCCCGGTAAGCAGTATTATCACCCCACCGAGTTTACCATTGAAGGAGACTGGTCAGGTGCTGCCTTCATGCTTGTTGCAGGGGCATTGGCTGGCGAAGTGAGCATTCAGGGATTAGATTCAGAGTCTCCTCAGGCAGACCGAGCAATAGTGCAAGCTTTGAAATACTGTGGAGCTCATGTTGAAATTGAGTCATCGACAATCACTAGCAAAAAAAATCAACTCATTGGTTTCGAATTCGATGCGACGCATTGCCCGGATCTCTTTCCACCCTTAGCGGCACTGGCAGCCCACTGCCAGGGTACATCTCGAATCAAGGGAGTTCACCGCTTAATACACAAAGAAAGTAACCGGGCCAATGCCCTCACCAAAGAATTCGGTAATTTAGGTGTGGATATTCGAGTTAGCGGTGATGAGCTGGTGATCCAGGGACCATGTGAAATCAAAAATGAAGTGGTTGATTCCCACAATGACCATCGGATGGCCATGGCTGCAACGGTTATTGCCCTGCCAGGCCAACATAGCATCCGAATAAAGGGAGCAGAATGCATCAACAAATCATATCCTGAGTTTTTTGACGATATGCAGAAAATAGGAGGACACATTCATGAATAGCTTTGGTACGGAATTCAGAATCAGCATTTTCGGAGAATCACATGGCTACGGCGTTGGTATCACTATAGACGGCTGCCCAGCGGGAGTTGCAGTTGAAGAAAATGATTTCCTGCCGGATTTGGCCCGTCGTCAGGCCGGAGCCCGAGGTACAACACCTCGTGTTGAAAAAGACTTTCCCAAAATTATCAGTGGATGGTACAATGGGTTTACCACAGGAGCGCCTTTTACCGTGCTTTTCATTAATGAGAATACCCAATCAAAAGATTATAATCACCTGTTGAAACAACCCCGTCCGGGGCACGCAGACTGGGTAGCTGCAAAGAAATTTAAAGGATTCCAAGATCACCGCGGAGGCGGTCATTTCTCTGGAAGACTAACCCTGGGTTTGGTCACCGCCGGTGTGATCGCAAAAAAAATGCTTGAAGATATTACAATCTCAGCCAGGCTGATTGAAGCTGGTGGACAATCTAACATTGAAGAGGCCATTGAACAGGCCATCACCGATGGCGATTCCATCGGTGGTATTGTGGAGTGTTCAGCTTCACCCATGCCTATCGGTTTGGGTGAACCTTTTTTTGATTCCATTGAATCAAAAATCGCCCACCTCGTTTTCGCCATACCAGCCACTAAAGGAGTAGAATTTGGTAGTGGATTTGCTGCAGCAAGCATGCAAGGTTCAACGCACAATGACAATATTCTGTCATTGGATGGTGCAACCGAAACCAATCATGCAGGGGGTATAAATGGAGGTATATCAAACGGCAATGAATTAGTATTCAGAGTAGCGATAAAACCCACTTCGTCAACTGCAAAAAGTCAAAACACCCTCAACCTGGAAAGCAAAAAAGTTGAAGAACTAAAAATTGGTGGTCGTCATGACACCTGCATTGCTTTGCGGGTACCGGTTGTAGTGGAAGCTATCACCGCCATTGCACTGGCAGACCTTAGTCTGCAGAAGAGGGGAAGAGACTGAATCAGGTAGTGATTCTCGAATAGCTGCTTAGCCAGTTAGCTAGTTATCCAGTCATCAAGTTAGCCAGTTATCCCGTTAGACAGTTGACGGTTGTGAGGTTGTACTGGTTGTTTATGGAACCAGAGCTTTTCCAATTCTTTTATTGAATAACACGAAAATCACCAACATGAAGGCCCATTGAGCCAGGCAGGTCATGATGCTAAAGGAATTGAATGGATTGTACCATTCTCCTGGAGCAAAAACGGTTGCGGCCAGATAGAACCACCAGATAAGCAAGGCAATGGCTGCAAAAGGTATAAAATAGCTGATCACAATAGACCACCAGGGTCGTAATTTCCAATCATGTTCATCGAGATGCAACTCCAACCTGATCTTTTTGGCACCTGATTTAATAATGACGAAAGCCATAAGGGCACCAGAAATCATCAAACCGATTCCCCAGACATGGTCTTGATTACTTAACCAGTTCAAGTTCATCGCCGCTGGAATGCCCAGAACATAGATAAGGGCAACGACCAACAGAACGGCGTATTTCCGTTTCATCCCAGTATCAATAAAGACCCGAGCACAGAGTTCGATCTGGGCAATCAACGAAGAAAATCCAGCAAAGGTCAAGCCCAAAAAGAATAGAATGGCTAATGGATTACCAAACATCATCCGGGCAAAAAGCTGGGGCATCCAGATAAATGTAAGTCCTGTACTGGCCGGTCCTGATGTTTTCATCACCTCAAGAATTTCTGCACGCTGCATACTCATTTCTGCTCCCAGAATGGCGAATACAGTACCGAATATCATGATCCCTGAAAGTAAAGAAACCGTATTGTTACCAATACCTGTAGTGAAGGCATTTTTAACAGCCCCGTGCTCTTTCTTCATATATGCCGCATAGGTCAGGAATAAGCCCCAGCCTGCACCTGTGTCCCAAGCATTTTGCGTCAGAGCGGCTAACCATACCTTCGGTTCCTTTAACTGGCTAAAATCAGGATTGAACAGATAAGCAATGCCCTCACCTGCTCCTGGCAAAGTGACAGCACGAATTACCGATAAAACCACAATCACAAGCAGAGCCGGAATGAGAATCTTATTTATTTTTTCAATTCGACCAACACCCTTCCATATTGCCACTCCAGCGAAAGCAATAGCCAGAAAATGAAATAAATAGATTGAATTTCCAGACTGGTAGGTATTCCAGGTGTTCATCGCCACTTCAGTGGTATCGGGTAAATCATGGGTAAGAGTGTGAAAAAAGTAGAAAATACACCACCCTACAACAACCGTATAGAAAAAGGTAATGGCCGCGGTTACAAAGGCAACAAAAGCCCCCATCCAGGCAAACTTTTTACCTAAACTCTTGACAAAT
>CAYUGX010000005.1:0-40086 GCA_964444375.1 uncultured Porphyromonadaceae bacterium | reverse complement strand
CTTTACTACCCGAGAAGCGAAAAAGCAGGGCCAAGGTATTTGGGATGTGCAGACCAAAAGGCTGCTTATTAATTTGGCCATTCCGCTGGTGGCAGGCGGAATACTCTGTTTGATTTTGCTGGCTAAAAACTATTTGGGATTAATCCTCCCCATGAGCCTCATTTTCTATGGCCTTGCCCTGGTCAATTCAAGCAAATATACCCTGAAAGAAATCAGGAGCTTGGGACTCATCCAAATCATACTCGGCTTGGTGAGTGCTTTGTTCATCCAACTCAGTCTGATATTCTGGGTTATCGGGTTTGGTGGACTGCACATTATTTACGGGATTGTTATGCAACTAAAGAACAAATCGTGAAGGAGCTGCTAAAAGACCTGAATAAAGCCTTTGAGAACAAAACCCGGCTTGGTATCATGTCTGCCCTAATGGTGAATGATTTCGTTGATTTCAACACGCTCAAAGACCTGCTGGGTGTAACTGATGGTAACCTGGCATCTCATCTCAAATCGCTTGAGTCCTCTAAATACATTAGCTATATTAAGGAGTTTAAAGGCCGTAAGCCAAATACCCGGTATTCAGCAACACCCTCAGGCAAACAAGCATTTACAAAACACATTCATGCGATCGAACAGTTGCTTCAATAATTTTTTTACTCATTCACTTTGTATTTCAAAGTTCTTTTAATTTATTATTATGATAACAGAAAACAATCTATTCGCAAAAGTCAATAACTGGATCAAGCATTCAGTGACACTAAAACTGGTGATCATCACCATCCTGACTGTACTCTTACTGGCGCCAACCTTCATGATTCGGGGTATTATCCACGAACGAGAACAGCAAAGTAAACAGGCGACAGCTGAAGTCAATTCAAAATGGGCTAATAAACAACAGATTACAGGCCCAATCCTCACCATCCCGGTTTTGACCTATGAACTTGATGAATCAGGTGCAACGGTGCCCATCAAGAAATACTGGAATCTCCTACCCGATCAGTTGGATATCAATGGTAATGTTGAACCAGAACAACTAAGCAGAGGAATATATGAAGTGATGGTTTATGAATCCGATCTGCAGGTTCAGGGTCAATTCACCCTTACCTATAATCCCGATCCCCTATTCAGAAGTGAGGTCATGTACGAACAGGCTTTTATAACCATTGGCATTGCTGATCTTCGGGGCATTAAGAACCAAATTGTCTTCACTTGGGATGGTCATCAACATCATGTGCAACCCGGATCACGAATTCCTTATGTTATTCCATCCGGCATCAGCATTGATTTACCAATCCCAACAGATCAGATCGATCGAACCATATCCTTTGACTTTAGTCTGCAATTACGTGGCAGTCAAAGCCTGTCATTCACACCCCTTGGTAATACAACCCAGGTTAATCTCAAATCTTCCTGGTCTGCTCCTAGTTTTAATGGCAATTTCCTACCGGATGACAGAGTGGTCAATGAGGACGGGTTCACCGCAAGCTGGCAAGTGCTGCAACTCAACCGCAACTTTCCCCAATCCTGGTTCGCAGACGAACCCATCACTACTATTCATGCCTCAGCTTTTGGCGTCGATCTGCTGGTTCAACTCGATAACTACCAAAAATCGATGCGTTCAGTCAAATATGCTATTATTACCATAGTACTTACCTTCCTGGTCTTCTTTTTGGTCGAAATTCGTAACAAAGGTCGAATTCATCCCTTTCAGTACATCCTGGTGGGTTTAGCCCTGTGCCTTTTTTTCATACTGCTGCTTGCCATCTCAGAACATACCAGCTTCAATCTGGCTTTTTTACTATCATCAATTGGCATTATAACAATGGTAACAGTCTATTCGTTTTCAGTTTTCAGAGATAGGAAACTTTCCTTTTTGCTTTTAGCCACACTGGCTGCCACCTATGGGTTTCTGTTCGTCATTCTACAACTTACAGATTACGCTTTATTGATGGGTAGTATTGGTTTGGCCATCATCCTGGCAATCACCATGTTTTTAACCCGTAAGATTGACTGGTACAAAAAAATAGAGGATACACGTGAGTAGCTTATAATTCACCCAGCCAAAGGAGAACATTATTTAGCAGTTTTAAACCCACCAACTCTGAGGTGGGTTTAAATTTTATCAATATTGTAGGGAATTTTCTATATTGGTCTGCTATTAACCTATAGAATTTTATTCGATTGTTTAACCTAAATCGAACCTATGTACGATTTTTTTAATGTGGCCGACCACTCAGAGGAGATTATTCCCATGTATGGTCTGATTCACCTGTTCACTGTGCTCGGGATGGTTCTATTGCTCGTCCTGGCCATCTGGAATAAAAAACTCACCCGGACTATTTTTAATAATCAGCGTCTGGTCAATGTGCTCATGATTGCCTTTCTTGTTTCTGAAGCCTTTTATTGGGTATTGCAGTGGAGCTATTTGATTGATCCCTGGTATGAGCGACTTCCATTGCACCTTTGCGGCTCTTTGTCTATTCTCTTGCCCATTCTGATTATGAAACAAAAGAAGAACTGGTTCAGATTCTTCTCTTATTGGGCGATATGCGCTGGTTTTATTGCTTTCGTCAACCCCAGCTTCGTATTCAACGAACTTTGGAGTTGGGCCTTCATTCACTACTGTTTAAGGCATTATTTTGTGTTCCTGATGCCGATTATATTTACAATCGTCTGGGACATCAAGCACGATTACAGAATATTCTGGAATTCTATTGGCGCCCTATTTGGTTGGGCTGTTATTATTTTCTTAGTCGATTGGGCGCTAACAGCAAACTGGCTCCACCTGGGACCCAATAACGTTTTAGAAATCCCCTTCTTGCCAAAAAGTTTCACCAAATGGCCCTGGTGTCTGCCCAGCTTTTCTGGGGTTGGAGTTATATTGTTCCACCTTGCTTTTCTAGGATTGAGATCGTTAAATAAAAAACCGGTCGTCTAAACACCATTCATGATTAATGATTGGGTATGGTGAAATAAAATTGAGATCCAATCCCTTCTTTTGAATTAAACCACATTTTGCCTCCAAGGAGCTCAACAAGCTCTTTAGAAATTGATAATCCCAGACCGGTACCTTCAGAAAAGGTATCTAAGTAACTTGGATCTTGGGTGAATCGCTCAAGTACTAAACTCTTGCCCTTTTTTGAGATTCCGCGTCCGGTATCCTTTACAAAAAACTGTATCAATTCGTCTCCGTTATTGTTCATCAGAGCATATCCAAATTCGATGCCTCCCCTTTCTGTAAATTTGAGTGAATTGCCCAAGAGGTTAATCAACACTTGCTTTAGTCGAATTGAGTCTGTTGTAACAACGTCCTTGCCGGGTGGTACAGATTGCTCAAGAACAAGTACCGATTGTTTCTTCTTGTACTCATCCCGGGCCCGAAAAAGCTCAAAAACATCATTGATCAAATCCTGTAAAATACATTTGTTAGATTTTATAGCCAATTGCCCTGCCTCAATTTTCGAGATATCAATGATATCAGAAATGAGTGTCATTAAATGATTACCACTAGTCTTTATAATACTTGTGTATTTAAGCCTTTCATCTGGAGTGATTTCGCCATCCTCCAACAATTCAGCAAAGCCCAGAATACTGTTCATAGGAGATCGTATCTCGTGACTCATATTGGCGAGAAAAGCGGTTTTTAACTTATCTGCCTGGATGGCTTTCTCTTTAGCAATTTCCAGTTTCTTTTCTGTGCTTTTTTGCTGGGTAATATCTACAATAAAGACTATTATCTGACTTTGAAAAATGGGGATAAGACTGGCTTCGAAATAATGAGTCTTTTTCTTTATCTCCATGGGATACTCAAAGTATTCTTTGGTTTGATTTTTTTTGATCGAATGTATTGCCTTTTCAAAACTGACACTGATATCCTGACTTGGTATGTTTTGTATATATTTTCCTATCAAGTCGTTTTCAGCAAGAAAAAGGTTTTTGTGATCATCACATAAATAATCTAGAATCAAACCATTAGAATCGAGTCGAAAATAAATATCCGGAAACTGTTTAAATATTGATCTAAGCTCCGAGTTTACAGCATCTAATTCTTCAGAACTAATTTCTAATGAACGGTCTACCAATAACCTGTCTTGATCATGGTGATCATAGGTTTGGTCTACGATGTGTAGAAACTCACTCAGTTCCTCGGGAAGATGATCCAGATCACCAAAACACCTACGGAGTTGTCTTACCAATAACTTATTCATAGTCGAAGCGAGGTTTAGACTTCACTCAAAGTTGTTATTGTCATTGTTTGATTGTGCAGATCGCAGTAATTTTCAGACTTCGAAGGACATATTTCGCCGTATGAATATAGCCCTGTAATAGTTGCCTCTGGTCCAAGCACTTCCCTTACAACCTCTACCTCTTCTTCTATACGTTGTCCCAATATCAATTTTCGGCCTACACAGCTAACCAATATAGCAAGTTCTGTCGATCCCTCTTGCATCTGGCTAGCGCATTGGTTCGCTGCATTTTCAGCCCCTTCAACTAAACGGTCGAAGTTTGCCTTCATTAGCCTTGCCCGTGACCCGGCTGGAATATCTCCAGCAAAAGTCATACTTTGTTGCTCTTCATCAATGGCTAAAATGGTACGCACAATTGATTCAGTACCTTCCTTCATCTCAATGCTCAAAGGGAATAACAATCCGGTTCCGGGAAGACCAGTGGCTTGATCACCTAAGTATTTTTTGTATAAACTTAATGCTGATTTTCCGTCAATTTCATACAATACATTTCCATCAGACTTTGTTACCAGTCGCCGAGGTCCGAAAGCATCCCATCCTCCTTTAGATCCGAAGCATATTTTCAATCTTTCTCCATAAAAACCAACAGCAATAACCTGGCCGGTTCGAGGTATTTCGTTGAATCCCACCAGTGTTTTCTGGAAACTACTTCCGTCGCCTGCAAGTCCACCGGTAACACTAATAGTACTTGGCAATACTGAGTTCAACCCTTCTACCAATTGACTCCCATTAACCATATGACCGTCAGAAATGACAAAAATGTGCTTGAGATGCTTACCCAACAACTGCTGTGATAGACTTTCTCCTACTTTGAACGAAT
The DNA here is from genome assembly GCA_964444375.1 of uncultured Porphyromonadaceae bacterium. Taxonomy (GTDB): domain Bacteria; phylum Bacteroidota; class Bacteroidia; order Bacteroidales; family UBA12481; genus JABHCC01. Next base: position 35,025 of record CAYUGX010000005.1, on the reverse strand, counting down.
CTTTGTCTGCATCAAAATCAACTTTGACAAATTTCAATTCGGAGTGCTCGAAACAAATCGCCGTCAAAACGATTGTGCCATCACGAACCTGAACATCGAATATTTCTCCCGCTGTTGAGCTAACTACAATATCCGAATTGGGGTAAAAAGCCCTTATCTCATGAAAGCGTTCAGGGGATTCTAACTCTTCTCTACTCCCAAACACCAACACTAGATTTGCTGAATCTGATAAATTGTTATCACTTGAAGTTTTCCATCCTTCGCTAGGCAGCCAGTATTTTTGTTCTGTTTTCATAATATTGCCAATTAAAAAACAAACACTAAATCAAGAGGTTGGATGGAAATTAGCGAAAAGAAAACATCTTGAGCAATGGAACCTAAAGTTTTTTACGAACGACAGTTAATTCCCTGATTTTTTAACTTTATATCCTTGTTGAGATAGGATTTGCACCACCTTATCACGGAAATCACCCTGGATGAGTATGGCGCCTTCCTTTACCGTTCCACCTACTCCGCATTTGCTCTTGAGTGTCTTTCCAAGGTCTTTCAGATCATCCAAAGCACCCACAAAACCATTCACTAAAGTAACTGCTTTACCCTTTCTGTTTCGCTTGTCAAGACTAACAATAAGATTCTGTTGCTGAGGAGGAAGTGTTTCTTGCTCCTCGGTATCACCTGTGTCGTACTCGTAATCAGGATTGGTTGAGTACACCATCCCTAAACGGTCTTTCCAGTCATTTTCGTTGTTCTTCGTGCCCATGGTAAAATATGATGCGTTATTTATGATACGTTGTATTTCTCCCTCTGTAGATAGTTGGCAGTGCAATTTTGTAATAGATGATTAAGAAACGAATGCCGATGATAAGAATGGCTGGAACAATCTGCAATATTACTGGGGGTAGTTGAAGTAAGGTCAACAGGATATAGATCGATCCACCAATAATACTCACGGTGGCATAAATCTCCTTCTTAAATATAACCGGTACTTCATTCACCAGAATGTCACGAACCACACCACCAAATGCACCGGTCAATGTTCCCAGTGCAATGCAGCTTACATGCTGAAGACCAGCTTCAAGACCGACTTCCACACCAATAACGGTATACAAACCCAATCCGATTGTGTCAAACAGAAGCAAGGTTCTCCTGAGATAGTTCAGTTTCGATCGAAAGAGTATGGCAATAATGGTTCCGGCAATAATAACATACATGTAGGTCGGATCAACTAGCCAAAACACCGGCCTGCCTATCAGCACATCCCGTACAGTACCTCCGCCGACAGCTGTTGCAAAAGCAATAATAAAAACGCCGAAGGGATCAAGTCTTTTTTGCATCGCCGTGAGCGCCCCAGAGATGGCGAATGCGACTGTTCCTATGACAGCTAAGTAATAGATGAGTTGTTCCATACGAATTGTAGTAACTATTTAATTTTCCCTCATGAATCCCATGAAGAGTTACCTACAGGACTCGAGCTCAATTTTGCTTACAAATTTAGCTCGTCTTGAACTATTCTCATATCAATAATGCAAAAATCCGATTGTGCCACCAAAAAGTGGGCATACCCACAGTATTACCATCTACTCACTGATGGACTTCTTTTGAGGAACGAATTAAACCAATTCGGCTGTGACAATAAGTCTAAACGAAAAGCTGAATATCAGCATTAGAGGCGAATTCGAGAAATGTGGCCGCACCGCCTATGTCAACTCCATCAATGAACTCTTCTTTTGAGAATCCAAAAACATCCATGGTCATCTGACAACCAACGAGTTGAACTCCCATATCCAGACAGAGCTGTCTCATTTCGGGTACCGATTGTACATTCTTGTTTTTAAAGGTCTTTTTCATTAAACCAGTTGCAAGAGCCTCAAAACCTGGCACAATACCCATAATCAGATTAGGAAACGGCCAGTTAAACTTCTGAAATCCTTTTGGCCCGAACGGCATACGCATGGGCATAGCCGGATTGGTGTGGGGTGCAACTTTGGCTTTCACTTTCTTTTTCAGAAGAGTCAATCCGTAGAAAGTGAAAAATATAGACACTTCATAGTCCATAGCAGCCGCTGTTGATGCAAGAATGAAGGGTGGATAGGCCCAGTCTAATGTCCCTTGTGAGGCGATGATGGCCATCCTCTTTTTTTTGTCATCAGTCATAGTTCATTTTTTTAGGTTGTTATAGCTTCAATTTTTACTTCTTCTTTCACTTCCTGAGACTTCTTGACCGGAGGAATCGCCTTCATAACCCATTGTGAGACATTGCTAACTGTAATTCCCAGGTCATGCATTTCACCCAGTTCCTGGATTTGATGCAGACAGTTATCGCAGGCTGTAACCACCGATTTAGCACCCGTTGCCTTGATTTGTTCGGCCTTCATCTTCCCAAATTCCAGCCTTGATTCTGACCAGTCTGAACAGGCCACCAGTCCTGCTCCTCCTCCACAGCAATAGTTTTCAACTCGGTTGGGAGTCATTTCACGGTAGTCTATTGATGTAGCCTTCAATACATCACGTGGTTCCTCGAAAATGCCCCCTTTACGACCCATATTACAGGGATCGTGATAGGTAACGGCGGTTTGATTCAACTCCTTATCAACCGTTAGCTTTTCATACTGAATGTATTCATCCATAATCTCCAAAAGGCTTGTAACTTCGTATGGAAATTTCCCCTTGAACCATTTTGGAGCTTCCCATTTCAATACGCCGTAGGCATGCCCACATTCGGTAACCACAATTTTTTTGACCTCTAGCCTTTTGGCTTCATCCAGTATGCGCTGAACAATTTTCTTGGCTCTTCCAACATCTCCGATAAATAATCCGTAATTCGAAGCCTCAAACATGCTCATCGTCCAGGATGCATTGGCTGCATTAAACACGACTGCAGCCGGTACAATGGTATGGGCACCGGACAGCGGAACGTATAATATTTCGGCCTTTTTCTCCAACGGTATTGTTGCTGATTCCAATTGCAAATGATCCTGTACTTGCTTCTCCAGCTTGGCAATTTGTTTGTTATAGATTCCTCTCATCAGGTCAAGATTCTCTTCCCTGCTTATTGCTGCATCTGTTAACTGATCAAGGATCTCAGGCTCTTTGCCCAATGCTGTAAGTACTCCCCTGGCCGCTCCCAGAAGCTGAGGTGTCTCAACCGCCATTGGACAGTTTACCACACATCGTTCGCAGAGCGTACAGTGTTTGAATGCTGCATCAGTCCATTGATCAAATGTTTCATCAGTTATTTCAGAAGCTCCCGTCCAGAAGGGGAACAACTTACTCAGCCAATCGTGCTTTTTCTTCAATATCTTTCTGACCTGCTCAGCCTTAGCGACTGGTGAATGCGCAGGATCCTTCGTAGCCTGATATACATGGCACGATTCGATGCACCATCCACAATGGGTGCACAGGTTTGTTGCCGAGGTTCCCACCAGTCGATTATATCTTTTTTCGAGCTCTGCTCGTGCTTGTTCTTTCATTGGATTAGATTTTTTGAGGGATTATACCACGCCATCCATATCGTTTCCCCGTTAAGAATCTTGCAAAGAAGAAATAGACGTAATGAGATATTTTGCTAAATGGAACGTAGAAAAGGAAGAGGGTTGTCACAATATAATAGCTTAGCCTCCAGAACGGTGTATTGAACAGCAGCGCCATTATTGCTGTAAAAAAGAACAATTGCAGTGAGCTAAGTGAGAAGTAGTCGTCGGGTGTGCTGATGTGACGTAATTCGGGCTGTCTAACTCGATTTACAAGTTTGATGAATCCAACTAAAAGGGCGGGAGCAATTAAAACACTGAATAGAATTCTGACGAATTCAGTCATAAATCCCGGTGCGAAGGTATAGGTAAAAGTATTCAGTATTGCAATCAAACAACCTACATGATACAAAGCAAAACCCAGCCACCTCCATCCGTGCTTTCTGCTACTTTCCATCGACCAAGGCATGAAAATAGATCCGTATGAGCGCAGAACCCCAAGAGAAGCATTTCCTTTCATTGTTTCTTTCTCCCAGGGCATGGGTAACCTAGACAACTGAATGGCCTTAATCAGGTAAATTATGCCCATCCAGCTCAGTGCAATTATTTGCAGTTCATATTCTACAAAATGAAGAAGTGCCTGATTTTCCATCACTTCGTTTTTTTGACACGGAAAGTAAAAATGTCATTCTCCTCATCAAGAGAAAGAAGTTCGTGTCCGGTAGATTTGCACCAGGCTGGTATGTCCATCATAACGCCCGGGTCTGTTGCAGTTGCTTCGACAATGTCTCCAACTTCAACTTCCTTGATCGCATTACTCAATTTCACAACTGGAATCGGACACAATAGTTTTTTAAGATCGAGAGTCATTTTTGCCATTACTAGTTCACTCATAGCGGTAATTATTTAAGTTTTATTGAATCATTTTTTTTAACAACGTTTTCATGTCGCTACACTTTTCAGGTAACCTGTATACATCACATACCCGGCAATCGGTGTTCTTACAGGCCGGACCTTTTTCCGATGCTTCCCAGCAAGGAGCTTCAGAAGAATGAAAGGCATCACAATCTTTTCGATCATCCACACTACAAGGTCTGATGACCCAACAGGGCACCAGCGAATACATGGCTTTCACACCAGCAATATTTAAACCCTGGTTATCCAACATCCCCCGGATGCATTTCAATCGTAAAATATCAACATCAGAAAACAGATGTCTCTTGGTCTCAGTTTTGAATGGGAGGATCAGTCCTTTGTCGATGTACTGCCTGATTGAGTGGACTGCTGTTTCAGATAGTCTTGCAGCTACACTCAACGTATATTTTGGTTCAAGAGTTTGCGAGGTCATTATTTGTGTATTTTACAATTCATATTTTATGAACTGTAAATTACGGCTTTAGGCAGTTAGAATGAATTTAAATAGGCCTACTGGAAATAGCCAAACTCTCTAATGGTCTGTGTATGGTCCTAAATCACAAATTGAAATTCAATTACTCTTTCGATCTTAGTCCCCATTCTGCCCATGTGTCTGATAAGATGCTGTTTCCTTGGCCAGTATGTAATTATGTGCTAAATTCGTCAAGAACCAACTTAAAACCGATGAAATACGACTTTAAAATTGCCATTGTGGGGATGGCCATGATACTTTTTTTTGGCTGCTCTAATTTTACCCAAGTTCCAGAACCTAGCTTCATGTATGAACCCGAGATTGGAAATACGCTGACCGTTTACCATTTTGATGCCACTCCTTCTTTGGAAGGAATAGACAGTACAGAATCTATGTTATTTAGATGGGATTTTGAAGGTGACCTGAAATGGGATACCGATTTTTCATCGGTCCCTATTGTGGCCCATCAGTTTACCCACGGGGGAATTCAAAAGATTAGATTGGAGATAAGAGACCAACATGGACATCAATCATTTGTTGAGCGCGAAATTAAAGTGATTCAGGTAAATACAGGATCATTTGTTGATAACAGGGATGGTAAGGAGTATACCTGGGTAGAAATCGGCTCAGATACATGGATGGCTCAGAATTTGAATTACCAAACTGAGGAAGGTTCCTGGTTTTATTGGAGAAGAGAATACGGTCGACTCTATACTTGGGAAGCTGCAATGCAAGCCTGTCCACCTGGATGGATCCTCCCCAGCGATTGGCAATGGAGATCTCTAGAACGTTTTTGCAGGATGCAAACCTATAATCGAAAAAAAGGTTTCGACGAATCAGGTGAGGTCGGATACAAATTGAAAGCATTGTCGGGATGGTCTAATGACTGCAATGGTACCGATCAATACGCATTTAATGTTCTTCCTGCCGGATATCGAAATCCCAATGGGAAGTATGCCAGGCCAAGGTATATGTCCTATTTTTGGACATCCACCCTGGACTCTACCGAATTGGCATTTAACCGGGGATTCCACTTTGCCTCTAAAGGGATCTCACGTGATCTTGAAAATACCGATCTGGGCTTCTCCGTCAGGTGCATAAAGGCTGAAAGCATACCTTCTACGTTACCATATAGTCAGTGAATTAGCTCAGAAACACATCAATCAACATTAGCTTGATGTATTTACTTTCTCTTATAGACTTTAATTCGTTTGTATTGATCAACCCACAATCCATTGATCCACCGTTGGGATCCAGATACTATTTGATTGTTATTGTCGTCATACTCAAAATAATCTAGGATGTAGTTGACGTAGTGATCACCATAATTGATCATTGACTTTCTCTTAATAAGGTTAGTCAAACTGTCATACTGGTATAATTCTCTGTGTGTAGATTCGTCTTTATCCTTTTTATAAACATGGTATTCTTTCGCCTTAACTTTTCCGGTTGAATCATAATATGACAGCCATGTGGTAGAGTCTAATTGCATCATTTGCTGGCTGTAGTCAACTGTTTCTTTAATCAAAGAACCAACCGAGTCGTAGAAGAAAGTTGTTGTGGTAATCCCTTTGGGTCCATGGGATAACCTTTGAGATATACGTTTAACTAATAGACCATCATCGTTATACATTGATGAATCCTTATTTGAAATGCGCATGGTTGAGTCAGGCCAATAGAAAGAATATTGAGTTTGTAAAACCAATAAATCTTTTTCGTTATAGGTGTAAGTAGTGCTATCAGAGGGATTGTTTCCCCACTTGGATGTTGAACTGGTTCTAAGTCCCTTGTTATCGTAATACATACTGCTAAAGGAACCTGATTCCCAACCTTCTGGGCTCAAATATTTCCGTTTCTCGTAAATCAGATCACCATCCCGGTTGTATTCGTAATCCATACAACCGGATAACTTCCACTCGTACGCTTCCCAACGATAAGTAGTATCTGAAGTTAATACCCATTCATCATTATTATTACTTGTACTTGTGCATGAGCTGATTACGACGCACAGCAATAGCGCATTGATAAACGAATATTTCTTTTTCATGGTTGTAAGGTCAAGGTATTAAAGGTCCTACAATGTACAAAAAACCGTTGAATTTGATATGGAAAACTGTGTATGTTCTTTCGAAGAATTGTCTTTCTAATTATTCTTTCTTTATTCTTTGTCTTCTCCAACCTCCCAGCCAAAATCGACATATTCCCAGGAGAAATGATCGTTTTCATCAATCGATACCAGGAGGTAGCCCTCCTGAGTTCCATGGTAAGGGCCACCCCACCAGGATCCTGATACCGCTCCGGCAGTAATAAATTGAACATCTTTAACTTTGATTTCTTCGTACAAATGCATGTGTCCTTGTAAAACAAGTTTCAGGTTTTTGCCCTCGAACAAATCCCAAACTTGCTTGAAATTTGAAAAGGTATCCGCATTGGTGTATCTGCCTTCCAGCGTAGGGTAGTATACCGAAAGAAAGGGAACATGAACTGAAACTACGATGGGTGTGCTGTCATCAGTCTTGCTTAGGTCATTGACCAACCATCTCAACTGTTTTTCGTCGACCACCGAATTGCTTGTATTTAGCACAATGAAATGCCAGCCCTGGCGATTAAATGAATAATAGCTTTTGGTTTCTAGGTACTTTTCAAACAATCCTTCGTTGAACAATGGATCATCTTTTTCGCATCCCCAAAAACGATCATGATTCCCAATGGTTGGATATACCTTTATCTGGCAGTCGTTAATTAGCTGTGCATATTTCTGGTAGAGCAAATAGGCCGTTTCAGAATCCTTACCCAGTATATCGATATCAACATTATCTCCACCTGTTAAAATAAACTCAGCTCCCTTGTAATGAGCATCTCTAAATGCCTTAGCTGCACCCGTAAAACCTTCTGGATTGTTGAGTCCGAGGTGAATATCGGTATGGAACGAGAACCTGAATTTCACAACTGATTTCTCTTGGGTCACGCCACTTTTACCACCTAGCGTTAGTGAGACAATTAGGGACAATACAAGGATTCGTATTAATTTCATTTCGTTAAATCTATTGGTTCTAACTTTCCTATTTCATAAAGCGGGAATAAAACTAAGGTTTTATGTCATCTTTTTGGCTATGGATTGTGATTGGTTGCAGAATATGAGCCTACGACTTAGAACTATTTGTCTGGCTTGTTTGTTTCACGATCACCTGCTTTCAGACAGAGAAGGTGGCATGAGATAACAAGAATCGAAATATTATATTCGGAATACATCAATGAAAAATAAAAATTGGACAATTAATAACCTACCGGATCTAAAAGACAAGATAATAATTGTAACCGGCGGTAACAGCGGTTTAGGATATGAATCTGTAAAGGCCTTTGCTGGCAAAGGAGCGACTGTGATCCTGGCATGCCGTGATCTGGGAAAAGGAGAAGCAGCCAAGAATGAAATCGAAAAGAACGGTTGTACCGGACCTATCGATGTACGACAACTTGATTTGACTGATTTCGCTTCAATCAGCAACTTCGCAGAAGGGATTAACAAGGATTATGACCGCATGGACGTTTTGATGAACAATGCAGGAATTATGACTAGCCCGTATTTCTTAACTAAAGATGGTCTCGAAGCGCAGAATGGGATCAACCATTTTGGCCATTTCGCGTTAACAGGTCAACTGCTCGAGTTGATCAATAAAACACCTGGTTCAAGAATTGTGAACGTAAGCAGCGGGGCTCATAAATGGGGGAAAATGGATTTCAACAATCCTCTTTTTGAGAATGGAAAGGATTACACACCCATGAAATCCTATGCACGATCAAAACTTTCAAATCTGCTTTTTACCTATGAATTGCAGCGAAGATTTGAAGCCAAAAAGATCAAAACAATAGCAGTTGCCGCCCATCCGGGAGGTTCAAGAACCAATCTGAGTCGTTATATGGAGAAGAAACTACTGTTCCGTTTTATAGGCCCTCTATTCTATTTGATGTCTCAGAGTCAAGGCCAAGGTGCACTGCCTCAGATCCGGGCAGCCGTTGATTCAAATGTCGAGGGAGCTGAATATTACGGTCCTGATGGATTTCAAGAAATGAAGGGTTATCCGGTACTGGTCGAATCTAATGCAGCTTCACATAGTCAACAGGATGCCCTAAAACTTTGGGCCCTCTCTGAAGAATTAACTGGAATTAAGTACCTGGGAATATAAAACAGGTGAGTATTTCAGGCAGATCAATGGTTAGTCCAGCTGGATCCCCAGTTCGCTGTGCTCCTGAGGATGAATTCGGCTGGCAAAATCTGCTGGCAGATTCAAATGGAAACAACTGGATCCCCAGTTCGCTGCTCTCCTGAGGATGAATTCGACTGGCAAAATCTGCTGGCAGATTTTGAGCCTCATTCACTTACCAATACAGAAATTACGAAAAATATTCCCCAAGACTTCATCGGTGGTTATCTGTCCCGTGATCTCGCCCAGATAATGCAAAATCTCCCGAATATCCTGAGACAAAAAATCACCAGACAAGCCCGTATCTAAACCACCTCTAACCCGAGACACCGCCTCCCCCACCCTGACCAAGGCATCATAATGACGGGCATTGGTCACAATCACATCATGATCTTCGAGCGATTGGGTGTTAATGTTGGCAAGAAGAGCTGCTTCGAGTAGGTCGAGACCTTGGTTTTGTTTGGCACTGATGGTTAATGGAAGCAGGGAAGGCTGGGAAGTCAGGGAATGAGCATTCGTACTTCGCCTCTCGCCTTTCGCCTCTCGCCTCTCGTCTTCCGCTTCTCGCTTCTCGCCTCTCGCCTTTTGTATCGCAAGGGCTCGTTTCTTCGCCAGTTCGGCCAAGTCTCCCTTGTTCACTACTAGTATTAACTGCTGGTCTACCCTCAAATGACTTGAAACCCTTTCGATCCAGCTAAGACTCTGCTCCTCTACTGCTGTTGGATCTGTTACTAAAATGACTATCCTTGCCTTCTCCATTTGTTGGTATGTGCGCTCGATGCCTATCGTTTCGATCGTGTCATCAGTATGTCGAAGGCCGGCTGTGTCGATGAAGCGGAATAGTACACCGCCAACCTGAATGGTATCTTCGATGACATCGCGAGTTGTGCCTGCAATCTCTGAAACGATGGCTTTGTCTTCTTTTAGCAAAGCATTAAGCAAGGTCGATTTGCCTACATTCGTTTCACCTACAATGGCTACCGGAACCCCATTTTTTAATACATTACCGAGCTGAAAAGAATCTGCCAATGACTTCGCTTTTTGATGTACACTTTCAATGATCTCACGCAGTTGCGATCGATCAGCAAACTCAACATCCTCCTCAGCAAAATCCAACTCCAACTCAACCAATGATACCAACTCCAATAAGCGATTGCGTAGTTCATTAATCTCATCTGAAAAACCTCCGCGCATCTGATCCATGGCCAATTGATGAGAAGCCTGGCTACTTGAGGCAATCAGGTCTGACACTGCTTCTGCTTGACTTAAATCAAGCTTCCCGTTTAAAAAAGCCCGCTGGGTAAATTCCCCTGGTGCTGCCATTCGCGCACCTTTCCGAATCAACAACTGCAAAATCTCACGCTGAATATATTCCGATCCATGACAAGAAATTTCGACCAAATCTTCTCCGGTGTAGGATTTTGGAGCCTTGAACAATCCCACTACTACATCATCGATTACCCTATCACCGTCTTGTATTTTTCCGTAATGCAGAGACCAGGCCTTTGCAGTACGCAAATCACCTTCAAAAGCATCTGATTTAAAAACTGATCCGGCAATACTAAACGCCTCTGGACCAGAAAGTCTAATCAATGCAATTGCCCCTTGTCCCGGAGCAGAAGAAATAGCTGCTATGGTGCTCATGTTCCCGCTTAGTGCACACAAAGATAGGTTGTTCGTCAAAAAAAAGTGCATTTGCATGAAATTAGTGCTCGATTCTCGTTATCCTTATGTAACTTACTCATTATGAATACGCGGGTTTTTCTATTGCTGAAAGTAGCATGGGTGGTTTTTATTGCCTGCTCTTTTACCTTGTTAGTCGGATTGACAATCAAATCTAGCCGACAAATAGCGAAAGAAACGGCTTCAAGCTTCTTTAAAGAAATTGTGACGACCCGGGCCTGGAACGCTGGCCATGGTGGTGTCTACGTCTATGTTGATGAAGAAACACAACCCAATCCCGACCTGGATGTACCACATCGGGATATTTATACGACTGACAGCAGCCATTTAACCCTGATCAATCCTGCATTTATGACCAGACAGATCAGTGAATTGGCTGAGGAGAATAATGAAATCCTTTACCATATAACATCCTTAAAGCCCATTAGATTAAAAAACAAAGCTGATCTGTGGGAAACTACTGCTCTTGAAGAATTTGAAGACGGTGTAACTGAAGTATTCGAGCAAACAGATTTTAGGGATGGGAAATATTACAGATATATGGCTCCACTCATGGTTAAAGAAGCATGTATGACATGCCATTCTAAACAGGGCTATGAAGTAGGTCAGGTTAGAGGAGGGATTAGTGTTAGCATTGATGCACAACCGATTATCTCTAAAAACACACGCGAAATCAGCGTACTCACGTTCGCGCATGTATTATTTCTGATTTTTGGATTATTCGGGATTACTTTTGCCAAACGAGTTATTTCAAAGCAGTTCAGGCTTACCAAACTAAGGTCTCTTCAATTGGCTAATCACAGAAAAAAATTAAGCCTTGCAAATGAAGAACTTACCGAACTTAATCATCAAAAAGAAAAGTTTTTGTCAATCATTGCCCACGACCTGAAAAATCCGGTAGGTGCCATGATGGGTTTGAGTGAAGTGCTTGTTGAAGAAATTGATTCTTCAAATATCGAACATATAAAAATACTAATTCAGCAACTCCATAAATCAGCAGTCAATACCTTTGAACTCATGGATAACCTGTTGACCTGGTCACGAAGTCAACAAGGAAAAATGGATTATAATCCAGAGGATATTCTGCTTAAAGAATTGATAGATGACTCTGTTGAGCTTGTAAATCAAATGGCACAGAATAAACAAATCTCACTTCTGATTAGCTTTCAAGCTTCAAAAAAACTGAAAGTATTTGCTGACCGTAACATGGTTTATACCATTCTTAGAAACCTGTTGACTAATTCGATTAAGTTCACTCCCGAAAATGGTCAAATTGAGATAATTAGCAAACTTTTAGATGCACAAGAAATAGAAATTGCCATTATTGACAGCGGTATTGGAATGTCTCGCGATAAAATTGATAACCTATTTCAAATAGAAAAAAGTGCTTCCACTCCTGGAACAAACAATGAAAAAGGCACAGGCCTGGGCCTTATTTTGGTAAAAGAGTTCGTAGAAAAGCAGAACGGCAAAATACAAGTGAACAGTCAGGTTGATAAAGGAACAACCATCACATTCACTTTACCGCTTAGCCAGTGAGGTCAAATACCAAAACACAATATTCCCTCCACCGCTGAAGCCAGAACCGGGCGCACCCATCTGGCCAGCTCCCATGCCTCCGCGACCACCACCGCCTCCACGGCCACCTCGACCTCCTCCCCGGCCTCCACCACCAGTTCCTATTGACATTTGACTGCTTGCACTTCGTTGTGAATACATGTTTTGGCTCATTGCTCCAGGCACTGAGAATCCAACAGACAGACGGGTCAAACCTTCCAAACCCATCGGATGCAATTCTACAAGTGGGATAGCCACATCGAGATGCAGGGCACCTGCTTCATCCAAGCGAACTCCTGATTTGAATTGGCACGAATCCATCATGGGGTCTTCTAATCGCCACAGCTCACCCGACTGCCAGTACACAGCACTCAGATTGACCTGTTCAAGTAATTTGGGCGGTATTCCACCTTCAAACGGATTTGTCTGCTGACGCGAACTTCGTTGCCGGGCAGTTGCCTGTTGTCTGCCCATGCGCACGAGGGGGTACCTGAAAAACACAAATTCACGCTTCCGCGCTGACGTATCCAGGTAAACGGTGATCCCTCGCCTAAGCAAACTTTGTTGAACCTGCGGCTCACTGCTGATGATATCAAAGTACAGGTACTTTTCATCATTCGAGCAAGTCCACTTTACCTTCGACTCAAAATCATACCCGGTAATTTTTGGTTCATTTGCATCCAATTCAGGATGCCAATACGTTACTAATTGCTTGCGGCCAGTACACGATGAGGCCAACACGAGTAGTCCGAGAGAAAAAACGATTAGAATATGACGCATGATGAATCTAGTTGAGGTTTTGTCTTTAGACTGCCTAATTAGGAATTAGTTTAATTTGTAAAAGAGCCGCCAACATGGTGGTCCAACAACTGTTCTATCTTAAAAGTCTCGTTCTTGTCGCTTAACCAATTCTTTGGTGGAAAGTAGTCCGCATGCGGCCCAAATATCTTGCCCTCTTGATGCCCTGATCGTAGTTAAAACACCCTTATCATTTAGCTCCTCTTTAAACTCATGCAATCTTGTTTCTTCTGTACCTTCCAATGGAGTATCCGGAATTGGATGAAAGCGAATAAGGTTGAGCCGGGTACGGAGACCACCCAGCAACTTTGCCAGTTCTTTCACATGGGCAGGGGTATCATTGACCCCTTTAAACATGATGTACTCAAATGAGATGCGGCGCTGACGTCCCCAGTCAAAGGCCTTTATGGCTGCCATTACATCCGGTAGGGGATAAACCTGCTCAATGGGCATGAGATTTTTTCGTTCTTCTTCAAAAGGTGAATGCAAACTAAGGGCCAAATGCGCTTCTGACTGCTCCATAAAGGCCTTCATAGCTGGCAAAATTCCAATTGTTGAAACAGTTATTCGGCGGGGACTCCACGCATAGCCCCAATCTGCCGTAAGTATGTGGATACTTTTTAATACGGCATCCAGATTATCTAACGGCTCACCCATCCCCATATATACCACATTGCTCAACTTCTCTCGTTCTGGTAACGAATGGATCTGATTCACGATCTCACCAGCCGACAATTGCCCCTGAAAGCCCTGCTTACCCGTCATGCAAAATAAGCAACCCATCTTGCATCCAACCTGTGAGGAAACACACAAAGTCGCTCGATCCTCATCGGGTATGTATGCTGATTCGATGAACTTCATGTCATCGGTGGCATACAAATACTTCTTGGTACCATCAACCGATTCCTGCACCTTAGCTGGCAACTTCAATCCTACCTCATAGCGCTCATCCAGTAGTTCACGAGCATTTTTCGACAAATTACTCATCTCCTCAATCGAAGTCACCTGCTTCTTATACAACCAATCAGCTAACTGATTACCGACGAATTTCGGTAACGAATGAGCAACTGCAATGCTTCTCAGTTCATCTAATGTATTTCCGAATAATGGATCTTTTGACATTTTTCTTTAGTCCTCAGTTTTCAGTCTTCAGTCTTCAGCAAGATATAAGTATTAAGAAGTAAAAACAATTGTTCGCCAAGTTACCATTGTCATATCGAAGCGAAGCGTAGATCCCGATTTATCGGGGCCCACGAAAGTGGGAACCTCCATGAACTAGCGTAGTTTTTCGAAGGTGACCCGCACGCGCAGATAGAATGTAACTTGTGCATCCCCAAAAACATTCCTATCTTGTAAATAGTAAACCAAAACCATCACCCAGTGTTCAACCACCTGATGATGAAAATGCGAACAACGGCCCACAAGATCCTGTTAGTCAATATTTTACTCAGCCTCACATTGCCGACGTTCGCCCAGATCAAAAAACAACAAGATCCTGCCTCCACTCAACAGGTTTTACGCTATGTGCGCTTTTATAATGTTCCAATCCGCACGGCTCCATCGGTACATGCCGATACGCTGGGATTTGTCCACCGGTATGAAAAAGTGTATACCCTACCCGATATCGATAGCATGTTTTTCTTTGTGGTAAGCCCCCTTCGTGGATATGTCAATCGGTTGATGGTACTGAATGAGCGGGAAATGGATGAACAATACATCCGGGCGGTCAATACATTAAATGAGCTGCATCTGATCGCTTCCAAACGCACGCCTTATGATGACATTATCAACGATTGGGAAGGATTGCCGGCTTTTGATTTTGGACGAACCTGGGTAAACGATGGAAAATACCAGGTGAAATTCGTGGAAACCGATTCCACTGCGGTGAAAAAAGCCCAGGCACTTGGGGCCCAAACCCTGGGTTACTTCAGACAGGGTCAAAAAATCATTATTGACCTTGAACATCCAGAACAATCAAACTGGGCTCATGTTGTGTTTCCTCACGATGGCTTCGTCTTGAAGCACTTCTTGATGCTTGACGAAGATGTGGTCAGCCGACTCGATTACCAGCAAAGGGTAGTAAAAGAACTGGAGCAAACGCTGGGGATATACCATGAACCGGAGGTTGAGATTGAGGCCGATCCCGAAACCAAGGAGGCTCTGCAATACCTTGCCGATTCAGTAATCACTGCTGATGATATCGACCGAGCTTATGCCTTCCTTGATTCCATTTTACTTGAGGGTGGCGACACCACAGGTATTATTGATTCATTGCTCCTGGCCGAAATCGATACGACTGACTTCCTTCGAGCAGAAGATTTGCCCGAAGTTGAGGCCATGGCAGTGGCCAGAGCTGATTCAACCATACGAATTTGGTGGAGCGATGAAATCGATGCTGACGGCAATGAATACTTCGAAAAGGCCCAGCTAAATCTTTTAGTTAGCAAGACTGATGTTGCGAAGAAGTTTATCCCACGGCTCTATTTCCGCAACGAAAAAGGAACGAGTTACCAACCTTATAAACTTCCACCCCCAAGCAAAGTCAAGAATGACAAAATCACCACTTGGGAAATTGGTGAATATCCCGACCTTGGCCAGGATCGCTATAATTTCAAACTTGAATTACTCGACCCCCGATCAAAAGAAATCATTGCAACTGAATCAGCCCTAAACAGAGAAGAGCTAAGCCTGCTATCATTTGAGTACATTGACAGCGGTAAAATGGGACTCCAGCTCAGTATTTTCGGAGTGGGCTGCCCCTATTTCATACCCGTTGAACAAAACTTCAAACGATTGAGCTTTCCTTATGGTGGTCAGATTGAATTGTCAACCAAAAAGCTACCGCTGAGTATTGGATTCGGTTATAATTTCCAGCAGGCCGCATCCAGCTCAGGTGCATTCAACCTGCGAAATCACAGCTTCTTCAGCTACCTGAAATACGTGCCGGTTACTTTGATGCAAGATCGCTTTGAGCCCTATTTATTTGTGGGGGGCACCTACCGGATGTCACAATTGGCCAATGTTAAATATCCCGAGCACGAAGATTATTACCCACTGGAACTCACCAAAGGATTCGGATATACCGGCGGTCTGGGTGGACAATTCATCATCAGGAATTTCATTTTCGGATTGCAATATCAATTATTCGGCACACCATTGGTGATTTTCGGACCCGATTTCGATGAGCCGGTAACGCAGATCGATCTCGACAACTACATTCCAACGACACAATACAGATTTTTCCCGGGAACCAATCAACTTCAACTAACCTTAGGATATCGAATACAATGAGTAAGCTAAAGCAACTTCTTTCTATCACCTGCCGGATGGTCATTGTTGCCCTCTTGGTGAGCTCATGCATCAAAAATGAGTTCGTTGAGCCACCTGATCCCTTTGAAAAAGACCGGCTCGAAGAAGACATACTTTGTTTCGACTTTGGCAATGGGATTGATAGCTTCAAAATTCTAACCAATGCCGACAACGTCACCTATACCGACAAAGGCAACCTGAGAATCAGGGGAACCATTTTCGCTGATCGAGATACCCTTGCACCAGTGAGACTGAGCCAGGGGGATTTCATTCTGCTCAAAACCCTTGAACCCGGTCAAAAAAGCATACATACTGAAGAATATGGTGAACTTCCGGTGAGTAAGGGACAATACAATGTCTCGTGCGGGGTTGCTAACACCACACAGTTTGAAGGCTTCGGTGGTTACGCCGAGTTTACCCTGCCCACAGTGGGCTTGATTCAAGACATGGAGATCCCCTTAGTTGATGGCAGCCCAATCGGATTTGCCCAAGGGTCTGAACTGGCGCCTGATTTTCCGGTGCATCCCGATAGAACTTATTTCTATTTCTATTATGGAGAGCAAGCTGAATTCCTTATCGGACAGTGCACTTTTGCGGTAACCAGAATGGCATTAGATCCCGACGATCCCTATTTTTATGTGCATGCAGTAGGGATGGACATACCACTTCTGGGTGTGGTTGAAGAAGGGGGATTCGCAGTATCAGTTGAGGGATATATCCCCTTTACGGTACCCGGAGAACTCAGTTTCGGCCATGTTGAGAATTTCGACAATGGGAATATTTTAGTCGAAGCATCAATCAACCTAGAAGATTTCGGAGTGCCCATCACCATTCAGGATGCAACAGCCGTAATTGCTTTCGGTCAGGATCCTGAAACAGGCAGAAGCTTTTTCAATGGCGACCAGGTTCCTTTCATGATCGGACTCAAAGGTGGCTTTGAACTAGCCATCCACGATCTGGCATCTTATGAACTCGGTGTAGCTGCTGTCTCGTTGAATATACTTGGTTATGACAATTTCAGGTTCAGCTTCGCCGGACGCTATTCTGATGATGTCAATATCTATCAGCCTATGATTGACCTGATCGGGATTGGTGAGGATCTCAAAGTTTGGGACTTCATCCAGCCACCCGGTCAGCACATGCAATTTGAGGTTTGGGGAACCATCGGTTCCAGCATCGAAGACTGGATGTTCGGTTTAAGGGCCGAATCCTATTTTGAGATTCCGAACATCATGACCATCAATCTGGGTAAAGCTGCCTTCGAAATCAGCAAAGACCGGCTCTATTTTGATTGCAGCATGCGGATGTCATTTTTTGGTCATGTTGGTTTTGAAGGAGATATCCACAGCGATGGCGCTTTCAGGCTTAAAGCCTACACCTATGAAGATGAGAGCTTTGATCTGAAAATCCTGGAAATTGATGTGGGTTATTCAGCTCATTTCGAAGTAGCTGCCGATGCCGCCGGAAACTGGTATTTCGAAGTACATGGCCGGGCTTATCTTGACATCAGTATTGGCCAGCCCTGGATGGAGCTCCATGGCACACCCGAGTTGAAAGCCATGAATGATCCACGAGTCAAAGCCTCTGTTTCCTTCACCGGCCGGCTCAACAGCAGTGGCAAATTCAGATGCACCATTAAGTTTTCATTCGCTGGAATAGGCTATAAATACACCTTCTCGTTCAACTTAAAGGGATCTGAACCCACTGCCTTTGAAAGCCTTGAAGAGATTCCCCTCGATGAAGTGCCACTTGAAAACCGTTTCCAAATCATTGATTACAACTAGCCATGAAGAGGTTTTTAATATATCTATTATTGCCTGTCGGATGTCTCCTTTGCCTGCATGGCTGTGTGAAACCCGATATTGATTACACCTATGAAATTCGTAACCTGGCCTGGCTCGATGGTGGATCGGATGCCGACCAGGACGGTTATGTCACCACACGTATACTGAGATTTGATGTGTACCTCATGGAATCGGTAACGCGCGACCTGGATATTAAAATATATTACAAGCTGAGCACCACAAGTACCTGGATATTCTATACGTCAACTGAATACCCTGGAATGGTGGGCGGTACAGAAGAATCAATCAGTGTGATGATTGGTCTGGCCAAACAGCTGGCCAAAGGAAATTATGATTTTCTGGTCGAAGTTTATGAAGTAGATAAGGATCGCCTTGAAGCATCAGCCAGCATTAAAGAAGCTGTCTTTGAGAGGCTTGTGAATGACACCAACTTCGATTTGGAAGTCAGTTGGTTTTATCCCTATGACTATGATCATGATGGGTACCCGAGCCATGCCATCCTCAGTATCGATGTGGATGTGCAGCAGTCAATATCGAAAGAGGTCCGAACTGAAGTGTTTTACCGGATGACGGGATCCAGTGAGGAGTTTTCACGATATTATCGATCAGAATACTATGAAATCTTCGGTACAGCGTATGACCCAATGGAAGTACCCATCGGTCAGAGCCCCGATACACTAAGCAAAGGCACCTACGACTTCAGGATCATCGTTTGGGAAAGAAACAATTTCTCCCCTGTACTGATCTACGAACCCGATATGGACCAGGCACTGAATACCATCCCCTTTGAATCTGAACAGGATGACTATTTCGTGTATTCAATCAATGAAAACAACACCTCCTGGTCACTCACTGTCGACCAGGATGGCGATGGTTATGCACAGACCAAGGTACTGGCACTCGACATTGATACCGACAAAACCGATCCTGTTGACATTTTCGTTAAAATCTATAGAATGGGCCCTGACGATGAGGACTACCTGATATTGGATTCTACAGCTGTCTTTACTGTCACCGGAAAAGATGCTGCCGATATCGCACATGTTCCTTTCTATAGCACCCTGGTTACCGATTCAGTGAAAATGCCACATGCATCATACGATCTCATGCTATCCATTTTTGAAGTACTACCGGATGCCAACCCCGACCTCCGCTTTGCAACCGACTCAATTAACGGACAGCTTCTTATGGGCCAATTGTTTGAGCTGGCAGACGAGGATAAGTAGGATTTCACCTGCCGGAACTTTCTTGCATCGAGATTGTACTCCCTACAAACATGTTCAAAAATGACCCAATTCGATCATATTCCACTGGTGCCGGTGATTGTTGAGAAACTTGAAGAGATTGCAAGGGATGTGTATATATTAGAGTTCAAACGATTCTTTGATTTTGAAGCCGGACAGGTGGTTAAACTGGCCTGGGACAAAGCCGATGAGCCACGCTTGTATTCGATTGCCAGTGGTGTTGATGACGTCAATATTCAGCTGGTTTTTAATGTCGTTGGCGATGGTACACTTACCCCCAAACTCAGTAATATCATACCGGGTGACTCATTGTACTCATCCAAGGCCTTTGGTAAATTCATCTGTGGCGATGGTCCAGCCTGGTGGATCGCCGCTGGCACCGGGATTGCCCCTTTCGCTTCAATGTTTCGCTCAGGCATGCAAACAGACAAAGTACTCATCCACGGCGGCAAATTTGCTGATTCGTTTTACTACGCAAACGAGTTTGCTCCCATACTCGAAGACAGTTACGTGCGTTGCAGCTCACAAGAGCCCGTTGAGGGTGCCTACCATGGTCGATTGACCCATTATCTTCGAGAGTTGGAAGAGTTGCCAAAAAAGGCAGTATACTACCTCTGTGGCAGTTCAGAAATGGTAGTCGAAACCAGAGACATACTCATCGCAAAAGGGATCAGTTTCGGACAAATAGTTAGCGAAATATACTTTTAGCTATTTCTTATCTTTAAGGCAAAACAAACACTTCATCAAATGCGTTTATTTTGTCTTTTTGTCATCATAAGTCTTCAGTCTTCAGTCTTCAGTCTTCAGCCTCTCTATTCACAATCAAACTCAACTCATTCCCCTCAATCCGCAAATCCAACAACCCACCAATCAATCAAATCCCCGGTAGATTACGTCAATCCCTTCATTGGTACAATTAACTATGGGGCCACCAACCCAGGTGCCGTTTGTCCGATGGGTATGGTGTCGGTTGTTCCCTTCAATGTCACGCAGGCTGAGGGCAACGTGTACAACATGAACGAAGGATGGTGCTCAACACCATACTGGCACAATAACAAGGTAATCACAGGTTTCTCGCATGTGAATTTTAGCTCGGTGGGTTGCCCCGATTTGGGTAGCCTTCTAATCATGCCAACTACTGGAGAGCTTACTGTCGATCACGAAGAATATGGATCAAACTATTTTGATGAAGTAGCGTATCCCGGTTACTATCGTACAGTTCTGAAAAAGCACGGTGTGGCTGCTGAGATGACGGCGACAACTCGATCCGGAATCAGCCGTTATACCTTTCCCCCAGGTCAGTCGCACATTTTGGTAAACCTGGGATTAGGACTCACCAATGAGACCGGGGCTTTTGTCCGAAAGGTTTCAGATACTGAAATTGAAGGTTTTAAAATACTGGGTACCTTTTGCTACAATCCGCAAGACGTTTTCCCAGTGTATTTCGTTGTTCGAATTTCTAAACAACCCGACCAGGTTCGATACTGGAAATTTCACCAAAAACTGGCCGGAGACAAAACCAATTGGAGCTCGACTGATGACAGCTATAAAATCTACAGCAGCTACCAAAAAGAACTGGCCGGAGACAACATCGGGGTCGCCTTTAGTTTCACAACCAGTCCGGCAGAACAGGTCATGGTGCAGGTGGGTGTTTCTTATGTTTCCATCGAAAACGCCCGTGCTAATCTCGAAGCTGAACAACAAGGATTTCAGTTTATGGAAGTCAGAGAACGAGCCCGTCAATCCTGGAGTAGCTACCTGAACACCATTCAAGTTGAAGGTGGAAGCGAAGAAGACAAAGAGATGTTCTATACGGCATTCTACCACACCCTACTCCACCCCAACATCTTCAACGACATCAACGGCCAATACCCAAAAATGGGCAGTGGATCCACAGCAACCATTCAAGCACAACTTCCCGACTCAACGAACCTCGCCTCTCGCCTCTCGTCTCTCGCCTCTCGTCTCTCGCCTCTCGCCTCTCGATACACCATGTTCTCACTCTGGGATACTTACCGCAACTTTCACCCCATGAAGACCCTGATTTTCCCCGATCAACAGCTTGGGATGGTAAAAACCATGCTCGAAATGTACCGCGAAAGTGGAGCGTTGCCCAAGTGGGAATTTGCCGGACAAGAGTTTCATGTCATGGAAGGCGATCCGGCTCTGGCCGTTATTAGTGACACCTATTTACGTGGTCTGACAGATTTTGACATTGACCTGGCCTGGGAGGCGATGCATCACCATGCTTTTGCTCCGGGAAAAATTAACCACATCAGACACGACAACGACTTCTATTTGAAGAATCACTTTATCCCTCTTCTTCGAGACTACGACAACTCTGTTTCTCAGGCAGTTGAATATTATGCTGCCGATTATGCTTTATCGCAATTTGCCCTTGCGATTGGAAAAGATCAGGCAGCTGATACCCTGTATCAACGATCACTCGGGTATAAGAATTACTTCGATCCTGCCTTTGGATTACTCAGACCACTCAAACCCGACGGTTCCTTTTTCGAACCTTTCGATCCGAAGATGGGCGAGAATTTTGCCCCCAGTCATGGCTTTCACGAAGGCACCTCATGGAATTACAGCTTTGCTTTACCGCACGACATCCCAGGACTAATTGAACTATTGGGTGGAAACAAAGCTTTCGTAAATACTCTTGAAACCTGTTTCAATGACTCGCTTTTCGACATGACCAATGAGCCTGATATAGGTTACCCGTGGTACTTCAACTTCGTAAAAGGCGAAGAATGGCGCACACAGAAGTATGTTGATTACTGTTTACGCAATTGGTATTCTACCCTACCGGATGGGCTCCCCGGCAATGATGATGCCGGAACTCTATCTACATGGCTCATGTGTGCCATGATGGGCATCTACCCCATCACCCCAGGAAACCCAGTCTATGCCATCACCACCCCAAAGTTCAATAAGATCACCATCCAGCTCAATCCAGAATATTATCCGGTAGGTGAACTGGTGATTGAAACCGATAAAGATCCTCGAACACATAAGTACCTGAAAGGAAAGAAATTCTTCGTCAGCCATGAAGAACTAGTCACTACAGGGCGGCTTTCGTTAAAATTGAAGAAATAGGGTGGATCAATTCTTTGATAAAGAAGACCAGCATAAAGTGCCTAAATAACATAGCTATCATCAAAAATGATCCATATTTTTGAATGAAAACGACCAACAATTACAACAACGACAACCATGAAAACCATGACAACTCTCAAACCACTGAGTTTTCTATTCATTGCATTGCTGCTCACTGCAAACAGCTTCGCCCAAAAAAACCCCATCACCGAAGGGGCAACACGACTGAAAGCCATGGACAAGCACCTGAACATGGTCGAGAAATCTGAGTTTAACGATCTGCACTGGCAGTTTCTCGGACCAACGAATTTATCAGGACGAGCAACCGATGTCGAGGCAGTGAAACCAAAAGGTAAGAATTACACGATTTGGGTGGCCACTGCCTCAGGTGGAGTATGGAAAACCAGCAATGAAGGAGTGACCTGGGAATCGACATTTGATGAACAGGTAACAACCGATATTGGCGACCTGGCCATTGACCCGAAAAACCCCGATGTAGTTTGGGTGGGCACCGGGGAGGCTAATATCTTTAGATCTTCGATGGCCGGATGTGGTATATATAAAACCCTTGATGGTGGAAAAAGTTGGAAAAACATGGGGCTTGAAAATACGAACACCATTGGCCGGGTAGTGATTCATCCTGAAAACACAAACATTGTCTATGTAGCTGCTTCAGGTAATGAATGGACCACCAATCCCGAGCGAGGCATCTACAAAACTACCGATGGTGGGAAAAATTGGGAAAAAGTACTTTACGTGGATGAAATGACCGGAGCCAATGATTTGGTGATGGATCCAAGTGATCCAAATACATTGTATGCCTGTACATGGGAACGAGTCAGGGAAAAATGGAACGATCCACGTACGTATGAAGACTACAGCGGTAGCGGGATATGGAAAACCACAGATGGCGGAAAAAACTGGAAGCAAATAAATGATGGTCTGCCCGAGGCGAATAAACGGGGACGAATTGGAATAGACATCTCCGCTTCAAACCCAAATGTATTATACATTCTTCTTGATAACTATGAGGTAGCGTATAAGGCAAAGGCCGGTCAAACCGATGCCTATGGTCGTCCGAAAGCAGATGTCATTAAAGGAGCATCTGTATATAAATCTACCAATAGCGGAGACTCATGGACATTAGTTAGCGGAAAAGCTCAGGGTATGAAACGGTTTATGGAGGGACATTCTGGAACCTACGGCTGGGTATTCAGCCAGATTCGGGTTGATCCGGTTGATGAGAACAAGATTTATACCATGGGTTTATTTCTAAATACCTCAACAGATGGGGGTAAATCTTTTAAGCGGGAAAGCCGCATTCACATGGATCACCATGCATTGTGGGTTGATCCCGACAATACCGACTACATGTTGAGTGGCAATGATGGTGGTGTATACGTGACTTACGATGCCGGTAAAAACTGGCGTCATTTTGTTGACATACCCGTGATTCAGTTCTACAATGTGGCCTTCGACATGGCCGAGCCTTTTAGAATTTATGGATCTGTTCAAGACCATTTCTCATTCAGCGGTGAAGTGGATCTAAGTTTTGGTCGCGACCGTATTCAGCCTGTTGAATGGAAAAGTGCTCCAGGTGGTGAAGGATCAACACATGGTATCGATCCCAGAGATCCCAACCTGGTTTATTCATGCGGTTTCTATGGTAGTTTATCTCGATCGGTTCTAAATAAACGCCGCTGGAGTAGTAAGAACATTTTACCGGTTATGGATGAGGGCGAGATGCCACTCCGTGGGCAATGGGTTGCTCCCTTTATTCTCTCTCCTCATAACCCAGATATCATTTATCATGGAATGCAGTATGTCTTTAAATCAACCGACCAGGGAAGTACCTGGGAACAGATCTCGCCAGACCTTACCTACAATGACATCAACAAGATTGGTGATATCAGTTACCAAACCCTGTTCGCACTATCAGAATCACCTGTCAAGGCCGGTCTGCTCTATGCCGGAACCGATGATGGTCGCCTGCATGTGACGAAAAATAGCGGTGGAGAATGGACCGAAATCTTATCAGGATTACCCAAGAACAAATGGATATCACGGGTAGTGGCCTCGCAATATGACTTGAGTACTGTCTACATGACCCAAAACGGAAAACGAGACGACGACTTCCAAGTATACATCTGGAAATCTGAAGATTATGGAGAAAATTGGACAGATATCTCTGGCAATATTCCTTTGGGCCCGGTCAATGTCATCCGGGAGGATACTAAAAACCCGAATATCTTATATGTGGGAACTGATATTGGTGTATACATATCAAAAGATCAGGGTGAGACCTGGACCGTACTTGGCGATTTACCATCTACCTACGTGCATGACCTGGTGATTCACCCGAGAGACAATATGATGATTATTGCAACTCATGGTCGGGGGATGTTTGCCCTTGACCTGAATACCGTAAACGGAGGAAATACAAATCGTAGATTCAGATAACCAAAACCAAATTTTCCGATCATGAAAAACAACATGTTAAGACTTGTTTGTTTGGTCATCATGGGACTGTTCTTAGTTAACACAGCCGGTCTGTGTCAGCCTGAACAAGTACTCGATGGCAAAACTCGCCTGCAGCTATGGGACAAGCATCAGGCTATGAAAGCCAAGTCAGAATTTAAAGAACTGCATTGGCAACACATTGGCCCAAC
Source organism: uncultured Porphyromonadaceae bacterium (assembly GCA_964444375.1). Taxonomy (GTDB): domain Bacteria; phylum Bacteroidota; class Bacteroidia; order Bacteroidales; family UBA12481; genus JABHCC01. The sequence continues at coordinate 9,799 of CAYUGX010000005.1, read as the reverse complement.
CAAAACCAGTGGTCGTTGCACCGATGTTGAAGTAGTACAACCACACGGTGAAAACTACACCATGTACGTAGCAACCGCCTCGGGTGGTGTTTGGAAAACTGTTAACGAAGGTGTGACCTGGGAGCCAATTTTTGAAAATGAAGTGACTACATCGATCGGCGACCTGGCAATAGATCCGAAAAACCCTGATGTTATCTGGGTGGGAACAGGAGAAGCCAATATCTTCAGATCATCTCATGCAGGTTGTGGGATGTACAAATCGCTTGACGGTGGCAAGACCTGGAAACATATGGGACTTGAAAACACCAACACCATCGCACGCATTGTCATCAATCCAAAAAACACAGATATAGTTTACGTGGCCGCTGGTGGTACTGAATGGACACAAAATCCTGACCGGGGAATCTTCAAAACCACCGATGGTGGTACGACATGGGCAAAGGTTCTTTATGTGGATGAAGAAACTGCCGGAAATGATCTGGTCATGGACCCGAAAGATCCCAATACCCTGTATGCTTCAACCTGGCAACGAACCCGGGATAAATGGAGTGATCCACGAACTTGGCCTGACCATAGCGGAAGCGGTATCTGGAAAACAACCAACGGCGGAAAAAGCTGGACCCCCATAAACAATGGACTACCAAAACCTGAACACCGGGGTCGCATAGGGATTGACATCGCACGTTCAAATCCAAAAGTAGTGTATGCTTTCGTTGACAATTATGAGATTTCACGATATTTAAATGACAGCGGAGAAACCGACTCTTACGGACGTCCAAAGGGGGGGATAATTAAAGGCGCAACGGTTTATCGCTCTAACGACAGAGGCAAAACCTGGAAACAAGTGAGCGGCTTGACAGATGCCATGAAGCCCTATATGGAAAGACATTCAGCCACCTACGGATGGGTGTTTGCCCAGATGCGCGTGGATCCCAATGACGAGAATACCATTTATACCATGGGGCTTGGATTGAACATCTCTGAAGATGGAGGGAAGACTTTCAGACGTTTAAGTGGGATGCATGGTGACCATCACGGACTCTGGATAGATCCGAAAAACTCCAACTACCTGGTAAACGTCAACGATGGCGGCATTGTTATTTCATACGACAAGGGGGAAAACTGGGCTCAATTTACACACAACTTACCTGTAGTTCAGTTCTTTAACCTATGGTATGATATGGACACACCATTCCGTGTGTACGGATCGGTGCAGGACCATGGCAGCCGCAGAGGGATCGTTGATCTGTTAAGGGGTCGTGATCAAATTCCTGCTCAAGACTTTGAAAGAGCTCCTGGTGGCGAAGGTTGCAGTCATGCAATTGATCCAAGAGATCCCAACATTGTATTCTCAGCCGGATTCTATGGCTCCATTAGCCGTACCAACCTGGCAACTGGTGAGCGTAAATCAATTCTACCGGTACAGTTCGAAAATGAACCCAGGTTGCGTGGTCAGTGGGTAGCTCCTTTCATCCTCTCAGAGCACAATCCCGATATCCTCTACCACGGAATGCAGTATGTTTTCAGATCAATGGACCAGGGGAACACCTGGGAACGTATCTCACCCGATCTCACGTATAACGATCCGAAGAAAATGGGAGACATCTCGTATCAAACCCTATTCTGTCTGTCAGAATCACCGATCAAATATGGCATACTCTACGCAGGTACCGACGACGGACGTCTGCATATGACTAAAGATGGGGGCAATCACTGGACTGAAATTACCAAGGGCCTGGTTCCCCACCGCTGGATGAGCCGCGTTGTTGCTTCAAGACACAATCTGAGCACAGTTTATGTCTCACAAAACGGTAAACGCGACGATGATTTCGGCGTATATATATGGAAATCTGAAGATTATGGCAAAACCTGGAAAGACATCTCTGGTAATATTCCAGCTGGAACTGTAAACGTCATCCGGGAGGACCCAAGAAATAGAAACATCCTGTATGCAGGTACTGATAATGCGGTATTTGTCACGAAAGATGGTGGAGAAAACTGGCAGGTGTTAGGTGATCTGCCTTCAACTTACGTGCACGACCTCATTATTCATCCACGCGATAATATCATCGTGGTCGCCACACACGGTAGAGGCATGTGGGCCCTTGACGCCAATGCCATTAATCAGGGAAATAGAAGATTTCGATTCAGATAAAATCTAAGGCTTGAGGCTGGAGCCTGCCCCGGACTTGATCCGGGGCGGCACAAGCCCAATACCTATTAGAGTCTGTGCCAGGTCTGCTTACGCCCGATGGGTCCAATTGAACCCCTTACGGTAAGCGTATTCTTGTCTTTGAGCCAAATCTTGACCGTGTAAAATTTGCCATTGCCCGGATCGAGAATTCCTTTTTTACCTTTCCAAACTTTGCCATCTCGTTTCAAGCCATTGATGATTTGCATGCCAATAACGCGCTTATTGTATAGATCACCTTTGCAATCTTCGCAGAGTTTATCGGTTGGTGTCACGCCGTCGTCATCAAAGGTTTTCAATACTTTTCCGTACAACTTGCCACCTTTCATGTACACTTCGACGTGTGACTTTTGCTTGTTGGTTTCGTCGTCAATGGTTTTCCAAACACCGGTTACACTTTGTGCAAAAAGAGTTGTCCCGACAAAGATCAGAGCCATTGCAAGGGTCATAGACTTAACTATCCTTTTCATATTTAGTAGGTTTTTGAATTAGGAAAACAAGAAAAGAAAAAAAATCTGTTAAATCAATAGGAGAGTTGCACTCAAACAAGTAGTGACTATCACAAACCAACGATATACTTTTTCAGGAAAGAGCTTAACCAACTTAACACCCAGAAAACCTCCCAATACAATGACCGGCAGTGCTATCAGATCATACTGAAAGGTTTGCCAGGTGATGGTTTCCCAAACGAATATATGGAAGGGTACTTTAAACACATTAACAATGAAGAAAAACCAGGCACCCGTACCAATAAATGCATTTTTTGTCAATCGCATCGATAAGAGATAGACCGCAAATACAGGACCTGCTGCATTCCCTATCATTGTCGCAAATCCGCCGACCAATCCCATTACTATGGCAAACCACCAGGTATTGGGTACATGCTCTTTCGATTTTCGAATATCCCGGATAATCATAATTGCAATCATACTCAATACGACCACAGAAAGAAGAAGGCGGAAACTAGCAGCAGAGATGAGCTGACCCGTTACAATACCTACTCCAATGCCCACCAAAGCGGCCGGCAAGATTTTGAGAATGAGCTTCCATTCTGCCGATCGATGGTAGTAGATAACCGCATATATATCCGCTATAATCAAGATTGGTAATAGAATACCCGTTGATTCCCGTGCACCAAATGCCAAGGCCATTAAAGGCACCGACACCAATCCCAGACCGTTTATGCCGGTTTTAGTCATGCCCGTCATCAAAGCTGACAGCAACAAAATGACCAGTATTTCTGTATCAATATGGATAAACATGCTTGCAAAACAGTTTATAGAAGCCAAAAATAGGATAATTGATTGAAGTAAATCTCTTAGATTTGCGATGGAATGAAAATAGTCTTCCCCATACTCATCTGTATGATCCTGGCCTGGCAAGCCTGCGCTTCCTTCAAACAGGCTACGGATAGTTCAGCAGAAAAGACAAATGGTGAACAAGGAATTGTGTTCCATGAATTCAAGGCCTTGTATCAAAACCAGGAGATTAATTTTCTTGATCTTGGGAGCACAATTACTCCCGGGAGAATCAAAGAAATTGGAGCAGGTTCTAAGGCTGTGCTCTTTCCCATGGAGGTTATGCTGTTAAATGGTGATCAACAAATCATTAAAAGACAAATCGAACGACATCCCCTGATCAGAAACTATGAATACGCTGACGACGGTCGGCTGAATCAAATAACCACAGCCCTCGATTCAGCACGCTTCACTTTGCGTTATAATCATCATCCAAACATTGCCTTTATTCGATTGGTATCAATCGAAGCCGACAGTCTAAATTTCAACCAAATCATCCCAATCAAATGACTAGACAAATCCTATTTCTACTCAGCTTTCTTGTAGTTAGCCAGGTCACTCTGGCCCAACGATTTGATGTAGATACAGTTTCTATGACAGGTCCTGTTGATGATCGAATCAATGTTGTTTTCCTACCGGATGGATACCAGGAACATGAATTGGATAAATTCCTCGACGATGTCGATTGGATGATGAATGCCTTATTTGCCAAAGATCCCTATCCGTCGTATCGAACCTACTTCAATTGTTTTGCCATCAAAGTTCCCTCGGCCGAAAGTGGGGCAGCCAATGACCCTGACAGCCTGATCAACAACTACTTTGGCAGCAGTTTCAATACCGCTGGTATCTGGCGTCTGGTGGTGCCACACCGGTCATCGCGTGTACAATCTGTACTGCGAGACAATTTTCCGCAGTATGATCAGGTTGTGGTAATCGTAAATGAAAGTCGATATGGCGGGTCTGGGGGTTGGATGGCCACCTCCACAACCCACAGCAATGGTCCCGAGATTTGCATTCATGAAATCGGGCACTCATTCGCTGGATTATCTGATGAATACTGGGCCGGAGCCAATTATGCCCGAGAGAACATCAACATGACCCAGGAGACAGATCCAGACAAAGTCCGTTGGTCTAGATGGATGAATTTCCGGTCAACGGGAATCTACTCCCACAGCGAAAGCCCAGACTGGAAACGCCCCCATCAGAATTGTGAAATGCGCTACTTGAACCGTGAGTTTTGTCCGGTGTGCCAAGAAGCCATCGCCTCTACCATACTCGACCTGAGCAACCCAATTAAGTCTTACTCACCGGCTGAAGGTGATTTCACATTCGCCGGTTCATCCATGCTTTTCTCCGTTTCATTACTTGAACCACAACCCAATACCTTGAGCATCCGCTGGACTCTCAACTCAGATTCCATTGCAGGTAATATCGATTCAATTTATGTTGACGCCAATAGGCTCGTACCCGGAGACAATAAAGTGGTCGCCTTCATTTTAGATACAACACAGTATATTCGTAAGTCGTCTCACAGCCGTGTTCACCTGAACAAAGTAATCTGGGATTTTCAGTACACCTCAACCGGTCTGTCCCCGAGTATCAGGCATGAGAAATTGAATGTCAGCCTATACCCTAATCCTGCTGCAGACCAGGTATCTATTGAATTCAGCCTTGAGCAAAGCAGTCGACTGAGTATTTATTTGATAGATCAGAAAGGTCAACTCATCTCGATTAAAAAAGAACAAGATTGGCATGCCGGTCACCATCAATTCAATCTTGACCTTACTGCCTATGGATTGGCCGCTGGGTTATACCAGGTCATCATCCAAAGTGCCCATGGTCCAATTCAACTGCCCTTGGTTATTCGTTAGTCTTCTCTGATTTCTCTCACCAATCCCAAAAGGGCTTCAATCTGCTTTTGTAGCTTCAACTCAGCTCCTTCTTTAATAAGTTGGGGAGTTAGTAGTTTTGATCCTATTCCTACACATTTTACTCCGGCAGCAAACCAGGATGAAAGGTTGTCACGATCGGTCGTCACTCCTGCGGTAGGCATAATCATTGACCAGGGCATCGGGGCCAGTACCGACTTGACAAATCCAGGCCCCAATACATCACCGGGAAATACTTTGACCAAACCGGCACCCCATTTTTGGGCCTGATGGATCTCAGTGGCTGTTCCGCAGCCAGGGATCCACAGCATTTTATGTTCACGAGCTATTGCAGACAGGTCGGGATCTAAAATCGGACTCACCAGGAAATCTGCCCCAAAACCAATATACCGAACGGCGGTTTTGTCATCAACTATTGAACCGACACCTAGGTGAAGGTCAGGACAATCCTGCCTGATCGTTTTTATAAGTTTCGGAAATAATTCAACAGCCCGGTGGCCCCTGTTTGTCCATTCAAAAACCCGCATTCCTCCTTTATAACAAGCTTTCACTACCCGAAGGGCGGTTGCCAGGTTGTCGTGATTAAATACAGGTACGATCCCCTGGTCAATAATCGATTGTTGCACCGCTTGTCGACTGTTTTTCCCCATTGCTTATCCTATTTGAATGTCTAAATTTAGCGCATAAAACCACAGACTCTATGCTAAATCTCGACGAATTTCAAAAATACGCCCATCAAGTGGTTGATTGGATGGTAGATTATTACCGCAACATTGAATCCTATCCGGTAAAGTCAGCTGTTGAGCCCAAAGAAGTTTTGGCTTCCCTACCGGATACCCCTCCGCCCGATAGTGAATCAATGCAGTCGATATTGAAAGATTTTGAGCAGTTGATTATCCCTGGTATGACCCATTGGCAAAGCCCCAATTACTTTGCCTATTTTCCGGCTAATGCATCATTTCCGAGCCTTTTGGGTGAAATGCTAACGGCTACACTGGCAGCTCAATGCATGATCTGGGACACCTCACCTGCTGCAGCTGAGCTTGAAGAACAGATGATGAACTGGCTCAAGCAGATGACTGGTTTACCCAGTGATTGGGCTGGCGTTATTCAGGATGGGGCATCAACAGCAACACTCACAGCCCTCTTAACAGCCAGGGAAGTAAAAACCGATTACAGAATCAATCGGGAAGGATTCACAACCGAAGACCAATTCAGAATTTACTGTTCGACTGAAACCCATTCTTCTATTGAGAAGGCGGTTAAGATTGCCGGTTTTGGTAGAAATAGCCTGGTCAAAATAGGCGTTGATCAAGATTTGGCCATGCGGCCAGAAGCGCTCGAAACGGCTATCATCAGCGATCTTAAACAGGGTTTACAACCGATCGCTGTCATCGCTGCCCTGGGTACTACAGGAACAACGGCCATCGATCCACTGGGGCCTATCGCTCAAGTTTGTCAAAAGCATAAGATTTGGCTTCATGTCGATGCCGCCTATGCCGGTACCGTTCTTTTATTAGAAGAATACCGGTGGATGATTGAGGGGATCGATGGGGTTGATTCATTTGTTTTCAACCCGCACAAGTGGATGTTCACCCACTTTGACTGCACCGCCTATTTTGTTAAAAATCAGGAAGCCTTGGTAAAAACATTTGAGATTCTGCCAGAATACCTCAAAACCGACACAACAGGCCAGGTGAATGACTACCGAGACTGGGGCATACCCATGGGCCGTCGTTTCAGAGCCCTGAAACTGTGGTTTGTGATTAGGAGTTTCGGCGTAAAGGGTTTACAGCATAAAATCAGGCGCCACATTGAATTAGCCAAACTATTTGAGGATTGGATTGAAGCCCATCCAGATTTCCAACTCATGGCTCGAAGGCAGTTGAACGTCGTATGTTTCAAATTCCATCCGGCAGGGAATAACTCAGCTCAGGATATCGATGATTTGAATGAAGAATTGGAAAGACAATTGAACGCAAGTGGTAAAATATTCCTAACGCATACCCGCGTTGACAAGCAGTATACCCTTCGGATGGTGATTGGCCAAACCCAGGTTGAACAAAACCACATTGAAGCTGCGTGGAAGCTGATAAGTACCACTGCCCAGAATTTGATTTAAGAATTTTTAACTCTTTTAGGCGGCAGAGTTATTGCGATCGATCTGATATTGAGTATTTTTGATTACAAGGCCAGTGATTCTCTGGCCCGAATTGCTGATTTTTATTAACCTATATACATATGAGAATAGTAAGACCTTTAACCTTTGTGCTTTTTGCACTGTTGATGATGTTGCCCCTAAATGGTCAGCAAATTGACATGAGCAAATTCTCGGGCATGTCGGTCAGGAGTATCGGACCATCGGGCATGTCGGGACGTGTAACAGCGATAGATGTTGTTGCCGACAATCCGAATACCATATACATTGGAGCTGCCTCTGGTGGAATCTGGAAGTCAGAGACCGGCGGACTGGAATGGGAACCCATTTTTGATGACCAGGCTGTAGCCAATATTGGTAGCTTGTGCATTTACCAGGCCAATCCTGATATCATTTGGGCTGGAACAGGAGAAGGAAACCCCAGAAACTCACTCAACTGTGGATATGGAATCTACAAGAGTATCGATGGCGGTAAAACCTGGGAGCTGAAAGGATTAGAGAAGACGCGGAACCTTCACCGGGTAATCATTGATCCGACCAACCCGAATATTGTTTATGCGGCGGCCATTGGCTCACCCTGGGGACCTCATCCTGAGCGGGGGGTATACAAAACCACAAATGGTGGCGACAGCTGGGAGCAAGTGCTTTACGTAAACGATTCAACCGGATGTGGCGATCTGGTGATGGACCCAAATAACCCAAATAAACTGATTGCGGGCATGTGGCAACACCAGCGCTGGCCCTGGTACCTGAACTCAGGTGGCAAGGGCTCAGGCATTCACATCACCTGGGATGGCGGACAAACCTGGAAAAAAGTCACCGACAAGGAGGGATTGCCCAAAGGTGACCTGGGTCGAATTGGCCTGGCATTAGCAGCTTCTGATTCAAAGCGTGTATATGCCCTGGTTGAAAGTAAGAAGAATGCATTTTATTATTCAAAAGATGGCGGCCTCAGCTGGAGAAAAGGTGCAGAAGAAAATATCGGAAACCGACCTTTTTATTACTGGGATATTTTCGTTGATCCCAACGATGAAGACCGCATCTATTCACTGTATTCAGGTGTTAATAAAAGTGATGATGGGGGTAAGCATTTTGAACGTTTTATGTCAGGTGGTATCCATCCAGATCATCATGCCTGGTACATTCATCCCGATAATTCAAAATTCATGATCGACGGCAACGATGGGGGTTTGGCTATTACCACCGATGGCGGATCCAGCTGGCGATTTGTTACCAACCTGCCTCTGGGCCAGTTTTATCATGTGAATTTCGATACGGAGTGGCCATATAATGTCTATGGCGGCTTACAAGATAACGGATCATGGTACGGTCCGGGATATAACTTCTCACGTGGTGGCATCCAGTATTATGACTGGATCACAGTGATGGGTGGTGATGGCTTCGACGTGGTTCCTGACAGCTCAGATAACCGCTACGGTTATGCCATGTCACAAGGAGGTAATGTGGGTAGATTTGATCGATTAACCGGGCAAACTTCATCTGTCAAACCTTTGCATCCTGATGGTGAAGAATTGCGTTTTCACTGGAATGCAGCCATTGCCCATGACCCAATTGAGAAAACCACTATTTATTACGGCAGTCAATACGTTCACAAATCAACCGATCGTGGCGATAGTTGGGAAATCATATCACCAGATCTGACGACCAATAATGAAGAACGCATTGAATTATCGAAAAAGACCGGGGGACTCACCTATGACATTACCGGAGCTGAAAACTACTGCACTATAATTGCAATTTCACCCAGCCCATTGGATAATCAGGTCATATGGGTAGGCACAGACGATGGGAATATCCAGCTAACTCAGGACGGTGGTACGACCTGGACCAATACCATTGAAAAGATCAAAGACCTGCCAGATAGAGCCTGGATCCCAGTCATACATGCATCTGATCACAATGTAGGTGAAGCATTTGTGGTCGTCAACAATTACCGTCAGAATGACTTCGATTCATACATGTATCACACCGAGAATTTTGGTAAATCATGGGAGCGATTAGCGAATAATGACAAGGTATGGGGCTATTGCCTGAGTGTTGTTCAAGATCCTGTTGAACCCAATTTAGTATTTCTGGGCACTGAATACGGTTTGTATGTCAGTATTGATAAAGGAACAACCTGGACCAAGTGGACCCACGATTATCCAACTGTTCCGACTATGGATCTGAAGATTCATCCTCGTGAGCATGATCTGATTATTGGCACCTTTGGTCGATCACTGTACATCATAGATGATATCAG
>CAYUGX010000004.1:0-44363 GCA_964444375.1 uncultured Porphyromonadaceae bacterium | reverse complement strand
CACCTACAATCACATAATCAATCTCAGGAACATGAGTCAAAGTATCCTCAGCAGTAAAAGAAGCATGAACACCTCCGTATACAACGGGTACATCCGGTAGGTGCTGCTTGACAGTACGAGCAATCTTAAAACTCCCTTTGCAAGTAGCTGTGGTTCCACCGATCCCAATAACGGCTGGTTTCCATGTAATCAACTCTTTTTCCCAATGGCCTTTATATGTGGTCAGGTCAATAATTCTCACACTGATGCCACTCTGCTCTAGCACTGCACCAATGGTTGCCAAACCAAGAGGAATAATGTTTTCGAAAATATTTAAGCGCTCTTTCGGATACAGCAAAAGAACATCATATTGTTCCATAAATACCTAGTCTTCATTATTCAGTTTTCAGTCCTCAGTCCTCAGTCCTCAGCCTTTGCGTCGTCTCTCGCCTCTCGTCTCTCGCCTCTTGCCTCTCGCCTTCCCGATAAATCGGGATCTACGCTATGCTTCGACTCGCCTCTTCTTTACAGGTTCTTTATCTCTCCAATCAAGCTCTGAATACTGTCTTTGGCGTTACCAAACAACATTCGGGTTTTGTCGTTGAAGAAGAGGAAATTCTCGATGGCTGCATAGCCTTTACCCATTCCACGCTTCATGACAATCACATTCTTGGCTTCCCAGGCCTTGATGACAGGCATACCATATATTGGTGAGCTTGGATCATCTTCTGCGGCTGGGTTGACTACATCATTGGCTCCAATAACAACAACCACATCGGTGTTGGGCATATCTGGATTAATCTCGTCTGATTCGATGAGTTTCTCATATGGGACATCCGCTTCAGCTAGCAGCACATTCATATGACCTGGCATTCGGCCGGCAACCGGATGAATGGCGTATTTAACATCTACGCCCTTACCTTCTAATAGCTTCTCCATCTCATTGCAGATATGTTGTGCCTGCGCAACGGCCAAACCATAACCCGGCACAATAACAACTTTTTGCGAATAACTCAGTAAAACGGCTGCATCACTCAAGGTGATCTCCTTAATGGCTCCAGCTTCTTTATCTGCTGCAGCTCCACCTCCGCCAAATGCACCAATAATCACATTCAGTAAAGAACGGTTCATGGCCTTACACATCAGAATGGTGAGAATGGTACCAGCCGAACCAACCAGAATTCCTCCGGTCAGCATAACCTGGTTGTCATACAAGAATCCACCCATAGCCGCCGCTACCCCGGTGAATGAATTCAAAAGGGAAATAACGACTGGCATGTCGGCTCCACCAATAGGCATCACAAAGAACACACCGTAGAGGAGAGACAATCCAAGAAGGATATAAACCAGGTAACTAATATCATGCAGCTCAACCTGACCGAGACTCATGATATACACGACAAAGGCCACAATACCGGCAAGAAATGCCAGATTCAGGTAGCGGGTAAATTTAGCCCGGATATCTCCGATCCAGCCATCCAGTTTACCAAAGGCAATCATACTTCCGGCAAATGAAACACTTCCGATCACTAACCCAAGCAAAATTGCCAGCACATATCCATTGAACATGCCGTGCTCAGCAATGAGCTCTTCGCTGATGTGAGGAAACTCCATTAATGAAATCAAAGCGGCTGCCGCACCTCCCATACCGTTAAAAAAGGAGACCAGTTGCGGCATGGCGGTCATCTTGACTTTAACTGCAATCACCCAGCCAATGACTGTTCCAACTGCAATAGCTGCTATAATCCAACCAATATTACCAATGGGCTCACCATCTGATTTGTGAAAAAGAATAGTAAAAACAATGGCCATACCCATGCCAATGGCGGCTAAGAAGTTGCCTCGTCGGGCGGTATCGGGATGGCTGAGCATCTTCAATCCAAAAACAAAAAGAATGGATGCTACGAGATAGCTGAGTTCTAAAATCGAATCCCCAAGAGTAAAACTCAGACTGCTGCTAAATTCAATAATTTCTTTCATTTTACTTCTTAGGTTTCTTTTTAAACATATCCAACATCCGGTCGGTGACTACAAATCCACCAACCACATTCAGTGTACCCAGCACAACGGCTAGAAATCCCAGGATCATGGCTCCAGTGCTTTCGGCTTGTCCAATAACCATAAACCCACCCATAATCACTACTCCATGTATGGCATTTGCACCCGACATGAGCGGTGTATGGAGCATAGCCGGCACATTCGATATCACCTCTATACCCAGGAAAATTGAGAGGGCAATTATGAAAATTGCCTCCTTGTGAATAAATATAAATTCCAATATGCCTTGCATAATCTCTTAGTTTTGGTTCATTACAGTTTTTACTCTCTCATTGTACACCTCGCCCTGATGGGTAATGCAGGTGCCCTGTACGATGTCGTCTTGAAAATTCAGATTAAGACCACCTTCTTCATCAATCAGCAAAGTCAGAAAATTGACAATATTTTTTCCCAGCATCTTACTTGAATCCACCGCGATCGTCGAGGGATAATCAGACTTCCCAATAATGGTAACTCCTTCTTTGTGAACTGTCTTATTATCTTCAGTTAACTCACAATTTCCTCCGGATGAAGCCGCCAGGTCAACAATCACAGCCCCTGGAAGCATGTGCTTTACCGTATCTTCGTACACCAGGGTGGGTGCTTTTCGTCCCGGTATCTGGGCGGTACATATGACTACATTTGACTTGACAGCATGGTCGTGAACTGCTTGTTGCTGTTTCTTTTTGTATTCTTCGGTTTGTTCAACAGCATATCCACCTGCTGCTGCTTCGTCTTTGGCTCCTTCTACTTCAACAAAGCTTGCTCCCAGACTTTCCACTTCTTCTTTAACTGCTGCCCTAACATCGAATGCTTCAACCTTTGCACCCAGTCGTTTCGCTGTTGCAATGGCCTGTAATCCGGCGACTCCAGCACCGAGAATGAGCACTTTCGCAGGGGGGATTGTTCCGGCGGCAGTCATAAACATGGGGAAAAAAGTAGGCAGGTGCATAGCCGCATCTAATACGGCCCTGTACCCAGCTGCAGTTGCTTGCGAAGATAAGATATCCATGGCCTGAGCCCTGCTCGTTCGCGGTATACTGTCGAGACTGAAGGTAGTCAGCTTTCTAGTGAGTAATTTGTCGACCAAAGCGGTGTTTGCAAGTGGATTTAATATACTCAGTAGAGTCTGATCTTCACGCAGCTTCTGAATAAGTTCTTCAGTCGGGCTGCTTATTTGCACCAGAACAGTGGCTTTATTAAGCACTTCGTCATGGGTGCCCAGTTGAACGCCCACATCCATGTAGGCCTGGTCAGAAGAATAAGCTCTTTCACCAGCTCCTTTTTCAATAATGACCTCCGCTTTTTTCTTGATCAGTGCAGCGGCAGCCTCCGGGAGGAGGGCCACCCGGTTCTCATTTTGGTTTTCTTTCAGGATTCCGATTATCATAGTGGGAAAAAAATTTGATCTTAAGACAATAAAGGTGCTAAGATGTTGTGGATAAACATGAAAATTATTGAATGAAATTATGATTTGCTTTTTTAGAATCAATCTGTACCTTTGACGGCTGAAGCTTTTTCATTTGATGGATAATACACATACATCAGCGCAATTATTTATCATCGCCAAGATGAACAGTATGATAATGCCATTGGGGTAGGATAAAACCTTACCCCGTCTCGATCGTTTCCCCAATTTCTTTTATTCTTAACACTTAATTCCAGTAAACACGTGTCTATTGTTATAAAGATAGGTGGGTCAAACTTACATGACGCCCAAAGTTTAGTTCAGATCAAAAAGCTAGTTACTTGTTATAAAGAACCGGTTGTGCTGGTTGTTTCTGCATTTCATGGCTTGACTGATCGATTGTATGATACCATCCGGGAGGATGAATTAAATAATCAAAAAATTGAGCCCTTTCTTAAATCCATTCGACAATCTTTTGAGGAGGTACTGTATACAGCTTTAACCGATACTGAGCTTCAATTCTCCACCATCAAGCTCTTTCATGAGCGATTGGCCCGACTGGGCGACTTGCTCAAGGGGATCGCACTTATTGGCGGTGTTCCTGATTTTATTGAAGACGAAGTAGTTAGTTTCGGTGAACGCATCAGCTCTTTGCTGATTTCAGCCTACCTCGAACAAGAAAGTCTACCTGCAGCCGAAGCCTTGCCAGAGCTCATTGGTTTATATACCGACGGACAGTTTCACAACGCAAATGTCGATTTTGCTTTATCTGCTCCAAAGCTGAGAGAGCGGCTGAGCCCTGACAAGATCTGGGTAGTGCCTGGATTCTACGGTATATCACAAGAACAGAAAATCACTGTTTTCGGACGTGGAGGGAGCGATTATTCAGCTGCAGCTTTGGCCAAATGTATTGGGGCGCAATCACTTGATGTGTGGAAAGATGTGAAGGGCTATCTCAGTGGTGATCCAACGATCATCAATAAACCTGTTCCCATTGCGAAGCTTAGTTATACTGAAGCGGCTGAATTGTCGTATTTCGGTGCAAAGATTTTACATCCGAGAACGGTTGAGCCGCTCAAAGCGGATCAGATCCCCGTACGGGTTTTTAATTTTTTACAGGTGAGCAAGAAATTGCAGCCATTTTCTGTCGTAGGTGGTCAGCAAGATCACCTGCCGGATGGGATCAAATCTGTCACTTACTCTGATGAAGTTAAAACACTAACAGTTCGTGGACCCGGTGTTGGGATTACCCCAGGAATCCTGAATAAAATCACCAACGGTCTTGAACAGAACCGGATCAATATCCGGTCGGTGATTACCTCACAAGTAGCCATCAGTCTCTTATTAAATGATAAGGATGTTTTTATTGCCCATCAGCTTATTGAGCGCATGAGTATTCCCGGTATTGATCTGATCGACGAATCAAATCCATTGAGCCTGATCGCAGCTGTGGGAGAAGGCGTATTGACACAAACCGGACTCGCAGCAAAAATTTTCAGTGCTGTCGCAAAAGAAAAAATCAATGTCGATTTCATCTCATTCGGTGCATCAAGAGTGGCGATCTATTTCCTCGTTAACCGCAAACTGCGAAATAAAGCTTTACTGGCCATCCATGATGAGTTATTCAATTAATAACAACAACCACAACAACCACAACAACCACAACCATGACAAATAATAAATTTCATTTCGAAACCCTGCAAATCCATGCAGGATACCAGGCTGACACCGACACGCAGAGCGCGGCCATCCCCTTACATCAAACCGCAGCCTACGTATTTAAAGATACGGCCCATGCGGCTGATCTTTTTGAGCTACGCGCTGAAGGTCATATTTACTCAAGAATATCAAATCCAACAGTTTCCATTTTAGAGGAACGGATGGCAGCCCTTGAAGGAGGAGTTGCGGCATTGGCAGTGTCATCTGGACATGCTGCACAGTTCTTGACGGTTTTGAACTTGATCGAACCGGGGAAAAATCTGGTGACTTCACCTTTCCTTTATGGGGGTACCGTTTCTCAGTTTAAGCACAGTTTTAGAAAGCTTGGAATTGAGGTTCGATTTGCTGACTCTTCAAAAGTAAGTGACTTTGAGAAATTAATCGATGAAAATACCCGGGGCTTGTATATGGAAACTATCAGTAATCCAGGTTTTGAGGTGCCCGATTTTGAGGCGTTTAATCGATTGAGTGAAATTCACCAAATACCCATTATTGTAGACAATACTTTTGCAGGAGGGGGCTATTTATGCCAACCCTTGAAGCAGGGAGCTCATATTGTGGTGGAATCTGCAACAAAATGGATATCGGGGAATGGGTCTACCATCGCAGGTGTGATTGTTGATGGAGGCACATTCGACTGGAATAACGGAAAATTCCCTCAATTTACTGAGCCAGCTCATGAATATCACGGCATTTGCTTTACTGAAGAGTTCAAAGAATTGGCATTTATAACCCGGGCTCGTGCTATTGGTCTTCGCGATTTTGGACCCTCATTGAGCCCATTTAATGCTTTTATGATTTTGCACGGAATGGAGACGCTCTCCCTTAGAATGGACCGACATTGTGAAAACGCTCTGCGACTGGCGAACTATCTGAATGCCCATCCTGCTGTTGACTCAGTAATCTATCCGGGTTTACCGGCTGACCCTAACCACCACTTGGCCAGTAAATACCTGTCAAATGGGTTTGGGGGTGTATTAAGCTTTACAGTCTCTGGTGGGACTGATCAGGCTACGAAGGTGGTTGACAGCTTGCAACTTGTTCACCATTTGGCTAATGTGGGTGATGCAAAGACTCTGATCATTCAGCCGGCAACGACTACACACCAACAAATGACTGAGGCTGAACAAATCGCAGCAGGCGTTTTTCCTGGATTATTGCGGGTATCGGTCGGACTAGAAAACTATCTTGATATAGAGGCTGATTTTGAGCAAGCCTTGGCTTAATTTTGCATCCATGAAAGAACACCGAATACGTATTGAAAAACCTTTTGAACTCGAGTGTGGAGAAATACTGCCTGAGTTAGAGATACACTATCATTACACAGGCGAGTTGAATGAGAACAATAGCAATGTCATCTGGGTATGTCTTGCCCTTTCCGCCAATTCTAATGTAGAAGCTTGGTGGCCAGGCATGGTAGGTTCGGGCTTGGCTTTTGACACCGATCGCTACTTCATCCTGTGTGCAAATATCCTGGGTTCTTGTTATGGCAGTACCGGACCAGTCAGTTTGAATCCACACACTGGTGCGAAATATGGAAAAGAATTCCCAATGGTCACCGTTAAAGACATGGTGAACGCACATCAATTGTTATGTGACTACCTCGAGATTCAACAAATCCAACTCATAACCGGGGGATCACTCGGCGGGCAGCAAGCATTGGAATGGGCAGTGGTCAATCCGGATTTATTTGCACATCTCGTTCCCATTGCAACAAACGCCATTGCATCACCCTGGGGTATCGCCTTCAACGAGTCTCAACGGATGGCTATACAAGCGGATCCTGGTTTTCAGGCCGGTCAATTCTCCTATCCTTCAGCCGGTTTGCGGGCTGCAAGAAGCATTGCACTTCTCAGCTACCGGAATGCCCAGACGTACAATAAGACACAAGCAGAAACCAGTAAGGACAAGCTCCAAGACTTCAAGGCCTGTTCGTATCAACAGTATCAAGGTGAAAAACTCGATAAGCGATTTGATCATTTTTCCTATTATACTTTGACCAAAGCCCTGGATTCTCAAAATTTGGGACGAGGACGAAAAAGCCTTGAATCAGCGCTGATTCAAATCGAGGTCAAAACAATGGTCATAGGAATCAGCTCAGATTTGTTATTTCCGGTTCACGAGCAACGTTTTATTGCCAAACACATTCCTGGCGCCAGTTTGATCGAGATAGATTCTTTTTATGGTCATGATGGCTTCCTTCTTGAAGTTGATCAATTGACCAAAGCAATTACTAACTTTTTGAATTAGAACACAATGGTATCAAAGAAGAGTGAAAAAATTACCATAGGTTTGTTTGGGTTCGGGGTTGTTGGACAAGGCCTCTATACCGTTTTAAAAGACATTCAAACGGCTGATGCAACGATTAAACGAATCTGCATAAAAGATCCTCAAAAAGAACGGAAAGTAGCTCAGGAGCTAATTACCCTGGAACCCAATGATATTTTGGATGATCAGGATATCAACCTGGTTGTAGAGCTCATTGATGATGCTGATTCAGCCTATGAAATTGTTCGATCGGCCTTATCGAAAGGCAAGAGTGTAGTATCTGGCAATAAGAAAATGCTGGCATATCACCTGCCTGAATTAATTGAGTTGCAGGAGAAGACCGGAGCAGCCTTGCTATACGATGCTTCGGCCTGTGGCAGTATACCAGTCATTCGGAATCTAGAAGAATACTATGACAATGATTTGCTTCAATCGATAACAGGTATTTTGAATGGATCATCCAATTATATCCTGTCAAAGGTGTTTAATGAGAATCTTGATTATGCTCAGGCCCTGGGTGATGCACAAGCCTTGGGATTTGCTGAAAGTAATCCAGTTTTTGATGTGGAAGGCTTTGACTCAAAGTTTAAATCAGTCATTTTAGCCCTTCATGGCCTGGGAACATGGGTCAATCCAGATGAGGTAGTAAACTTTGGTATCAGCCGTCTGTCTGACTTCGATGTACGTTTTGCTAAAGAAAAAGACAGACGCATCAAGCTCGTTGCAGAAATATGTAAACTGCCTGATAATCAATTCACCATCTATGTTTTACCACGCCTGGTGTCTAAAGCAAAATACATTTACAATGTTGAAGATGAATACAATGGGGTGGTCATAAAGGGACAGTTTTATGACAAACAGTTTATGTTTGGGAAGGGGGCTGGCGGACATCCTACCGGATCAGCAGTATTGAGTGATATTACAGCTCGTAAGCACAATTATCGTTACGAATACAAGAAGCGGAATTTCTATAGCCTGCTTTCATTCAGTCGAGAACTCAGTCTTGAGGTTTTTTTACGCTACAGTCAACCCAGCGATCTGAGCCTCTTTGATTTTGAAGAGATCACAGAAAAGTATACCGGACCCGAACAAAATTATGTGATTGGACGCATCAAACTCGACTTGTTACACAGGATTCGAAAACTTTTACCTAAGTTGGATGTCTTTTTAGCAGTTACCGGAACATGAAATGAAGAAATCAAGATCATACCATCGCCTGAAGACCGCATTGGACGAACGAGTTTTAGTTCTGGATGGTGCCATGGGTACTCAAATCCAGCAAGCTGAACTATCAGAAGCTGATTACAGTACTGGTCCATTTTCTGAGGCAAACCTGTCGTTAAAAGGCAATCACGAGGTCTTAAATATTGCCAGACCCAGTCTTATCGCTGAAATTCACCGCAACTACCTGGATGCTGGTGCAGATATCATCACCACCAATACCTTTAATGCCAATGCCATCAGTCAGGCCGATTACAAGCTTGAATCATGGATTGAAGCTATGAATCGCGAAGCGGCACGACTGGCAAAAGAACAGGCTGGGCCAACACAATTCGTGGCGGGTAGTTTGGGTCCAACGAATCGAACAGCAAGCCTGTCACCCGATGTCGAGAATCCTGGATTCAGGAATATCTACTTTGATGAGTTGGTTGAGGTCTACCAGTCACAGGCAAAAGCCCTGATAGAGGGCGGTGTGGATTTACTCATGCTGGAGACTGTTTTTGACACCCTGAATGCTAAAGCTGCAATTTATGGTCTTTTGGCATTGTTTGATGAACTGGATGAAGCTTACCCAATCATGATTTCGGGTACCATAACCGATGCAAGCGGAAGAACGCTATCCGGACAAACACTGGATGCCTTTATCGCTTCAGTGGTTCATGCTGAGCCCTTACTCATCGGTTTGAACTGTTCACTCGGGGCTGAGCAATTGGCTCCATATGTAGCTGATCTGTCAAGACTTTCACCTGCCTATGTCAGTCTTCATCCCAATGCCGGGCTTCCAAATGAATTTGGTGATTATGACCAGTCGGCTGCTGAAATGCGTGATCTGATTCAACCTTTTTTGGAGCAAGGATTGATCAACCTAATTGGGGCTTGCTGTGGGTCGACACCTGCCCATATTACGGCAATAGCTGAATTGGTTAAGAACTACCAACCCCGGGAATTTCAGAAGGTTCCTAGTCTGACATCTTATGCGGGTTTAGAAAGAATTAGTATAGCCGAGAATACGAATTTTCTCAACATTGGTGAACGAACAAATGTAGCCGGATCAAGAAAGTTTGCCCGATTGATTCGCGAAGAGAAATATGAAGAAGCCATATCAGTGGCCAGACATCAGGTTGATGGTGGAGCTCAGATGATTGATGTGTGCATGGATGATGCACTTTTGGATGCATCTAAAGCCATGAGAGAGTATTTGTTACTGATATCCACTGAACCCGAGATTGCTCGCGTACCGATTCTGATTGATTCATCAAATTGGGAGGTAATTTGTACCGGGTTGCGCTGTCTTCAGGGCAAATCAGTTGTCAATTCAATTAGTCTCAAAGATGGCTCGGATACCTTTGTCCATCAAGCCAAAGAGATCAAACGATTTGGTGCCGCTGTTGTGGTGATGCTATTTGATGAAGCTGGTCAAGCAGATTCGTATGAAAGAAAAATTGAAATAGCACAGAGATCCTATGATCTCCTTATTCATGAGGCTGAATTTCCCTCAACAGATATAATTATCGATCCGAATATTTTGGCTGTGGGGACCGGTATTGATGAACACAATAATTATGCAGTCAATTATCTTCAGGCATGTACCTGGATTAAAGAAAACCTGCCGGATGTCAAAATATCAGGAGGTGTATCAAATCTTTCATTTTCTTTCAGGGGCAATAACGCAGTGCGTGAAGGTATACATGCTGTCTTTTTATATCATGCTATTCAAGCAGGAATGGACATGGGGATCTTGAATCCAACCTTGTTGGAGGTCTACGATGAAGTTGAAGAGAACCTGCTAAAACTGGCCGAAGATCTGGTTTTAAATCGTCGGAAAGATGCAACAGAACGCATCCTGGCTTATGCCGATCAAGTTGAAAACAAAGACAAGCGAAAACAAGAACTGGCCTCTTGGAGGCAAAAGGATGTTAATGATAGACTCAGCTACGCCTTAGTCAACGGCTTGACGGATCACATTGAGGAAGATCTTGAGGAAGCCAGACCAGCTTTTGCACAGGCCTTGCACTTGATTGAGGGTCCATTAATGGATGGGATGAACCGAGTAGGAGACCTATTTGGTTCTGGTAAAATGTTTCTTCCTCAGGTAGTGAAAAGCGCTCGTGTTATGAAAAAAGCAGTGGCTTACCTCACTCCCTATATTGAGGAAGAGAAGAAATCAGGTAATCAATCAACTGCTCCGGCAAGAATTCTGTTAGCAACAGTAAAAGGCGATGTTCATGATATCGGGAAAAATATAGTGGGTGTAATTCTTGCCTGTAACGGATATGAAATAAAAGACCTGGGAGTAATGGTACCAGCGGCCCGTATCATTGAAGAAGCTAAAAACTGGAAAGCCGATATGATTGGCCTAAGTGGACTGATTACTCCCTCATTGGAAGAGATGCGCTTTACGTTGGCTGAGTTAGAGAAGGCTGGAATACAAGTTCCGGTTTTAATCGGCGGGGCTACTACCTCAAAACAACATACGGCCATTAAACTTGATCCCTCATACCGTTTTCCAGTTGTTCATGTTAGAGATGCATCTAAATCGACGGCGATAGTGAAATCGCTGCTGAATGAGAATACAGAGCCCGAATTTTCAGCCAAACTAGACGAAGAATACCGACAGATCAGAGTGGCTTATGCCCAGAGGCACACCGACCAACCTTACATCAGCCTTGAGCAAGCTCGAATGAATCGCTTGGCTATTCAGTGGAACAATTTTGAGCCCTATGTGCCTAAATTCTTGGGCGTGAAGCATTTTGATGATCAGGATTTGACCGAAATACTCCCGTATATTGACTGGAGCTTTTTCTTGTTCTCCTGGGATATTCGGGGTAAGTATCCAGCGATACTGAACGATCCTATTAAAGGAGAGGAGGCTAGAAAGCTGGTACAAGACGGTGAGGAAATGCTGACCTGGCTGGCAAAGGAAAAGCGACTCAAGGCAAAAGGAGCCTTGGGCCTATTTCCGGCACATTCAGAAAATGAAGACATAATCTTATATGATCCTGAATCCAGATCAGAACTATCTCGATTTTACCATTTGAGAAACCAGGAAGAAAAAACAGATGGATTACCAAATCTGTGTTTATCAGATTTCATTCATCCGGTTGATCAAAATATAGTCGACTATGTTGGAATGTTTGCTGTTACTGCCGGAATAGGTATTGAGGAGATAATCGCTGAATTTGAACACAACCAGGATGATTACCGGGCGATTATGGTCAAGATATTAGCTGACCGACTGGCTGAGGGCTATGCTGAATTACT
Organism: uncultured Porphyromonadaceae bacterium; assembly: GCA_964444375.1. Taxonomy (GTDB): domain Bacteria; phylum Bacteroidota; class Bacteroidia; order Bacteroidales; family UBA12481; genus JABHCC01. Next base: position 32,470 of record CAYUGX010000004.1, on the reverse strand, counting down.
GCACCATAAGGTGAGGACAACATACTGGGGGTATTCTCCTAATGAGAACCTGCCCATTGATGAATTGCTACGCGAAGAGTACCAAGGAACCAGACCTGCAAGTGGCTATCCTGCATGTCCCGACCACCAGGAAAAGGAAACCTTATTCTCGCTACTCAATGCAAGTGAGTTGGGCATGGTGCTGACTGATAATCTTGCCATGTTTCCGGCAGCTTCAGTTGCCGGATTGTACTTCAGTCATCCGCAAAGCAAGTATTTCAATGTTGGCCGAATATTGCCCGATCAGCTCGATGATTATTGTCAGCGCAGGGGATGTACGCGGGAACGGGCTTTGAAATTTTTAACGAATAATACATGAAAGTAACAGACCATATAGCCCAATCAGATAAGCCACTGGTTTCGTTTGAGATCTTACCACCAACAAAAGGATCCAGCATACAAACCATCTATAATACCCTGGATCCCTTGATGGAGTTTAATCCACCATATATTAATATCACCTATCACCAGCCCGAAATGGTTCTCAAGAGTCGTCCTGATGGATTACTTGAATCCCGGATTGTCAGAAAAAGGCCTGGTACTGTGGCTATCTCCGGAGCTGTTCAAAGTAAATATCAGGTTGATGTGGTTCCTCATTTAATTTGTGGAGGATTTAGCCGTGAAGAAACTGAGAATGCTTTAATTGATTTAAACTATCTGGGTATTCACAATGTGTTGGTAGTCAGGGGAGATGGGGATGCAGCTAGAGGAAGATTTACACCTGAAGACCAAGGCCATTCCATCGCACTGAATCTGTTAAAACAAGTGATTGATCTGAATGATGGAAAATACCTGGATGATGAATTGATTAACCCGGTATCCACCTCATTTTCGGTGGGCGTTGCAGGTTATCCTGAAAAGCATGCAGAAGCCCCAAATTTAGAAGCAGACCTCCAGTACCTCAAGGCAAAAGTGGATGCGGGTGCTGAATATATAGTCACCCAAATGTTTTTCGACAATAAGAAATTTTTTGATTTTGTTGATGCCTGTCGTAAAGCTGGGATCTCGGTGCCGATCATACCGGGATTGAAACCCATTTCGATTAAGAAGCACCTCAACCTTTTACCACAGACATTTAAAGTTGATATTCCAGTCGAATTGGCAAAAGAGGTTGATAAATGCACCGATAATAAAATGGTCAGAGAATTAGGGGTAGAATGGGCTATTGCTCAAAGTAAGGAGCTGATCAAGAAGGGTATACCAGTGATTCATTTTTTTACCATGGGGCGCTCAGATAATATCCATCGGATAGCTCAGGCCGTTTTTTAACAAATCAGTTTTTCATCTCAGAAAAAGGGGTAAATAGATTACCTTTAAGGCTGCTATGAAGCATACTGAAGTAGATCTTTTTATCCCGTGTTTTGTGGATCAGTTATTTCCGGATACTGGTCTCAATATGGTGCGCATTCTTGAGAAAATTGGATTGGTGGTTCACTACAACCCTGACCAGACTTGTTGTGGTCAGGCTGCTTTCAATTCTGGTTACTGGGATCCTGCTCGAGAGCTAGCGGTAAAATTTCTGGACGATTTTCAGGGTGCCAGACCTGTTGTGAGCCCTTCGGCCTCATGCACCGCCTATGTTAAAAACTATTTTCCCGATTTGCTGGAAAATACCATCTATATGAATAACTACCGAAAGCTGAAACCCCAGCTTTTCGAGTTTACAGATTTTCTGGTGAACCAACTAGGTATTGTTGACCTCGGAGCCCGGTTTGATGCCAAGATAACCTACCATGATGCCTGCTCTGCTCTCAGAGAATATGGCTTATTTGAAGAGCCAAGAAAGTTACTGTCAAATGTTCAGGGTCTTGAATTAATTGAAATGGAGAACCATGACGTTTGTTGTGGCTTTGGTGGTTCTTTCTCTGTTAAACATGAACCCATCAGCACAGCCATGGCGCAACAAAAAGTTGAGTACGCCCTGGCTACAGGTGCTACGCATATGGTCAGTACTGAAGCATCGTGTTTGATGCACCTGGATGCCTACATCAGGCAACATGATATTCAGTTGAATTGTGTGCATCTGATTGATATACTGGTAAATTTTGATCAAGGAAAACTAATCTTCTAATTATGAAACGCAAAGGTCTTCTTATTCTTATCGGTGTAATTGCACTGATTGTTGCGGTATACCTACTCGGACCCAAAGCGCCCAGACCAGAGTTAAAGGTAGATTTGCCACCTGCTATCCAATCTCCTGAACAGGTTGCAGCAATGGTTGAAGCTTCTGAAAGTAGCTTTACGAATATCAAACCTGGTAATGCGTCAGAGATTGTATGGGCCAGTGATAGCCTCAAAAACAAAACAAACTATTGTTTGCTATACCTCCATGGTTTTTCTGCGTCACCCATGGAAGGTAATCCAATTCATCGATCCTTTGCAAATGAGTTCGGTATGAATGCCTACATTCCGCGATTAGCAGAGCACGGCCTTGTAACTGAAAACGCATTGCTTAATATGACGCCAGATGCGCTGTGGGAGTCAGCAAAACTGGCTTTTGTACAGGCAAAAGCCCTGGGCAATGAAGTGATTATAATGGGAACTTCTACCGGAGGTACATTAGGCCTGATGTTAGCGGCTCATTATAAAGAAGATGTGGCTGGGTTATTACTCTATTCACCAAATGTCAGGATTTATGATAAAACTGCTGGTTTGCTTGATCGACCATGGGGTTTGCAAATAGTCAGACTCGTTATGGGTGGGGATTATAGGGTATTGGAAGAAGACCCTGAAACTGATCCGTATTGGTACAATACCTATCGGGTTGAATCATTGATTTATTTACAACAGTTGATTAGACATAGCATGAAAGCATCCGTATTCAGTCAGGTATCCTGCCCTGTTTTTACTGGCTACTATTTTAAGGATGAAGATAATCAGGACAATACGGTATCGGTGAGTGCAATAAATTGGATGTTTGATCAACTGGCTACACCAACCAATCAGAAAGTCGAAATGGCCTTCCCCGAAGCCGGGGCACACGTCATAGCCTGTGATTTAACGTCCGGCCAATGGCAGGATGTTTTAGCTGAATCGATCAAATTTGGTGATGAAATATTAAGGTTAGGAAACTAAAATTGTACACATTCTACAATGAAACATTTAACAACTTCTGGAATATTGATGCTTTTGGCACTATTGTTTTCCTGTTCAGGTGATTATCAGAATTATGAAGGTGTAGAATTTGTTGAGAAGGATCCTCGTGATTGGGAAAATCCAACGGTCTTCGGTATCAACAAAGAAACTCCACATGCAAGTTTCAATTCATATGCATCAGAGCGTTCAGCTTTATCAGATAACCGGGAAGGATCTGATTTTTTTCAATCATTAAATGGGAAATGGCATTTCAACTGGGTTCGTACACCCGATGAACGACCTTACTATTTTTACAAAGATGATTACGATATCCGCGATTGGGATATTGTTGATGTGCCCTCAAACTGGGAAGTTCAAGGTTATGGCATACCCATATACGTAAATACCGGTTATGGCTTTAAAATGAATCCGCCCTTTATTCATCATGAATATAATCCGGTAGGTTCATATAAAAGAGAATTCAAATTATCCCCACTTTGGCAAGACAAAGAGATATTCGTTCATTTTGGAGCGGTCAGTTCTGCTTTTTATGTTTGGATCAATGGAGAGCTGGTTGGCTATTCTCAGGGAAGTAAAACACCAGCTGAGTTCAATATCACCAAGTTGTTGAAAGAAGGAACGAACACCATTTCGGTTGAAATATATCGCTGGTGTGATGGTTCCTATCTTGAAGACCAAGATTTCTGGCGCTTGAGTGGGATGTCACGCGACGTATACCTCTTTGCAAAAAATAAAGTCTATATGCACGATTTCTTTGTGAAGGCAGATCTTGATGCCGGTTATGAGAATGGACTTTTTAGTACTAACCTTGAACTGCGTAATTATGACACACCCCAATCTCTTTATACCGCAAAGGTTACCCTCCTGGATAGCACTACAAGGCTTTTTGAAGAGGAACAGGAAGTGACTGTTACTGAAAATGTTCATTCGCTCAAATTTGCAGGTACTATACCAGGAGTCAGATTGTGGTCTGCCGAACATCCTAATCTATATACGGTGCTGCTGTCATTGAAAAATGATCAGGGCCAGGTTATTGAAGCCATCAGTCGAAAAGTTGGATTTCGCAAGATTGAGATCAGAGATAAGCAATTGTTGGTCAATGGTCAGGCGGTTTATTTGAAGGGAGTAAACCTGCATGAGCACAATCCGGTTAGTGGACATGTGATCAGTGAGGAGGATATGCTGTTGGATATCGCCACGATGAAGTCGAACAATATTAACGCGGTGCGTACTTCTCATTATCCACAGCCCGAACGCTGGTACGAACTCTGTGATCAGTATGGCCTGTACATCATTGATGAGGCCAATATTGAATCGCATGGGATAGGATATAACCCGGATGTAACCTTGGCGGATAAGCCTGAATGGGCAGCCGCCCATCTCGATCGAACCATACGTGCGGTTGAACGTGATAAAAATCACGCTTGCGTAATTATATGGTCGCTCGGAAATGAAGCCGGGGATGGTCACAATATGCTGGCTAATTACAACTGGATAAAAGAGCGTGATCCGTCAAGACCGGTTCAATATGAAAGGGCTGAAAAGCTCACTAATGCTCCCCAGCGGCATACCGATATTTGGTGTCCGATGTATGCGAGTATTGAATACATGGAACGGTATGCTCTTGATCCAGCCAATGACCGGCCTCTCATTCAGTGCGAATATGCGCATGCCATGGGAAATTCAGTGGGTAACCTGCAAGATTACTGGGATGTAATTGAAAAGTATCCTATTCTGCAGGGCGCATTTATCTGGGACTGGGTTGATCAGGGCTTGCTCACGAAAAATGATGAAGGCGAAGAGTTTTGGGCTTACGGTGGTGATTTTGGTCCAGACGATGTACCGAGTGATGGGTGTTTTTGCATCAACGGTTTGGTTTTTCCTGATCGCAGTCCACATCCCTCCCTGGCTGAGGTTAAGAAGGTATATCAATACGTCGGTATAGCCCCAGTGGATTTATCACAAGGTAGAATGTTGATTACCAATAAATATGATTTCACCAACCTGAAGGATTTTACCTTGAATTATACAATTGAAGAGGAAGGCCAGACACTTTTGGAGGGAAGCATTCCAGGACCCGATTTACAGCCCCACCAAACTTTGGAAATAGACCTTGATTACAAGCTGCCTGAGCCCAAACCAGGGTTGGAGTATTTCATTACCGTAGATGTTGTTCGCCAAGATAAATGGACAATTGTTCAGAAAGACCATGTCTATGCAAGCGAGCAGTTTAAGTTGCCGATCTATATAGATGCCCATGCCCTTGATGTTCAATCCATGACGGGTCTTGAGATTGTTGAATCAGACCAAAGTGTTTCTATCCAGGGAGAAGGCTTTTCGGTGGTCTTTGACCTTGAATTGGGGAAATGGACCAGCTGGAAACTCAATAATTCAGAAATGATTAAAGATCCGCTAACACCAAATTTTTGGCGGGCACCCATTGATAACGATTTTGGTAACAATCATCACCTCAGATGTCGTGTTTGGCGTGAAACCGGACAAAAAGCCAGCTTGACGGCTAAGCACGTGGAAAGACTTTTACCACAATTGATCCAGGTTGAGTTTTCTTATCACCTACCGGATCTTGATGGGGAGCCTATGGCAACATTAGATCTGAGATACAAGGTTTTTGGTTCTGGTGATGTTCAGGTTGACTACTATTTCAAGAAGATTAAAAAAGACCTCCCAGAGATACCCAGAATTGGGATGCAACTCATTCTTCCAGCTGAGTACAACCACCTTGAGTTCTATGGTCGTGGCCCACAAGAGAATTATTGGGATAGAAAGACCGGTGCTTTTGTTGGTAAATATTCAGGGAAAGTTGCGGATCAATATGTTCCGTATGTTCGACCTCAAGAGAACGGATATAAAACAGATGTCCGATGGTTTACCCTCAGTGCTGGAACAGGACAGGGAATCCTTGTCAGCGCTTTACCAGTTGTAGGCATGGGTGTACACCACAATCTGATCAGCGACTTCGAAAGTCCGGGTAGAACAGATGGTCGCCAGCGACAGGGAGAACGAGTGGTGAACAGGCACACAACCGATGTTAGTCCAAGAGATTTAACTGCGGTTCAGATCGATTTTAAGCAAATGGGGGTTGGTGGTGACAACTCATGGGGTGCTCGCACTCATCCTGAGTACCGACTCGAAAAAGATAAATACACCTACAGTTTCAGGTTAAAAGGTTTTCAACAATTGTCTGATGGACTGGCCGCAAGCCGTCAGGTTTTTAAATAATAGTCTATCATTTGTTCTTGTTCCGGCGGATAGGTTAGGGACTCAGGAATAGCTGTGAAGAGCCTCTTTTCAGCTATTTCTGATTTTGGCAGGGCTTGGAAATCTGACACTTGGGCGACAAATATCATCCCATAAATCAGCCTTCCTTTGAAATTTCCATGATAACTGACCAGGGGGCTAAGCGTGTAGTTATTGGCTCCGGTTTCCTCTACCAATTCTCGGTGGGCAGTTTGATAAACTGATTCTCCAGGTTCAACATGACCAGCCGGTAATTCCCAGGTCTGCCGATCCTGATGTCTGACGAAAACCCATTGATTGTTGTGACGTGTAATGATAATGGCAAATGTATATCCGGTAGGATCGTCTAAGTGGGTATTTAGAAAGGTAAGACTCATGAAAATTTCTTATGCCACTTGTCAAAAGTCTTCACTTTCTGGTCACCATGTTTTGATAGCTTTTGCCTGATTTTTTCAACAGTTTTAATTGAACCTATCTTATCAGGATCTTTGGAATAAAACTTATCGGCATAGGTGATTATCTTTTCCTCAAGAGTTTTGGGTAACATAGATCTATTGGGGATAGGTAAGTCTCGTCTGACTATCTCCTTTTTAGCAATGCCGGTTCCGGTATGTCTTTCGCAGATTCTGGCGTGTTTCGGGTAACCTTCTCGAACCAGAATGTCATGCCCCAGGTACCCATGACAAATATACGGATAGCTGCCAGTGCATTTAATTTCAGGGGCTTGGGTCATGAAGATTCCTATGTCATGAAGCATAGCAGCCTCATAGATAAAACGAATTCGCTTCTTCTTGAGCTTAAGGTTTTTGGCAATCTGTACGGCCCTGTCAGCGACAGCCTCACTGTGAGTCAATAGAATTTGTTTGGCCTCAGGGTGTTGTTTGTAATACTTGTTAATGAGCTTTTGCGGATCCATATGCCGGACGCAAAATTACAGAAATTACATCAGGTATCAGACAAGGCAATGTTAATTATCGGTTATAAACACCACCTGATCCTGATATTTTCTTGTCAACTCGGGGATTGCCTTTATAGGCGACACTACCGCTACCTGATATCCTGACATCCAACTCTTTGGTTGTGTTGATTTTGGCACTTCCAGATCCCGAAACGACCACTGTTGCGTACTTTGTTTCTAGATCATATGCATGGATGCTACCTGAACCAGTCACCCGGCAATCGAGTTGTCTCGCTTTGCCATCCAGATCGATTCGCCCAGATCCGGAGATGACAGATTCAAGGTTTTCTGCTTCACAATTAGCCGTTATTGAACCGGATCCACTGATTATGACTTCAAGATCATCGAGGTCCTCAAACGCTTGTTCGGTGACAATGTCACCTGAGCCTGAAAGTTTGATAAGACGTAGGGTTGGCACAGTAATCTCAATTTCAAGGTCATATCTTCGCCAAACCGGTCTGCGATTCCTGATTTTCAATATACCACTTGAGACTTCTGTCGATAGGTTATTAATTATATTTTCCTGTCCCCTCACAACAACTTCCTGCTTAGTACCTGGTCGTAAGAACACATCAGCTGAGTTCGCTAGATTCAATCCCTCAAAATCATCGATTTCAAGAGTTTCTGTTCGAACAGGACCAGAAGCTTCAATACGGCTTCGAGATGAATTTTCATAATAACAACTTGTAAGTAATAGAGCTAGGATTAAAATGAAGCCAAATCGTACTTTTTTGTTCATATCGCCTTTCATAGTATGGAGGTTTAGATTAGTTATCGTTAATGATACTGCCAGTACCGGTGATTTTTGATACAATCTCAGGCTCTCCTTTATAGTAAACATCTCCACTTCCTGAGATTGTTACTTTTAGATAATTGTCAACCAGTAGAAATAGGCTACCGGATCCTGTAATGGTTAATGAGGCATCTTGCGTTTGGCAATTATAAGAATCCATGATTCCTGAACCGGAAATAAAAACTTCCATATTAGTCGTTTCTCCAACAAGATTGATATCTCCACTTCCTGAGATCAACACCCCCAGCTGTTCAGATGAACCTTCAAAATCAATATTTCCACTTCCGCTGATCATGAAATCAAGTGAGGTAAGGTCGTTAAAATAGTTGGTGCTTTCAACACTACCCGTTCCGGCAATTCCAATATGATCAATGAATGGAAGAGTGATTTTAATAATTAATTCGTCGGTATGCCTGACCAATTGGTCATATCGAATGGTCCAGAGTTCACCATAAACATCTGTTCGGATATTATCAATTATGTTTTCCTGTCCGATTACGACCACCTTCTGCTCATCACCTTGAGTCAATTCTATTTTCGCACTGATGGTGTTGATAAATCCTTCAAAATAGCGCAATTCGAGTTCTCTTTCAACCGGAGCACCTTCACCTGAAATTCCGGGTAGGAATTCATCTTCACAACTGGTATATAGGAGCAAAATGCCCAACATACCAGACCAAAGCAACGCTTTAGCTAGTTTTTTCATTTCTTTTGGCTGTTTGAATCGTGTTAACACTATAATAAGCAATTATCGTGCCGTTTTACCTTGAAAACCGTCTTGATTTTACTTGAAAACCATGATATTACTCACTTTGGTCTGTGTGGTTATTTAGACAGATTTTATATCGAATGCACTTAAGTCTTAGATTATCAGCTTGCTAGTTGTTTAGCAATTTGGATACTTCATTAGTTGTATTGCATGGGGAATGTAAATTACTTAGCATCAGAAATTAATACAAGATCTCATGACTAAAACAGTGTATATATTCCTATTAGTTTTGCTGCCTTTTTTAGCTGCTGCACAGGAACAAAATGCCGCTTCATCGCTGATGAATGCGGATCAGAAATTGACAATCGGGGGATACGGACAGGTTGACTACAACCAGATCATCGATCCCGTGTCTTATCGTAATGGTAAAATGGATGTCCATCGCCTGGTTTTATTGTTTGGATACAAATTCACTAATAAAACGCAGTTCATCACCGAAGTTGAATTAGAACATGTAAAAGAGGTGTATGTTGAGCAAGCCTTTGTAAACCATCAACTATTGCCCTGGTTGAATTTCAGAGCTGGATTAATGCTAGTGCCTATTGGTTTGACTAACCTGTATCATGAACCTACTGCTTTTTATAGTGTCGAGCGTCCCAACGTTGATAAATACATTGCCCCAACAACCTGGCGGGAAATTGGTGCTGGTTTTGCCGGAAACATACCTGAAGCTTCAATAAAATATGAATTGTACTTAATGAATGGTTTCGCAAGTTATACTGATCGTGGACTGCTTCGAGGGAAAGATGGTTTGAGAAAGGGCAGGCAAAAGGGTGCTGAATCTATGCTTACTCGTCCTAATCTGACTGGTCGATTGAGCTATTATGGATTACCAGGATTACAATTCGGTCTTTCTGGCATAGTAGGACCTACTCAATCTGAATTGTTTAATGGTCTTGATCGAGATGATCAAATTGGCTTATCTCTGGCAGATTCATCGCTTGTTCATGTTACTATGTTAGGGATGGATGGTAGGTATAATCGTAAAGCACTCTATGCCAGAGCACAATTTTATACCGTTTGGATTGATAATACAGGCGCTTACAATCATTTAACAGGATCTGATCTGGGTAGCCTGATGCAAGGCTGGTATGTTGAGCTGGCCTATAATCTTTTCCAAAAGGCGAAAACGGATCACCGCCTCATGCTTTTCAGCCGATATGAGCAATATAACACCCAAGCTAAAATGGCAGAAGGGATGGCGGCGAATCCGGTTTTCAATCGCATGGAACTTACATCGGGATTGGCTTGGTATCCCGCTAAAGGCACTGTCTTTAAAGCTGATTTTCAAGTACTGTCAAATGAATCAGCAGCTAAATCTGCCTATCAACTCAACCTGGGAGTTGGAGTTTGGTTCTAATAGGTTTGTACAATGAAAATTGGAGTATTTCTAACATTGGTGGTCTTTGAATTCTTGGGCGGATTCGATTTATCTGATCGTCATCATAAAAAGTTATCCAAGCTCGTTAAAAAAGTATGGAAAGTTGAGCAGTTTGAATTGCACAACCTCACTCAGCTTGAGACTTTTGATCGGTATGAACTTGCTTGTTCCATTGTAGTCGAAGAACAAATCAAGGGCTACATCGTTGGCCGGAAGATTGTAGACGCATATCTTAATTATTTCCCTGTCTTCTTATTCGATTCCAGTCTCGTTGCTCAGAAAGCTGGAATACTGGAAATGAACACCATCAAGGGTGCGGAAATTAGTTCAAAGTCGTGGTTGAAACAGTTTGAAGGATTTCAAGGCGACCAGCTTGAACTAGGAAAGCAGGTTGACAGTATGACCGGAGCAACCTTGTCTAGTATTTCAATGGTCAGCGAAATCAAAGCAGCTCGAATCATGCTGAAAACACTATTGGCGTCTACTGAGAAGAAGAGGTGAATTCTGCTTCAATGACTTCCCAGATGCCAGATTGCAACTCCCAGAGAATACTCAGGTGACCAAGCACGGCAGAGAAGTGCTCACCTGTTATTGCTATGGAACCTTTTAACCGAAATCCATTATCTCCGTTTTCAACTATTTCTAGTTTTTGAAGGCAGCTTGGAATTAGTCGCTCATCTTTGAGAAGAGAGCCGGTTTGATCAAAATATGTATTTGTTAGTTTATCCCGGGTCGGGAGATTGAAGGTCCATTTCTGTCCGGTGATTAGCTCCAGTTCCGCTTGAAAACCAGCAACAAAGCCACCACTGATATTGTAAACAGTTTCTTCCAAAAAGTCAAAAAGAATAATGGGTTCTATCAATTCCAATGTGTAAATCTGATCATATTGGCAAATGGCTTTCTCTTTGTCAGGAACACTAATCCATACCTCCTGAATACCATCACCATCAAAATCAATCAATTCCATTTTTGGTGCATCGTACAAACCATTATCAAATACTCTTTCAATAAAGATTTCACCCTTAGCTGGCTCAACCAGCAGAAAAATGGAAGAATAGGTCCACAATTGATTTCCAACCGGGGTGCCAATAAGTGATAATTGCAAATGTTCATTGGCTATCACCTCCTTTTTTTTCTGGAATATTTCCGCGTCTCGTGGCAATTCATAGGCAACGGCAGTGCTTTTGCTTACCTCACTTACTGAGAATACCACATCTGTATAATCGGTGTTGTCTCGAAGTGAGACAGCATAGCCATGATTAATCCATGTTGCAGCATACCTTGAAGACATGTCTGTATGATGGGTTAAACTCTTGGATAAGGGCTGGCCCATAATGACTGAGACTTCTTCAACAATTGAATCGCATCTCAAAGAATCCAGATCATATAATCGCTTTTGTTCAACTGAATCAGCAAAGGCGACAGCCCTGAGTGAATCAATTAGACCTGGATCTTTTTCAAGGAAAGAGGCCAGGGATACACGATGCAAACTATCTCTGGTTTTGTTGGCGAGTAACAGTGAGTCTATAGTAGCCTTATCAACAATTTCAGGTATCTTGGTGTTTGTGCGTTGGCTCAAATAGGGTGACCAGAAACGAACTCTAAATCCAGAAATATCGGTTTTCTGAAAATAGAAACTCAAGTGGGCCTGACGACCAAACCAAGTTCGGTGATAAGTCATGCCAGCAATATAAGCTTGCCCAGCCATCGTATCAATAATTGGACTTCCCTCACCCAACTGATCAGTCATATGGTAGTAATCCCATTTTTTTAGGACCTCCAGGGGTTCAATGGCCATTTTTTGTGACCATCCAGGTGTGTTTGTCAGGGTCAATAGAAGGCCGCAGATCAGGAGATATTGTAAAACAGTATTCTTCATTTTTCAATTTCAATAATGAATAACATCCTCAAATTTAGTACCACTTGCGTAAGATGACAGTACTTGTTTCAGTTCAGAAATCGTTGAATGAATCATTCCGGGACCAAAGAAACTGGTAATGATCATCAGAAACATCACCGTCTCTTTTTGCATCATGGTTCTAATGCAATCAGAGGTTGGGCTACCTATAGCTCCTATCGCATCTCGGTAAACCGGTAAGTTTGAAATGTTGAGTTCTCCTCTTCCAATGGCAGAAAATTCTTCATTTTCCTGACCCACTCCCAGTGAGATTGGGCCTGTAACTTGCTCCAGATCAAAGCCACCTATCGTTACACTGGTTTTTAAAGAGATGAAATTTAATGAATCCACTAATGTGTGGATTTGATATAGGGTTTGTCCTTTCACGAGTCTGCGCATGAGTGCTTCAGCTGATATGCGATACCGATTCGGATCTTTACCAAGCATTTTGTATGCCTTTTTACCTTCGTGGATGGGTTCGATAAGTCGTATTGACTCCAGTGTATGAGTAGACCGAATCTCATTAGAAAGCTGAGCAATTTCTTGCCATAAATCACCATTGTGAGCCGTATTGCTTACTTGTCCAGAGAACAAGCCGACATGGATGTCAGGAAAGACGGATTTAATTGCCGCATCAAAAGAAAAATCAATCATGAGATTTGTTTGTGCTTTGATTAACTTGCTCATAGAGATTCAGATACTCACCGTTGAGCTCAATTAATTCTTGGTGACTTCCTTGTTCAACAATTCTACCATCTTTGAAAACCACGATCAGATCAGCTTCAATAATGGTTGATAAACGATGAGCTACCACAATTGTCGTCCGCCCTTTCATGAGGGTTTGTAAAGCTTCTTGAACCTGTCGTTCAGAGTCACTGTCCAGGGAAGAGGTTGCTTCATCCAATAACAGGATTTCGGGGTTACTGTAAAGTGCACGGGCAATGCTGATTCGTTGACGCTGACCACCAGACAACTTTCCACCTCTATCCCCAATGCTACGGTGAATGCCCTCAGGATCTGATTCGATAAACTCGGTTGCGTGTGCGGCCTGTATGACTTTGAAGACTTTTTCCTCATCAGGTTTTGTATCACCCATGGTGATATTATTCAGGAAACTATCATTAAACAGTAGGGGTTCTTGATGCACATAGCCTAATAACCCCCTGAGTTCAACAATTTTTAACTGGCGGATATCAATTCCATCGATCGTAATGCTGCCTTGGTTAACATCGTGAAAACGGGGTATCAGGTCAATAAAAGTCGATTTGCCTGAACCTGAATGCCCGACTAACGCTACGGTTTGTCCTTTGTTGATTTGAATTGAAATATCATGCAATACTGGCTTCGTCCCGTATGCAAATTCAACATGGTGGAAGGCTATGGCGTGGTTAAACTGATCAACCCTGGTTGCTTTAGCAGGGTCTTTGATTTGAATGGGTACAGCTAGGATTTCATTAACCCGATCATATGAAGCCAGGCCTTTTTGCAAATGATAAAAGGCTGTTGAGAAGGATTTTGCGGGTGTCAGCAACTGAGAGAATATGGCGATATATGCAATGAAAGCCGATGCACTGAGCTCACTTTTACCTCCAATGACAAGATTTCCTCCATAGGTTAATAGTACCACAATAACTATGGCACCTAGGAATTCAGATAGCGGAGAAGCCAGATAGCGTTTTCTGGTGATACGGTTCATGGTGTGTGTATAGTCCTGATTCAGTGCTTCAAAATTGCCTTGCATGGTTTTTTCAGCATTGAAAGCTTTGATGACTCGAAGTCCAGATAGCGATTCTTCAAGGAATGACATGAGTCTGCCCATCTGAGCCTGACTTCTGGTGGAGGATTTACGCAGATTCTTTCCTATTTGTCCTATGGCTATAGCACTCACTGGTAATAAGACTAGCACAAAAACAGTTAGAAGGGGTGAAATCAGAAAAAGGCCGATTAGGAATATAAGGATGTTAATGGGGTCGCGGAAGAACTTCTCTAAAGAAGCCATGATTGACCATTCTATTTCCTGCACATCCTGAGTAACACGCGACATCAGGTCACCTTTTTTTTCGTCAGAAAAGAAGCCAATAGGCAGGTGTAGCATCTTCTGGTAAATCTGGTTGCGGATATCCTTCACGACACCATTTCGAATGGGAGACATGAAGAAATTAGCCAGGAAGATGTTTGCTGTTTTTAGAAAAAAAAGCACTATTACAAGCAAACTCACCACCAATAAGGCCTGTTGTTCACTGTGTTGGACAACCTGTTGACTGATAAAATAATTGAAATTGTGTTCCAGAGCCTGTTTTGATAACTCCCATGGCATGGCCTCATTCACGATGGGCTGTGTGCCAAACAGTACCTGGAGAAAAGGCCCGATAAGTATCAAAGAAAGCAGAGAAAATATTACCCCCAGCAGATTGAAAGCAATATTCAATCCTGCATATCCCCTGTAAGGGAAAACATAGGTTTTAAAAATTCGCCAAAACGATTTCATGCTACTGACTTTGCTGACTGGTATCGATCCCGGTATAATTTTGAGGGCTTATGGCCTTTAGTTCTTCTTTTATATGATGGCTAACGTCGAGACTGTCAATAAAAGTATGAATTGCATCGGCGGTTATTTTTTCGTTTTTACGGGTCAGTTGCAGTAAGGCTTCATAAGGATTAGGATATTGCTCCCTTCTCAAAATTGTTTGAATGGCTTCAGCAACTACAGCCCAGTTGTCTTCAAGATCCTGATGAATGGCCACTGGATTTAATACCAGTTTACTAAGACCTTTTTGGATTGATTGAGTTGCGATAAGGCCATGTCCCAGGGGTACTCCAATGTTTCGCAAAACGGTTGAGTCTGTCAGATCACGTTGCAAACGAGAAACGGGTAATTTGTTGCTAAGGTGATCAAGCAAGGCATTTGCTATTCCTAAATTCCCTTCTGCATTCTCAAAGTCGATGGGATTCACTTTGTGTGGCATAGCTGAAGATCCTATTTCTCCCTTTTTTATTTTCTGGCCAAAATAATTCATCGAAATATAGGTCCAAATATCACGACACAAATCAATTAAAATGACTTGAATCCGACGAATGGCATCAAAGAGAGCAGCCAGGTTGTCATAATGCTCAATTTGGGTGGTTACTTGTGACCGGTTCAAACCCAGAACCTCATTAACCAGATGGTTGCCAAACTCAACCCAATCTATATCAGGGTAAGCCACTGCATGCGCATTGAAATTTCCGGTGGCTCCTCCGAATTTGGCAGGATATGACAGGTTTTCAAGTGCGGTGATCTGGCTTTCGAGCCGTTCAACGAAAACAAATAATTCTTTGCCCAGTCGGGTGGGGGATGCAGGTTGGCCATGGGTTTTAGCCAGCATGGGTACTTCTTGCCATTCATTTCCCAATGCCTTTAATGTGAGTACCAAGTCATGCAAATGAGGTAGATAGGATGAATTTATACCTTCTTTAAGGCTTAAGGGTGTTGCTGTGTTATTAACATCCTGTGAGGTCAGACCAAAATGGATAAACTCCTTGTATGCAGAAAACGAGAATTTATCAAATTGTTCTTTAATGTAATATTCCACAGCCTTTACGTCGTGATTGGTTGTTTTTTCAATCTCCTTAACTCGCTTCGCGTCGTTCGGAGTGAATGTCTTATAAATCTGACGCATTTGTTGGTACTCAGATTGACTAAACCGATCTAACTGTTTGATCGGTAATTCACATAAGGCAATGAAATATTCTATCTCAACTTGTATGCGGTAACGAATCAAGGCCCATTCAGAAAAATACTGGCTTAATTCTTGTGTTTTAGTATGATATCTCCCGTCAATAGGTGAAACGGCTGTCAGCTTGTTTAGTTCCATATGAATAATGTGTCAAAGACAGGCAAATTTACGAATTTATATAGATTGCGGTTGCTTTATAGCTGCGGTGAAAAAGCTACTTTTGCATAATGATGCAAAAACCGATACCTGTTTCAGCTGTGGAGTATCTGAATACTGCTGTCTTAGTCAGGGGCCTTCGAAAACTGGAAAAAGGTGGCAAGATAGAGCTGTTCTTGGACCACCCGGCAGATTGCGCGAAAAAACTGGCGGTCGGTAAGACTCAGATAGGACTGGTTCCAGTTGTTACTTTGCCTGAATTGAGACCGAAAAGTGTTTTTTCAAGCTATTGCATTGGTGCAACAGGTGAGGTCAGAACAGTTGTGTTGGTATCAAAAGTTCCACTTGAGCAGCTTCGAGAGGTGCGATTAGATTCTCATTCAAGAACATCTGTCGAACTATTAAAAAGTCTGATCTCACTCAAAGGTTTGGAGCACATTCAACTGGTAGATGGTCAGCCTGGTTTTGAGACCGAGGAGCTCGAGGAGGATTGTGGTATGCTAATAATCGGTGATAAGGTTTTCAGCCTGGAGCACAAGTACCCGTATAGGCTTGATTTATCTAATGAATGGTACCGCCATTATCAGTTGCCTTTTGTATTTGCTACTTGGGTAAGTATGATCGACTTGCCCAAATCTTTTCAGATTGATTTTGATGCAGCTTTACAGCTAGGTCTTGACCAAATTAGCCAGGTTGCTGTTGACTATGGCACACGATTGGGATTCGAAGGAGTGAATGTACCAGACTATCTTTCTAAGAACATATCCTATACTTTTGATTCAGAAAAGAAAAAAGGCCTCGCGGCCTTTTTTGAAAAAATTGGATACGGCAATTACCGTATACCCTATGTGTAATGCGTAGTTGTCAATTACAAACTATTCAGATCCAGTCATGATCAGCAGTGGCTGGAAGTCGAAAGCATTGTATTTAGGGCGTAATCTTTCAATATTATAGTGCTTATTGACATCAACGAACTTTTTGGTAGCTGTCACTACATCAATTGGAGCATTGTCATAGCGACCGTTCTTTAATATGACTAGCCGACCATGTATCCCTTTCAGAATTAGGTCAAGAGCCAGGTTACCAAAGGCCATAGGAACAACGGAGTCGAGTGCATCGGGATCGCCTCCCCTGACAAGATAACCCAGGTTTTGATTAATAATATTGATTCGCTTGCCGTTATTGAATTTTGGAGACAGTTCTTTAATTGTATTTCCTACAGTCAAACCAATGCCGCCCAATTTGGCATGTCCGAACATGTCTTTCTCGGCATCCATGAAGCTCATGTCGCTCATTCCCTTGAATTTGGCTCCTTCTGAAATCAAGCAAATAGCATACTGAGATGGGTTTTTGTTTCTGTCGTGCACCAGTAAATCAGTCAGTTGTTCCAGATCAAATTCATGTTCTGGGATGACACAGCGATGAGCAGCCCCTGCCATAGTAGGTAACATGGCTGTAAATCCGGCATAACGACCAAAGACCTCAATTGCTAAAATCCGTTCATGTGATCCGGCACTGGTTCTCAAGGCATTCACCAGGTGAATAGTCCGAGTTACACAGGTGCTGAATCCAATACAATAATCAGTTCCTGGAACGTCATTATCCATGGTTTTAGGAATGGCAACTACCTTAACGCCTTCACTATATAGTCTGACTCCATAACTCAATGTGTCGTCACCACCAATTGGAATAAGGTAATCAACCCCTAACCAATTAAGGTTTTCGATAACGGTTGGCGTAAGGTCGTTAATCTCCTCTGTATATCGCTCCTTTAGGTGATCTGGTACTGCACTTTTCGGCATGTGACTGGGGCGGGTTCTGGCGCTATGCAAGAAAGTACCTCCAGTACGTCCAGCACGATTAACAACTTCTTCAGTTAAATAAATAAAGTTTTTGCTGTTGTCGTACTTCTTATCACAAATCATCTCAGTAATACCGGCCCATCCTCTTCTGAGTCCAATTACCTGATATCCCTCTCGTATTGCCCTAATGGTTACTGCCCTAATAGCTGGGTTGAGACCCGGCACATCACCACCACCAGTCAAAATGGCGATGGTCCCTTTTTTCTTTGTTGACATAATTCAGCCTATTTAAAATGAGTAAGTAATCTCTGTATTCTATTTTTGGTCTGTTTTTGAATAAACAGGACAAATGTATGAAAAAAACTGCTAGATAGACCGTTCTGAAATTAAGGGAATATTAATTTCTGCCGTGAAACTGAAAGAGCCAGCTTTGAAGCATTTTCACAAAATCAAAAACGGGTTTTACTGGACACATCAGGCTACACCAGGGACGTCTAAAAAAGAGAGCGGTTACCAGAATTATGATCAGGAGCGAAAACTGCAAGGTATTTCCAATTAACTGAAAAAAAGCAGAGAACACTTCATAGTTAATACTTGATGGATGCCTGAACAAGATGGCGATTAGTATGATCGCCAGAGCTAGAATTCTGGGCAGCCATCTTGTCCGGTTTTTTTTGTCGACAAGTGATCTTTTTGCTCCTCCGATTGCTGCGAGACATTCCTGGGCTCCACCGAAAGGACATATCCGGTCGTAATAGATGTTTTTCCTGAAGAAGAAGATAAATAGCAACGAACCGGTCAACATGATATAGAAAAAGAGGTGTTGCTGAATGGTGGGAACCTCACCATATCCAAAACGGGTCATTTGCACAATTGAGAGTTGATTACCCATCCAGAATCCCAGGAAGATCACGTTGAATACTATCATTATCCAGCGAGCGCTTTTCTTTGGTCTGAACCAGGATTGGGTAGTAATAAATGCCAGAACAAAAACAATCAATAAAATAGTATGTGAGTGATCCCATTTTATGTCTGCTCTGGGCAACTTGGTCTGGGGTATGGATTGGTTGGTAAAATCAGCAAATTGGCTTGCTGCTTCAATGAGTCCAAGAGAAATAGCTTCACAGCTATAAGTAGCTCCAGAAATGGCATCTGGTAGGTTCTGCTGAGTAATGGCATCTTCCCATGAAATACCCGTAAAGGATTTTAAAAAACCTCGATTCTCGAGCCGTTTAATAAAAGAGGGAGTCTCGTGGTGGTTGAGAATGTCTGGTTCTGCTACATTTCCAGATGAATCAAATGGGAATAGTGTTGTCACCTGTCCTCCATAGCCATTCCCTTTTCCTGTAATAAAATATAAGTTGGTTGCCTGGTTTAAACTAAATATTCCAGGAGATAACATCTCTATACTTTCAACATCAGGTAGCTGCTCCTTAATCTGATCAATTGAGGATTGCTCATGGAGGTGAGAGCCTATAAACCATGCAGTCACAATCAAAATGCCGGCAGGAATAGCCAGAATTCTGTCAAGGGTTAGTCGCCGATTTTGCATGAACGATCAATTAATCGGGCAAAGTTACACTTTTTCTGTACCAGTCATTTCATTTGCCTCAGTGGTCTAATGAAAAGCCATCAGGGTATCGAGACTCATAGCACAATTAGCCATTAATTTCTTACTTTTAAATCATTGAAACTGAAGAATTGTGAAGAGACAAATACTATTTCTGGCTATTAGTCTATTGTTGACCAATGGAATACTATTGCCACAGGCATCTTTCGGAGTTACAAGCTCAGTCGAGCAGGGCAACGAAAGTGGGGATACACTCAGGGTGTATTCTTTCGAAATGAAACAAATGGTGGATAAAGCCTTATGGAGGCTTACGCAGCGTGCCTATGAGGAAGCTTCAGAATGGAATGCGGATTTGATCCTGATACATATGAATACATATGGAGGTCTGGTGGATATGGCAGATAGTATCAGGACAAAAATCCTGAATAGTTCGATTCCATTTTGGGTCTTCATCGATAATAATGCCGCCTCAGCAGGGGCTCTTATATCGATGGCCTGTGACAGCATTTATATGCGACCCGGTGCCAATATTGGAGCCGCCACCGTCGTTGATCAGACTGGTGAACAGCAAGCAGATAAGTTCCAGTCGTATATGCGTTCAACCATGCGTTCAACTGCTGAAGCCAAGGGGAAGGATACTGTGCTGATTAACGGAGAGACCCTTTACACCTGGCGCAGGGATCCTCAGATTGCAGAAGCCATGGTGGACCCCTCATTGTTTGTGGAATTTGTTTCGGATACGGGTAAAGTATTGACCTTTACTCCCAGGGAAGCGATGAACTGGGGGTTTTGCGAAGGCGAAGTCAATAGTTTAGAGGAGGTTATCGAAAGAACAAGTTCGAATCCATATGTATTGAAATCCTACACCCAGACTGGTTTAGACAAGATAATTGGTTTCTTGTTGAGTCCGGCTATGCAAGGCATACTAATCTTGATCATTGTGGGTGGAATTTATTTCGAAATTCAAACCCCAGGGATTGGTTTTCCGATCATTGCAGCCGTAATTGCGGGCTTGCTGTATTTCGCCCCTCTTTATCTTGAGGGACTTGCTGCCAATTGGGAAGTCATCATGTTTGTTGTTGGTATCATCCTGGTCTTGGTAGAAATATTCGCTATCCCCGGGTTTGGTGTGGCCGGAGTCAGTGGGATTATCTTTATGATCTCTGGACTGGCTTTAAGTATGGTCGGAAATGTAGTTTTCGATTTTAGTAATGTTCCCTTTATTGAACTGTTTAGGGCCTTCGCCTTTGTCATCTTTTCTTTCTTCTTGTCGTTGATTGTGGCGATATGGGCTGGACAGAAACTCATAACCTCTACTCCTTTTGCCTTCTTGGCCCTTCAGGCAGACCAGAAAAAGGCGGAAGGATTTGTCAGTGTTGATCAGGTAAATCCCACTCTGGTTGGAAAGTTCGGAGAAGCCCACACCATCTTAAGACCATCGGGCAAGGTATTGATTGAGGGTGACGTCTATGATGCAATAGCAGAAACGGCCTGGATAGAAAAGGGTTCTCAAATAAAGGTGATCAGACAGGAGACAACCCAATTGTACGTGCGACAAATCGACTAAATGAAAAAAGGTGCTGATTTTCAGCACCTTTTTCAATATTCGAATAGATAACTCTAGTATCTTTTTTCCTTAATTCGGGCTTTCTTACCCGTCAGACCGCGCAGGTAATAAATACGTGCACGACGAACACGACCATGCTTATTTACTTCAATCTTGTCAATAAATGGTGATTGGGCTGGAAAGATTCGCTCTACACCAATGTTCCCCGACATTTTACGTACAGTAAAGGTTTCACTGGCGTTGTTGCCTTTTCTTTGGATGACAACCCCACGGAACATTTGGATTCTTTCCTTGTCACCTTCTTTAATCTTATAGTGTACCGTAATGGTGTCTCCAGCCTTAAACTTCGGAAACTCGTTATTCACGGCAAATTGATCTTCTGCTACTTTAATTAAGTCCATTTCAGTTGTCGCTTTATTGTTGTTCTGAAAATTGGCTGCAAACATACTAAAAATATTTCAAAAAAGCGAGTCTCGAATTTGTATTTTTAACAGTTGGCAGTTAATAACTTAAAAACAGATATGCAGAAGCTTATTTCTTCGTTTCAACCACCTTCAATTTTTCTCCTGCATCTCTGGCTACGGCCTTTTTCCAGGCTTCGCTGTAACCAGGCTGGTCAGGTGAAACAATTACACCTGTTCCGTTATCCAGGAACTTGCCATCCTTTTCTTTTTTGATGTTACCATCGATGTATTTGACAAGCAAATAATTGGCTAGTTCTTTCCAACGCTTTGTCAGACCGTCTGCTTGTTGCTGGCAGTAACCAGTCAAAAACTCACGGGCCAAATCAGGGCTCTGGCTATAGAGTACTTGAGCTGCTTTATCAATAGCCGCGGTATTTGTTGCAAACTTCTGTGTATATTCTTTCTGAACTTTCTTCACATCCTTAACCATGTAGTTGTATCTTGAATAGCACATATTGGCAACCCGGTTAAAGGCCCAGAATGCAGCATCATCAGCATATTCCATCATATCTCCATGACCTTCTTCGAAGCTATGTGGAACATCAACAATCCCACAGTACATGGGAACATAAACGCTAGTAGCGGCATCATCAACACCAAACCAAAGTATGCCTCCGATTGGATCGGGAAGCCAGGATCTTGATTGAGATACAAAAGAGAATCCTGTCTGTTGGGTGGCAATGGCACGCTCGTTACAAAAAGTTTCACCATCGGCTTCCCAGGTCAGTGGCCTCCAGCGATAGGGATTAGCAAAAGCACCTGCACCCAGGTCAGTGGTCATATCCATTGGAGTCCCTTCGTAGTGGTCTCCCATATAGGCCATCAGGTCTTGAGCACTTAGTTTTTTCTTTGGTTTAATAAACAAAGGCATTGGGGATCTAGCATCACGGCCCATAGCATAATCAAGGTATTCATCCATTCCAGGGCTAATTTTATTGAAAAATGACCAGACTCTGGCTTCGCAATACCGCAGGCCGCCAAAGCTAAGTGGAGCGTAGGTATCTCTGAATGAAAAGTCTTTGTCCTCACCATCAAACCAGCCTTGCTCTCGGGCGAAAGAGATTACATCTTCTCCGTACAAGCAATTCTCAGGATCGTTTTGAGGAAAGGTGGTGATCCTGGCTTGATTGGCGTGTGCACTTACATAACCGTCGGGCACGCGATGGGCCACCCACAGAATCCCATTCTGCCCTGGACCTTTACCAATTATTTCAAGTAACCAAACTTCGTTAGGATCGGCAATCGAGATGGATTCGCCTGAGGAATAGTATCCATATTTATCACACAATTCGACCATTGTCTTAATGGCTTCCCTGGCAGTTTTTGCCCGTTGCAGAGTGATGTAGATCAGGCTTCCATAATCAATGATACCATCCTTATTCCTGAGTTCTGAACGTCCTCCATAGGTTGTTTCTCCGATGGCCAGTTGATATTCATTCATGTTGCCAATTACGGCATAGGTTTTAGCTACCTGAGGTATCTTACCCAGGTATTTGCCAGTGTCCCATTCATGTACGTCAATCATGCTACCGGCTGGCCACTTGGCTGCTGGCCAATGATATAATTCACCATAAAGGACGTGAGAATCAGCAGCATAAGTTATCATAGTAGATCCGTCAACTGAGGCACCTTTAGTAACCAGAAAATTGGTACACGTCCATCCGGTAGGTGCTGTCAGTAGGACTAGAGCAAGTAAAAAAACAAGTTTTTTCATTCTATACTGTTATTATTGGTTTATCGTTTTATCATTTGAGTAAATATACTGCGATTTCCAACCCGGTCAATCACTGTAAGTCGAAGCTGTTTTGCCACATTTTTTGGTAGGAGCCTCGAATCAGTTTTATGAAACAGCCTATTGGTCTTGGGATCCCATTCGAATAATATCCACTGGCCATCAAGGGTTCCGCGATAGGAAGAAATACCCGAAAAGTCATCGTCAATCTTAAAACTTATTTTCGAGCCAACCTTTATTCCTTCGGCATTTGATTGGCCCTGGAACCTGATGCTCGGGGCAATGCTGTCGAGCATAATGGTATAATTACCAAAATTCCGTGTTTGTGTCACCAGAAGTTCGCCTTCCCAGTTTCCGCCAACGGGAACCGGACCATTTGCACTGTCGAGCTTGACTATCAACGCAAATGGTTCAAATTCTTCAGGTAGCCCGGTAGGCTGTAAGGCTAGACGGTAGCTTCGGTGAACAGGAACTCCCTCGTCATGAATACGGTGCAAAGGAGTATAGGTCCCAGGCTGCATGGGCTCTTGCTGATATCTGAAGTATATATTGTCATAAAATGACCGACTGCTGAAATCCAAAGTGATTCCCTGATCTTCAAAACGGTGATTTTCTTGGTAACTGAAATACGCTGAGTAAAATGGTAAGTCAAGCTCATACGGTTGGTAAGAATCGGGGCTGAGATGTATGAGAAATTCAATATTCGATTGATTTCCGTGCACATCTGTTATCTGGATTGAGACCAGATGGTCTTCATGATCGGTGAGAACAATTTTTCCCTGATTCTTAATAAAATCATATATACTAAGCGGGTTATTGGGATCTAGATAGGTTTTAATGACCTGTTGACGCGATTCAGTGTAAAGACGATAGTCAATCAGCGTATTTATATATCTGCTTTCTGAGAAAGAAAACTCATCTAAACGACTTTGGAAGATCGTCTGACCGTCAACCTGTAAGTCAATGGAGTATACCCCGCATTTATTAGAACTATCGTCAAGATAGTCAATCGCTTCAATTCCGATTCCTGCAATCTGATCGACAGGAAAACTGACATTCGATTTGCTTCTGTATCTTCCATTGCTCCCAGAAACTTCTACAACATAAGGTCTTTTCAAGTCATACCGTCCCTCGAGGCTGTAAAGGAGAATGTTCTTTATTTGGGGTGGACGGTTATCATTGACAGTAAAAGGATACAATAGAGGATTAACCGGGTGTTGGTTTGCACTTTCACGTATTTCAAAATGCAAATGGGGCGCCTGGGAGCTGCCGGTGTTACCTGATAGTGCTATGAAATCGCCAGCGTTTAACTTGAATTGCTGGGGCGACAAATACAAATCGACGGAGAAACGCTCTTTCTGGTATTGTATTTCTTTGACATACTCAGCAATATCCTTTCTGAATGAGGACAGATGTCCGTACAAAGTAGTATACCCATTCGGATGCTGAACATATAAAGCTTTTCCATATCCGCCAGGCTCCACTTTGATTCGTGCAATGAAACCGCTCGCACTGGCATGTACTGCATGGCCGCTTGCTCCATTGGTTTTAAAATCAAGACCCGAGTGGAAATGATTGCCCCTTATCTCGCCAAAATTGCCGGCTAGAACAAGAGGGATCTTTAATGGAGACAGAAATTTGTGATCTGTTATGGGCTGGGCCCGTAAAGATGAAAGCATGCTCACAAGCATGAAAAACGATATGTAGAAATACCTGCTGTATTTGACTGGTGTCATGAGGGCCAAAATTATAAAATTTTGATTTCACCCCGAGGAGTAGTATTTTTGTTTTAAAAAGGATAATGACCGGTGAACAGGAGGAGATTGTTAAAGCATTGAAGAATCAGGTTCACTTGTTAATGGCAAAGTATTCTGCACTGAAAAAGCAATACTTGCAAATTGTCCAGGAGAACCAGGTCTTAGCTGACCAGGTTAGTGAGAAGAAAATTAGAATAGAAACATTAGAGCAACAGTATAACACGGCGAAATTAGCCACAGGAGTTCTGGCCAAAGATGAGGATTCAAAGCAAGCCAGAGCAGAAATTAACAGGATTGTGCGGGAGATAGATGATTGTATTGCTCTTTTGAACAGATAGTGGTGAAATGGATGGTAAATTCCACATTAAGTTGCAGATTGCAGGGCGTTACTATCCACTGATCATTGAGCGGAAAGATGAGGAGCGATTTAGGAAGGCAGCGAAGTTGATAAATGACAAAATAGCACAATATAAGCAGCGATACAGAGATAAAGACTTACAAGATTTTTTGTCAATGGCTGCGTTGCAATTTGTGTTAAAGGAATTGGAGTTGGAAGAAAAGATTGATGAACGACCAATGATGTCTGTGATAAAAGAATTGACTGAGGAAGTTGATGATTTCGTGAAAAAAGAGTAACAGCGTTCTTTGCATAAAAAATACTACCCGTATTAATCCTTTGCGTATTTGTAAAACTCAACACTTATCAAATTGGAGTTAAGCTCATAGTTGTTTAGGACAGGCCTCTTTTATCCCGACTCGTCGGGAGAGTTTCTTCGGAAACCGGTGGACGTTCGAGACAATTGGCGGCTCCTTCCCTGACAGAATTGGGGTTTTCTTGCAAAGGATGATACGGGTTTTTATATATATAACACCTAATTGATTATGATTAATGAGATACTAATAGGGGCTGCCGCTTTTGTAGTGGGTGGAGCCATTGCCTTTTATTTTGGCCGATTGATGCTGATGAATAAATCACGCAATATCATAGTAGAGGCTGAGAATGAGGCAGAAATGATAAAAAAGGACAAGATCCTTCAGGCCAAGGAAAAATTCTTGCAACTGAAAACCGAACATGAAAAGGCCATCAACGAGAAGAATAGTAAAATCTTGATGACCGAAAACAAACTAAAACAACGCGAAGCTTCTCTTTCTCAAAGAATTGAAGACCATCAAAGAAAGAAAAAAGAAGTTGATTCAATCCGGGAGAATCTGACCAATCAGATGGATCTGGTTACGAAACGTACCGAAGAGCTGGAACGTTCACATAAACAGGCTGTTGAGCAGTTAGAAGCCATTTCTGGTCTTTCAGCCAATGAAGCAAAATCACAATTGGTTGAATCACTTAAATCGGATGCAAAGGCCGAAGCCATGGGATACATTAGCGATGCTATGGAAGAGGCAAAAATGACTGCCAACAAAGAAGCCAAACGGATCGTATTGAACACCATCCAGCGAGTGGCCTCAGAAGAAGCCATCGAAAATTCTGTGACCGTCTTCAATATTGACAACGATGACATCAAGGGACGAATAATTGGGCGTGAAGGAAGAAACATCCGGGCCCTTGAGGCTGCTACAGGGGTTGAGATCATTGTCGATGATACGCCTGAAGCCATTATTCTGTCGGCGTTCGATCCAGTTCGTAGAGAGGTTGCCCGATTGGCTCTTCATCAACTAGTTACAGATGGTCGAATTCATCCTGCAAGAATCGAAGAGGTAGTAGGTAAAGTACACAAACAGATAGAGGATGAAATCATTGAAACCGGCAAACGCACCACGATAGATTTGGGCATTCATGGCCTTCATCCTGAGCTGATTCGATTAGTGGGTAAAATGAAATATCGTTCTTCATACGGACAGAATTTATTGCAACACTCACGCGAAGTAGCCAATTTGTGCGCTATCATGGCCGCCGAGATCGGTTTGAATGCCAAATTAGCCAAAAGGGCTGGTCTTCTACACGACATCGGTAAAGTGGCTGATGATGAACCAGAATTGCCGCATGCACTCCTGGGTATGAAATTGGCTGAAAAATTCAAAGAAAAGCCTGATGTATGCAACGCGATTGGATCTCATCATGAAGAAGTCGAGATGACCACCTTATTAGCGCCTATCGTACAAGTTTGCGATGCTATTTCAGGAGCCCGTCCAGGAGCACGAAGAGAAGCTGTTGAGTCTTATATCAAACGTCTCAAGGAATTAGAAAACATGGCACTCAGCTACCCTGGCGTCGTGAAAACCTATGCCATCCAGGCCGGTCGTGAGCTGCGCGTAATTGTGGGTAGTGAAAAAGTCAACGATAAAGATGCTGAGTCACTCTCCTATGATATAGCCAAGAAGATTCAAGACGAATTGACCTATCCAGGACAGGTGAAAATCACAGTAATTCGAGAAACCCGAGCCGTTAGTTTTGCGAAATAGTGGAACATGACCGCTGAAGAGAAATTATTAACCTTATTTACGAAATGGTCTGGACATGTTGCCCAGACCATTTTGCCTTTACCCGAATCGGGTTCGGCCAGACAGTATTATCGCATTCGGCACAATGATCTATCAGTGGTTGGTGTGCACCACCATGATGACGCTGAAAACCGGGCTTTTGTTCATTTTGCCAAGCATTTCAGGGAGCAAGGGCTTTCAGTACCTGAGGTATTGGTGGATGATCTAAGAGAAAAGGTTTACTTGCAGCAAGATCTGGGTGACCAGACCTTATTCTCTATTTTGCAACATGAAACCGAGTCTTCATGCAATTGCAAACAATACCTTGAATCGGCAGTCAGTCTTCTTCCCGAGTTCCAGGTCAAAGCCCATGAAGGACTCGATTATGGGATTGCCTATCCGCGTGAAGCCTTTGATTCGCAGTCGATGCGGTGGGATCTGAATTATTTCAAGTACCATTTCCTTAAATTTACCGGGGTTGTATTCAACGAACAAGCCCTGGAGAACGATTTTGATACTCTAATAGGTGTCTTAAAGTCAGCACCGAGGAATTTTTTTATGTACCGTGATTTCCAAACCCGAAACATAATGGTCCATGATGAAAGGGTTTGGTTTATTGATTTTCAAGGCGGTAGAAAAGGCCACCCAGCGTATGATCTGGCCTCACTTCTTTTTGACGCAAAAGCAGATTTATCAGTCGATCTTAGAGAATCATTACTTGTTTCCTATTTAAGTAAGGCCAGCCAATATGGGCATTTTGACATCAAAGAGTTTACCCGGCTTTATCCAGGCTTTGTTTTGATCAGAAAGTTGCAAGCCCTCGGTGCTTTTGGATTCAGAGGAATATTTGAGGGTAAAACCCATTTTTTGCAGAGTATTCCGTTTGCGCTGGATAACTTCAAATGGATCATTGAGAACTATAGTTTTCCTTTCCACTTCCCTGAACTAAAAAGGATCTTGTCACTTCTTCCCGAATCATCTTTTCGCTTAAAAATTGAACAACAGATCAAGACCATCGTCGTATGAAAGCCATGATTCTGGCAGCTGGAAAAGGAACCAGGTTATTGCCACTGACTGAGCAAATGCCCAAAGCACTTGTCCCATTTCATGGTGTACCAATCTTAAAGATGATTATTAGTCAGTTGGCTGAAGTTGGGTTCAATGAACTGGTGATCAATGTATACCACCACAAAGACCAAATTATTGAATATGTCAGATCACAGGGCAACTTTGGACTAAAGATCACTTTCTCAGAAGAATCGTAATTATTTGATACCGGTGGTGGAATCAAAAGGGCTGCCTACCTGCTCGGTGATTTACCTGTTCTATTCCATAATATTGATATCCTATCGGATATCGACCTGAAAGCGCTAATGGATTTCCATCTGGATCACGGAGCTCCGGTCACCTTGGCCGTCAAAAACCGAGATACCTCAAGAAACTTATTATTCAACCATGATGGCCTTTTAGCTGGATGGGAATATCCTGAAAAGCACATGCGAATCATTTCGCGCCGTTCAAAAGAAGGCTATGCAGAAACAGCCTTCAGCGGGATCTATGTCATGAATCCGGATTTCTTCACCCTTTTCCCAGATGATCCGGTTTTTTCGATTATGCCCTGGCTACTTGAACAGTCAAAAGACTTCCCCATTGCTGGATTTGACCATTCAGATGATTACTGGTTTGATTTGGGGACCTCAGATAATCTCAATCGGGCAGCCAGGCGCGTAAAACTTGGTGATGGATTTTTGCCTATATTCCCCAAGCATGGGAAGTGAGTTTTTGATATACAAGGCTTCAGCAGGATCTGGAAAAACCTACAGTCTCACCAGACAATTTCTGTTATTACTCTTCGACCAGGTAACTAATTACAAAAGAACACTGGCGGTCACTTTCACCAATAAGGCTGCGATTGAACTGAAAAGCCGGATTCTTGAAGAACTTGTATGCCTGGCGAAAGGAGATCTGAAGCATAGTGAACATGGGAACTATATTTCGCATGCTTTGGAGATTGAACCTGGGCGACTGATTGCACGTGCAAGAAATATTCTTCAGTTAATTTTGTTTGATTATTCGCGGTTCTCTATTGGTACAATAGATGAGTTCTTTCAACATATATTGCGGGTGTTCTCTCGTGAGGTAGGCTTGTTTACAGGATATGAAATTGAATTAAATACGGCAAACACAATCGATCAGGCCATCGAACGGGTATTCCGTGGCTTTGATCAGGAAAGCCCAGAAGCTAAATGGATTATTAGCGCCATCCAACAGCACATCGATAATGGGTATCCCTGGAAACGCTTCGAGAACGATCTGAAAAGCATGGGCCATGAATTGCTCAAAGAAAACCTGTCTATTCACTTTTTTAATCCCAGTAGTGAGGCGTTGTCAGCAGGTAATTTGCTTGAATACAAGAATAAGCTGGATCGTTTAATTAATGATTTTCAACATGAAGTCTTTGAGATAAAAAGTCGTGCTAGGCAAGTGCTGGATCTCCATGGACTCAGTATGACTGACTTTTTTGGAGGCCGAAACGGACCTGTTGGGTACCTGAGTCACCTGGATCCGAAAGAAACAGATCCAAAGTCGAGGCGGGCCTTCCTAGAACCGGAGAAGTCTTGGGTCAAGAAAAAAAGCGAGCAAAATAAGCAGAATGCGGTCATACAGGCAGTAAAATCAGACCTTTTTCAGCTGTTGGTTCGTGCTAACCGTTTGCATGACGAACACAGTACTGATTACCTTACTGCCAACCTGGTAGTTCAAAAGATACCTTCTCTGGCAATGGCTCAGGTGATCGCAAATGAGATCATCGGAGTAGGGAAGGAGAACAGAAATTTCTTACTGGCTTTAACCAACCCCCTGATCAGACAGGTGGTGGCAGATCAACCAACCCCGTATCTGTATGAGAAAATGGGTGTTTTCTTTGATCATTTTATGATTGATGAGTTTCAGGATACCTCAGTTTTGCAATGGCAAAACTTCCTGCCTCTGATCAACGACAGTATCGCCTCAGGTGGACAAAACTTATTGGTTGGTGACATCAAACAATCCATTTACCGATGGAGAAATAGTTCGTGGGAGTTAATGGCCGGTCGAGCTAAACAAGATCTTGAAGGAGGCGATCCAAAAGAGATCAACCTTGAATTCAATTTTAGAAGCAGACCAGCCATTATTGAGTTTAATAATATCTTTTTTGAAAAAGCACATCAGATAGTAACAGATGAGTTGACCGTCCAAATTGAAGAACACCCACTTCTTCAACCACGATTAGACCAATTTAAATTGGCCTACGCTGGTTTACGGCAGAAAATCGGCCGCAAAGCAAAGGGTGGCTTGGTGCAAGTGAGTTTCACACCAAATGAAGAGCTTAACCAGGCACCGGTGCATTACCAGGATTTGGTCAAGCTCACAATAGAATTACAGTCAGAAAAAGGATATCAACCCGGCGATATTGTTTTTCTGGTGCGAAACAATAAGCAGTGTGCTGAACTTATCCGGTACTTCGATACTTATGCGACTTCAAATGTATTTCCAGAATCTGTTAAACTCAACCTGGTATCTACTCAAACCTACCGTCTCAATGCATCCCCGGGTCTGAATTGTTTGGCCTGTGCCATCGCTTTGATTCACGATCGTGAAAATTTACATATACTTGGAAAATTTGCGATTGAGTATGCTCGTTTAGGCAATGATCACCTCCCGGATGGGTTTTACAATGAACTGCTGCATATCACACAGAACCAATCCGAAATAAACAAATGGCTTGGGAAGGACTTTGACGGTATGCTATCGAATCTTGATAGTTCCTCACTACAGGATTGTCTGGAAGTCATCATTTCATTTTTAGAATTAACTCAGTATGCAGGTGCTGCCCCGTTTCTCATCGGGTTGAAACAAATCTTGCTCGATGGAACAAATAAGGGTATGACTCTGGAAACAGTCGAGTTTTACGAATGGTGGGAATCCACAGGTAGCCTGGAATTGCTTCCGATGACTGATGCTTCAGATACACTTCGGGTAATGACAATTCATAAAGCGAAAGGACTGGAATTCCCGGTAGTGATCATGCCCGAGGCCGATTGGAATCTGGACCACAATGCTCAGAATGCACCGGTTTTATGGCTCGAGGATCCGTTCGGTGTATTGGATGAACAAAGACGTATACCGGTAAGCTATCAAAAGAATATGGTAAAGGCTCATTTATCAGCACCCTATTTAATTGAGAAAATGCAGGTCTACCTTGATAATCTGAATTTGCTGTATGTGGCATTTACCCGGGCCATAGATATGCTGTATGTGTTCACACCTGAAAAAAATAGAACAAGATTGACTAGGGTGGCTGGAATTATCGATGAGGTGCTCAATGTGAATCTTGAGAAATCGTATTGGTTTGGGGATGCAGATACACGAAATGCCTCTGTGACAGATGCCAATGTCACCGATGTTTGCAGGCAAGATCAGTATCCGGTAGGCGATCATTTCCTCGCTGAGCCCGAAAAAAGTGAGGTTGAATCTGCAGAAACCCGACAGGGTAAAATAGTTCATGAACTATTGAGCCACCTTAATTCAGTACTTGATATAGATGATACCATTGATCGATATGTAAATGCAAATCAATTTACGCCAGGAGAAGGCCAACAACTGAATTATGAGATTAAGAGACTGGTCAACAATCCCCTCGTGTCGAATTACTATTCTGGCCGCTATTCATCATTAACCGAAAGAAGTATTTTACTGAATGATGGATCAGTGCTGCGACCCGATCAGGTATTTGTAGACGGTACGGAGGCCTGTATTATAGAGTATAAAACAGGTAAAGCCCTTAATGGACACAAAAAGCAGGTAAGGAAGTATTGCAAGACGCTTAAATC
Organism: uncultured Porphyromonadaceae bacterium; assembly: GCA_964444375.1. GTDB lineage: Bacteria > Bacteroidota > Bacteroidia > Bacteroidales > UBA12481 > JABHCC01. The sequence goes on along the minus strand of CAYUGX010000004.1, from coordinate 208 downwards.
AATGGGCTACCAATCTGTGAAAGGATTTCTCTTGTATTTGAAATCGGGTGAAGTAATTGAAGTCGTTTACTAGTTAAGGTGTTAAAATGATCTTGCAATCCACCTCACCGTCATTTGGCCGCCAACACGGTTCATCACAGCTGGAATCATCTATGTCCTCGACTGAAATACGTTGACCGTTTTGGACCGATAAATTTAGGCACAAAAT
>CAYUGX010000003.1:46868-47088 GCA_964444375.1 uncultured Porphyromonadaceae bacterium | reverse complement strand
TGTCTTTAGGAAAAGATCCTCAGCTTGAGCGAGCAGTTATGGAAGCATTGAAATTACTGGAACAGAATCCAACTATAAAAGGTGATCCTCCACCTTTCCCAAAACCAGTAAAGAAAAAGTAGTTGTCAAATAGACTATCCAAGCAAGATGAAAACTCTGGTCAATAGTATAATCGTAATTACCCTCTCCCTTTTTTGTGTTTACACATCTGAAGCACAGG
>CAYUGX010000003.1:0-46858 GCA_964444375.1 uncultured Porphyromonadaceae bacterium | reverse complement strand
CTCATCAAGGCACAATTGGCGTGGGATCAGTTCTTTTAGATGAAAGCCTGAGTTTTCATCTTGCTTATAATCCGGGTTTTTACTTGCGACAGAACCTCGATCTATTGGGGCAGGTATCTTATTCAAGCTCAAAGATCACCAGCGCTTTTTTATCGGGTGCCAGGGGATCTCTTCAATCGCTGAATGTGCTTGTGGGACCCAGGATCTATTTGCGCAAAGAGGTGAAAAAGTTCAGACCCTATTTCATGCTCTTAGTGGGAATTAATGGTCATGTTGAGGAGCGTAATGGAGAAACCAGGCCACCAGTGATGGAATTTGGCTTGTGTTCAGGAATCATGGCTGAAATTGATCACTTCATCTTTGGTTTTTCAGTGGAAACTCCAGGTGTGATGGCTTTGAGACTGGGGTACAAAATTTGATCGGATGGAACTCGCTCCATAAACAGTAGCGTGATAAGTCACACAGCTATTAAAAACTAATGGTTAGAAATATGCTGGGTGTAAACGGAATACTTCTGGCGTACAATTTACGGCCATCCAGTAGGTTGGAGAAACCACTGTAGCCTAAGTTTCTTGTATTGAGCACATTGACAATGGAAAGCCCACTCTCAAGGTTGAAACTTTTAGTATTAAACCTGTAGAGTAGGGCTGCATCCAGTCGATTGTAGGGGATAATCTTGTCCTCGGGGGTTCTCAGAGAATTCACTAAACCAGAACCAAAAATATAATTGACTGAAAAATACCATGGTTTCAGATTGAAGATGCCTGCGGCTTTGACTTCATGCGTTTGATCATGAATGGCACGCAGATATTCCTTTTGGCCGTATTCAGGAAAGCTTTCCTCAGTTCGACTGATTGTATAGGAGATCCAGAGATCGTGCTGATTAAGCTCCTTTTTGATGTAAAAATCAATCCCATAAGATCTGGCATTGCCATAACGAATCCGAAGGTTTCTGGTTTTCGGATCTATGTTTAACCTGCTAAGATTGTCGGTTGTCTTGTAAAATCCTTCAGAACTGAATTCAAGACCATTGAATTTGTAGGCTAGCCCCAATACACTGTGCATGCCCTGCAATACTCTTGAGTCAGGTGTATCCACTACATCCCAGAAGTAATGTACATTTTGGAGATCATCGTACACAGCCACTTCAGAGATATACTGGTTGTACAAGCCCCAGGCCAAATTGATTCTCCATTTTTGATTTAAGGAGATATTTGCATCCATCCTGGGTTGCAAATATTGCTGCTTCAAAACGGGAATGTAGTCGAATTTCACCCCAGGTTGAATATCTATGTGTTCCCCAATGGTGATGAGATCCTTGATATATAAACTATAGCGGGGGGCCAGTTTAATCTGATCGGCATTTAGAATTTTGACTATATCTTCAATGAAACTACCGGCATTCCCCGTGGCACTTACACCAGCTTTCAAAGAGTGACTGCCTACAGTGGGTAACTGGTGATCGACCTTAAATGATAATTCCCTGATAGAGTTATACCTAAAGTAGCTTCTTTTGTTGTTCTGGCCCTGGCCTTGATTCTGGATATTGGCTTTCCGGTCGAATGAATTGCTCTTTAAGCTGGTATAGGCTGTCTTGAGCAGTGTTCGTCCAGCCCGGTTCCAATTTCTAGAATAGTTTATGCTCCCCCCCCATTGTTGCTTCTCAATACTTCTCTCCCATGGGATTTCCTCATTACCGTTGTTGTTAAAAGCTTTTACCGCAGAACTTTCATTCGCACCGATCAGGCTAATCATGATGTCATCGCCTGACTTGGTACGGCTCGAAACTTTAAAATTGGCATCACGGAAGGCGTTTTCTGGATAATAGGCGTTGCCTTTATCATCTGATACCTTAGTGAGTATTTGTCTCCAATCCAATAGTTGATAGTAAGATTGCCGTACGGCGGCCTGAACAGCAATTCTATGAGCCACAGGTACGTTGAGGTATCCGTTGACTGTTTGGCTATTTACATTCAGTTTGGCAATATAATCTTTGTCGCTTCCAAAAAGGCCGGTCATTTTTACGATGCCGCCTACTCGATCACCTTGATCTACATCGTAGCCACCTTTTAAGACCTCAATGTCTTTTACCATTAAAGGATTGACCACGCCAATCTCATTATTTAGACTGCTAGCGCTGAAAAGGGTAATACCATCGAAAAGAACCAGGTTATGACCTCTATAGCTACCCCAAAAACTATAGTCACCTGTTTGCTCAGAAGCTGCCAATATACCCGGATGAAGGCGCAGCATGTTAAACAAGGTATTGTTCCGATTACCAGGCAGAAAGGAAGCTACCTGTTGATTTATCTTAATGAGGCCTGATTTTTCACCAGTTACTGCATTCATCACATTCGCATCGGAAGTAACAATAACTTCATTTAGACCAATAATTGAAGGGGTTAGTTTGATTTGTTGATTGTTCCCTTTTGTAATGATGGTATCAAGTTGATAGTAGCCTACATAAGATACTTTAAGTCTTTCATTCTCATTGCCCGTGATGAATGAAAAGTTACCATTGGCATCGGCAATCAGATTTGTCTCGTTGAGAACCAGGTTTGAATAGGGTAAGGGTTCCGTATTAAAAGCATCAATTAATTGTCCTGAATAGGTATGCGTTACCGGCCTGGGTTTCTTGTAATTTTCTTTTGGTTTTTTATTGATGATAAATACACCCTCTATGATTTCATACCTTAAATTGCATCTACCAATCAGTTCCTGAATGGCAGCTTCAGCATTTTGAAAGCCAGTCGATTCTGTTATTAAACAACCGGTTCCAATTCTATGGTCCATAGAAAACTGGATTCCATAGTTTTGATTTAGCTCAACCAGGACTTCATATAACGGCTTCTCTTCAACATTGATTCTGATAATCTGCCCATGGCTTTGGGCCATTGAAAAAAAACAAAAGGATAGAACGACAAAAACTTTAAGCAGGATTTTGCCTAAAGTTGCTGTCATAACTACATTATTTTGATTTGATCTGATAGTCTTCAATTATTCAGCGTAAGCATGTAATCATACTATTCGTTTTTCAGTACATAAACTCCGGTTCGTATTTTCTCAAAGGTAATACTAAAACTTTTGCTGATCAGGTTTAGCGCTGATTCAACGGATGAAGTTTTAGCGAAATAGCCTGTATAAAGTAATTCTTCTGGCAGAGTCAAATCCAATTGAATATCTACATTAAACTGTCTTTCAATTTCTTCAATCACCTGCGTTAATGGTTCTGAAATGAAATTGAACTCATAGTCTAACCAGGAGATGATTTTTTCTGCCTCAATACTCTGTATTTGAGGGCGTTTAATTTCTGTGCTAATAACGCCTAGCTCACCCGGATTTAGGAGTAATTCTTCGGTGACATCAACATTCATAACTTTAACTCGTCCGGTTTGACAGAACACACGGTAATCTGGACCACGGGCATAAATGTTAAAACTGGTTCCTACAACTTCAGTGATCCCATTTCTTGAAAGTATTTTGAATGTTGACCCATTCTCAACCAGGAAAAATGCCTCTCCTTCCAATTTAACTTCACGTTGAAACTTCCACCAATACGGTTTATATCGTATGATAGATTCTGCGTTTAATTCTACCGATGAATCGTCGGGTAGTGCAATGGCCAGGTGTTCTCCCCGTTCAGTTGAGACTGTTTTGGAGTAGAACCGTACGAATGCACCGGTACTAATTAAAAGAAGAACTACAGCTGCTGCAGCGTATTGGATCCAGGCCAGACTTCTGGTTTTTGTTGGTGATCGATCTTCGATCTGGGTACTAATTTTCCCCCAAAGTTCTGATTCACTCTGCTCAAAAGGGCTTTCAAGTTGATGGTAGTAGTCTTTTATGTCATCATGTTTTTTCATTTTACTTTAACTTCATTTTTTTTAGGGCCTGACTCATACGTTTTTCAACTGCTTTCTTGCTTATGTTCAAACACTCAGCGATTTCGCTATATTTCATCTCGTCTTTTTTGCTCATCAGGAATACTATCCTTTCCTTTTCTGTCAGCACGGATAAGGCTTTTTCACATTTTTGTCTCATCATCTCCTGATCTTTTGATTCTTCCAGATCTGCCTTTAGTCTGAATTTCAAATCACTCAAATATTCAATCCGAATATTGTGTTTCCTGACGTGATCAATAAGGAAGTCGTTGGCAATTTTATACAGCAATGACCTGGTTTTCTTTTCATCGTATGTGATCTGCTTCTCCCAGATTCTGATAAAGGTTTCCTGGGTGATATCATCGGCAAGGCTAGTATTGCCAGAGCGATAATAGATGTAGTTCCTTATGGCACCTGCAAACTGATCGTACACGTATTTGAATGTTTCTCTGGTCAAGGCTGCGTGTTTTGATTGTTTTGAATGGTGCTGATCCGGAAAATTCTCCCAGATCAGCACCGCACTAAATTACACAATCCAAACCATGTTTATTTACCACAATCTTCAACTGCCTGGTCAAATTCTTCCTGGCTGGCAAATTCTACCACCACGGGATCTCCTCCTTCTTCTACAGGACGATACTCAACGCTTAAAGGGAAATTTAGCTGAGCTCTTTCCTTCACATCCGGATTGGCATTGCGCCAGGCTTTAATGGCTTCATTCAGTTCTTTCCGGTCACCACTGACAACGGATCCATCCGGTAGGGTCATAGAAATGGGATATACGATTTTAAAACACGTTCTGGGTTTTTTGTCATCGCGATTATCATCTTTACATGCTTTCATGGCTTCTTCAAGCGCATCGTGGTCAGCAATTTCAACTACCACCGGATCACCACCATCTTCTTCAGGAGGATATTGAATGCTAATTGGGAAGTTGATCTGAGGTCTTTCTTTCACCTCCGGATTGGCCTCACGCCAAGCCTTAATGGCTTCATCCAATTCTTTCCGGTCACCGCTGACTACTTCACCATCGGGTAAAGTCATGGAAATAGGATAGACTATTTTGAAGCAGGCTTTCTTTCCATGTCCTCTTCGATCTTTGTTGCCTTTATCGCCTTTGGGACAAGCTTCAATCGCCGCTTTTAAAGCCTCTTCATCAGCAATTTCTACTGTTTCTGGATCCACATTCTCTTCATCTGATGTGTTTTGATTGCTAATTGGGAAGTTGATTTGTGGTTTCTCTTTCACATCCGGATTGGCTTCGCGCCATTCCTTAATGCTTTCATGCAGTTCATCTCTTTCACCAGTGATTACAGTTCCGTCAGGCAAAGTCATTGATATTGGATAGACTATGTCGAAACAAGACTTCTTGCCATGGTTTCGCTTTTTATCACCTTGTCTGTCATCTCCGCTTTCATCATCTTCAGATGACTTCAGTTCTAAGAGGTCTAAATCCTCGCTTAGGGTGTCGATTTCTTTGTCACAAGAACTCATTAATCCGGTCACTGATATGCTCAGTAACAAGATGGTCGTAAATTTAAAAAGCTTGCTCATTTTTCTCATTTTTTAAGTTAAACTCAACCTAATACCGATTGAAAACTCAAAACACCCTACTTTCGTGAAAAAAATGAATAACATCTCTGAACTACGCGCCAAGTAATCGCTGTGACAGTTTTACTGGAATGTCATTGTTCTTTCTGTTCGAAGAGGTTAAGTGAGTTTCTTTGACAAATAGTTGTCAATCTGTTCTGGTTTTGTTGTGGGTGAGAAACGCTTAATGGGTTTACCGTCGGGATCAATCAGAAACTTCGTGAAGTTCCACTTGATCTTTCTTCCCAAGGGACTGCCTAATTGACTTTTCAGGTATTTATAAAGTGGATGGGCACTCGCCCCGTTTACATCGATTTTTGCAAACATGGGGAAAGTTACGCCGTAGTTTAACAGACACCCTTCTTCAATTGATTTTTCATCACCAGGTTCCTGATTAGCGAACTGATTACACGGAAAGCCCAAAATGACCAATCCTTTTTCATTGTACTTTTGGTATAAGGCTTCCAACCCTTCAAATTGAGGAGTTAATCCACATTTGCTTGCCGTATTGACTACGAGCACAGTCTTTCCCTTAAAGTATTCCATGCTGATGTTTTTTCCTTGCAGGCTTTTTGCCTCGTAGGTATAAAAAGTATTTTTCATGGTCAGATGATTTGAAATGTCGCGAACAATAGTGTCGTTTGTGATACAGATATACAACTTCTATTGAATTTGGTTTAACTTATTCATGCCGAGTTGCCCTGTTTTCATGGATTTTTCGATCTCACAGAGCAAAGTATTTTATATAGTCTCAGTAGTTTTGTCTACTTTGGCCCTAAATTAGCGAGATAATCAAAGATGGTTTAATCGCAGTCAAACATTAAAAAATACGAATGGGTAAATCGCAGGAAACATTTAACAAGAAGGAAAAGGAAAAAAAACGGATCAAGAAACGGCAAGACAAGAAGAAGAAGCTTGAAGAACGGAGAGCTAATGCAAAAAGCTCAGGATTTGAGGATATGCTGGCCTATGTCGACGAAAATGGGAATCTCACGGATACACCAATTGATCCAAGTAAAAAGAAGAAGGTGAGTCTAGATGATATTGAGATTAGCGTTCCGAAGAAAGAAGACTCTGAAAAAGATGCGGTGCGACAAGGTAAAGTTGATTTCTTTAATCACTCAAAAGGTTTCGGTTTCATCAGAGAACAGGGAACCAATGAAAAATATTTCGTCCACGTTAATGGGCTTATCGACGAGATAACCGAAAACGATAAGGTCTCCTTTGAGCTTATGAAAGGGTTGAAAGGGATGAATGCTGTTAAAGTGAAGAAGATCTAGTAATCTATTTCACATACTCTGCGGCATTCAAATAGGAAAAACTCTCCTGCACGCTGGCCTTTGGATCGTTGTTCGTGTAACGCTCAACCTCCACATACCAATCTTTAATTTTGTTTTTGTACATCTGATTGAAGATGGCTTCAAAATCCATCGTGCCACTGGCACCGATCTCTTTTTCGTCTTTGATGTGGGTAATCAGAATTTGATCCTTATAATTTTTGAGGTATTCAACCGGATTGGCACCACCGACCTGACACCAATACACATCTAATTGGAAGCAAACTTTTTTCGGATCGGTATTGGCTAACATATAGTCAAATATGACGTGGTCTCCGATCTTTTTAAATTCTCCTGCATGGTTATGAAACCCGAAGTTGATGTTGGCATCACTGGTGATTTCGCCGACCTGATTGAAATAATCGCAGTACCGTTTTAATTCATCGAGTTCACTTTTTTCACCGACTGGCATCCAGGGCATGATCATATACGACATTCCGGCATCTTGGTGTGCCTGAGTGGCCATTTTCCACCAATCCATGACCTTTTCTTCTTCGCCTTTCGTGTAGGCTTGTCCTAGGTGAGCGCTGGTGACTTTCATGCCGAGATCTTCAACCCGTTTCATAAAATCGCCTGGAGTCAGACCATATATTTTCTCATCGCCATATCCTGCAGTTTCCAGGTTTTTATAACCCATTTCGGCAACCAGGTCGAGGGTTGCCTGAATCCCTTCTTGCTGTACCATGCCCCGTAACGAATACAATTGCAGCCCGATGTTTTTCACTCCTGATGCACAGCTGGATAATAATTGGGGGGCGAAAAAGCTCCCTGCGGTTAATAGACTTGCCTGTTTGATGAAACTTCTTCTGCTTTTCATGGGGTATACTTTAAGTTTGGCTTAAAGATAATAAATCGAAGTGTTGTAATTAATCACTTTATCTTTGATTTATGAATTCTAAGGAACGCTTACTCAAAACACTGGCTGGAGAACCTGTAGACCGACCTGCCCTGAGTTTTTATGAGATTGGGGGATTTCTTGTGAATCCAGATAATCAAGATGAATATAACGTATACAATTCTCCATCCTGGAAGCCTTTGTTGGATTTAGCTGAAAATCACACTGATATTATGCGGATGATGAGTCCAGTTCGAAAAACCTCACATCTTGCCTGGGAACACGCTAATCAAAATCCCGCCATAGAGAAGTATGTTAAGTTAGAAAGCTGGGAAGATGACAGAAGTACATTCTCCCGCTTGAGCTATACGCTAGGAAAAAAGGTGCTGAGCTCAGTGACAAGAAGAGATAAATCGCTTGACACAGTCTGGACCATTGAGTATCTAATCAAAACTCGAGAGGATGTGTTGACCTACCTGGCACTGCCGGATGAGGTTTTTGGAGAAACAATAGATTGTGAACCCCTCTATGAAGAGGAAAAGCGTCTGGGTAACAGAGGAATTGTAATGGTAGACACCGAGGATCCGGTTTGTGTGGTGGCTGGATTGTTTCCCATGGAAGAATTTGCACTCTTTGCCTTTACCGAGCCTGATTTATGCCATCAAATGCTCAGGAAGCACGCAAGAATTATACAGGCCAGGACCGAGCAGGTTTCGGCGTTACTGCCTCGACATCTTTGGCGAATCTACGGTCCCGAATATGTCACTCCCCCCTTTTTTCCGGCCAACTTCTTTGCAGATTTTGTTGTTCAATACGATGGACCAATGATTGATGCAATTCATAGAAATGGGGGCTATGCACGCGTACACGTTCATGGTAATGTCAATGAAGTTTTACCGGCCATTGTTGATATGGGTGCCGATGCTATTGACCCTCTAGAACCTCCGCCACATGGGAATCTTGAACTAGCTGTAGCCCGAAAACTGTATGGTAAGCAACTGGTTCTTTTCGGTAATATTGAGATTACTGATATAGAGAATTTACCAACCGACCAGTTCAGAAAGGTGGTACGGAGTTCCATTGAGGAGGGCACCTCAGGTTCTGGTAGAGGTTTTGTTTTACTACCTTCAGCCAGTCCATACGGTCGGGAGATTTCTGATTTGACCCTGACAAATTACCGTATTATTCTGGAGGAGGTAACAGCAAGCTGAATACTTTCACATAAATTTTTACCTTGGTCCGAAGTGAAAAGTGCAGATACTTGTGCGCTACTATTGGAATTGCTAATTTTCGAATCAAAATCTTAGGTAATATTCAAATGCATCTCCGATCCTTATTGGTATTCTTACTTATCATTGGGTGTTATCCATGCTGCTTTTCTCAGTTTGAGAAAATCCAGTTTGAGCATATTACCCCTGCCAATGGCCTGCCTAATGTGACAGTAGGAAGTATTCTGCAAGATCACGAAGGCTTCATGTGGTTTGGTACGATTGATGGGTTATCCCGGTATGATGGTTTTGACATGGTCACATTCAGGAATAATCCTAATGACTCTACTTCTTTGAGCAATAATGAAATTTGGGCCCTATGTAAAGATTCTAGCAGGTATATCTGGGTGGGCACCCGGGGTGGGGGTTTGAATCGATTTGATCCCAAGACCGAACAATTTAAATCTTATCGATATAACAGGGAAGATTCGACCACAATAAGCAATGACATCATAAGAAGCATGCTTGTCGATTCAAAGGGTAGGTTGTGGTTAGGCACCTATAATGGTCTGTGTCGATATGACTACGAACAAGATATATTTTACCGGTATACACAGGATGGAATTGAACGAGGCGGAAATACTATTCATGATATTGTGGAGGATCAGGAGGGGCGGTTATGGTTGGGAACCATGGGAGGAGGTGTACAGATCTTTAGTCCTGAGAAAGAGACTTTTGGCAGTTTAAATGATGTATTAGGCTTTACGGTGACTACTATAAATCCTTCAGTCATCTCCATTTGTATGGATCGTTTTGGGGATATTTGGTTGGGAACCACCAATGGTGTTGAACGTATTCGTTTCACCGATGGGAAAATACCTGTTTTGATTTCATACACCTATCAAGAAAAGGATGAAAAAGGCATTACGGCAGGCGCAGTTTACAAGATATTGGAGGATCAGCAGGGACGATTATGGTTTGGAACGGATAATGGATTCAATCGATATGATTGGATGAGTGATACCTTCTCCAATCATACCCATCATGATTTGCATGAAAAAAGCTTGAGCGATAATCAGGTTTGGCTAATCTATGAAGACCGAGACGGCAATCTTTGGTTAGGAACCCAGTGGGGTGGAGTGAATCTGTATAAACCCGGGCGAGATGTTATACAGCAATACAGCTACAATTCTTATAACGAGACTGGCCTGTCCAACAGAGTAGTACAGGCTGTAGAACAGGATGCCGATGGTATAATCTGGCTGGGTATTGACCACGGTGGATTGAATCGGTTTAATCGTGACAGAAATGAGTTTGTCCACTATAGACATGATCCAAATAATCCTCAATCAATAAGCGCTGATCCTGTACTAACCGTTCGGGATTATGGTGAATACTTATTGATTGGTACCTGGGGAGGAGGATTTGGGAAATTTGATAAAAGTACAGCTCAATTTCAAAGAATACTTGTTGATCCCGACAACCCAAATAGCATCTGCAATGAAACAGTCCATGGATTGTTGCAAGATTCTAAGGGCAACATCTGGGTTGGAACCTATAATTGCGGTGCCTATCTCATTAATTCCAAAACAGGAGAAACAGAGCATTTTGCTCCCAATTCAAGTGATCCAAATTCACTGAGTTCTGGAAGGGTGTGGACGATATTTGAGGCTTCAAACAGTGATATCTGGTTAGGAACGAATAATGGTCTTAACCGCTTTAAGTCAGAGACCAGGACTTTTGATGTTTTCAGAAATATCGAAGATGACCCTGCATCCATATCCAATAATGCCATCAGGGTGATCTATGAAGATAGAAATGAAAGAATGTGGTTTGGCACATCGAGAGGTTTAAACCTTTACGATCCCACTTCAGACACATTTTCTGTTTATACCGCCAGAGATGGATTGCCTGGAAATGTAATTAGCAGTATAGTTGAAGATTCAAAAGGAAACCTCTGGCTAGGTACATTTACTGGTATTTCAAGATTTAGTCCATCTACAGGCGAAGTTTTTACCGTCAGTGTACAAAATGGACTGACCAGTAATCAAGTCAGGTATCGTTCAGGATGTCAATTAAATACCGGTGAATTGTTGTTTGGAAGCCCAAGAGGTTTTGTCATATTTCATCCAGACAGTTTGCGTCCGATTAGCAACACACCAAGTCTTGTTATTACTGATCTTCTTATCAACAATCATCGGATTTCACCCGGGGTAGATTACAACGGGATCAACATTCTGCAGCATTCCATTAACCATACTGAATTCATCAGGCTTCCTTATCGATTTAATGATTTAGCTTTTCGTGTAGCTTCCATAGATTATCAGTCACCTACTATTAATCAACATGCGTATCGGTTAGAAGGCGATGACACGGATTGGATTCAACTCGGAAACCGGCGGTGGATCAATTTTAATAATCTCAAACCCGGGGAATATACCTTACAGGTAAAAGGGACAAATAGCAATCGTGAATGGAGTGATCAAATTAAAACGATCCAATTTATCATTGATCCACCATTTTGGAAAACCTGGTACGCCCTGCTGTTCTATCTTGTTTTCGGCCTTTCTTTTCTCACTTTTCTTTTGGTAACCATTATCAATAAAGAAAGATTGACAAAAAGGTTGGAGATGAAAGAACTCGTGACCCAGCAGGAACAACAATTAAATGATATCAGATTGCGGTTTTACACGAACGTCACTCATGAATTCAGAACTCCTTTAAGCCTGATCATTGCCCCACTCTGTGACCTGATAAACAAGACCCATGAACTGGATCTTCCCGATGAATATCTCAGAAAACTGAAGATTGTCAATAATAATGCACAAAGACTACTGGGATTGGTGAATCAACTGATAGACTTCAGAAAGACAGAATCTGGGCTCATGAAACTAAAAGTTACCCAGTGTTATCTATCTGATTTGATAAGCGAGATAAGCCATTCTTTTGCAGAACTTGCCAAGCTCAGTCACATTGACTTTCATGTAATTGATGAACTTAAGGAAAAAGTGATCTGGTGTGAATCAGGGAAGATCGAAATGGTAATCAATAACCTGATTTCAAATGCACTGCGTTTTGCTCAAACCAATGGTTTTGTCAGGGTGAGACTGAGGGATGATGCAGATTATGTGGAGATCACAGTAGAAGATAACGGTCCTGGGATACCAGAAAAGGAAATCGAAAAGATCTTTGAACGATTTTATCAAGCAGAGAACGATGTGTCAGTGGCTACATCGGGGATAGGTCTTGCCTTATCGAAGAAGTTGATTGAGCTGCACAAGGGTGAAATAGGTGTTACCAGTGATCCTGGAAAATTGACACGTTTTACAGTCAGGTTGAGGAAGGGTAAAGATCATTTCCAGGACCATGAATTAATAGCTATTCCCGATTTTGATCAAACTAAATCAGCTGAAACCAATAAGACACGAAAGCCAACCCATGGGCTAAAAAGCAACATACATAAAAAGCAAGATCAATTAATCCTCATTGTAGACGATAACAAAGAGTTGCGCAACTATATCAGTAGCCTTTTGTCGAAGTTTTACAACGTTGAGCTAGCTCAAGATGGGATTGAAGCCTTAGAAAAAATAGACTCCGTTATACCTGATATGGTTATTACAGACGTTTTGATGCCCAACATGGATGGCTTTGAGCTTTGTCAAAAGATTAAGAACAATGACAAAACACGGCATATTCCCGTCATTTTGGTTACGGCCAAAACCCAGGATCGATTCCGATTTTTAGGGCTACAACAGGGTGCAGATGATTTTATCAGTAAGCCTTTTGATCCTGACTATCTAGTAGAAAAAGTGCATCAAACTCTCAAAACGCGATTGGATCTTGAGGATAAGTACTCAAAAAAGGTGGTTTTAGGCCCCCAAGAGGTACTGATTACCCCAGCGGATGAGATACTAATTGAGAAGGCCAAAAAGATTGTAGAAGCAAACATGGGTGATCCGGAATTTGAGACCCACAAATTGGCTTCAGCCATGGGGATGAGTTATTCAACGCTCTACCGTAGATTTAGTCCCCTTATCGAAGCCACCCCAGCAGAGTTCATCCGTGACATGAGACTAATCCGTTCAGCCCAATTACTTAAGGATAAATCCAAATCAATTACGGAGGTAGTTTTGGAGTCTGGATTTCAGGACCTCAAGACATTCAGGTCCTGGTTTGAAAAGAAATACCAATGTTCGCCTTCTGAGTACCGGAAATCGATATCATCTGATTAGTAGGTTTTTGTGCTTGATTTTGAAACGAATCCCCCCCCTCTATAAGATTCATTCGTTCGTAGTTATGAACTAAATGCCCCAATTGTTTGGGACAAATCTTCCATGAATCTCTGGTCGATTGCCCTACCTTGGTCCTACTACTTTTTGTACTTATGCTGCAAGATAAAAACCTAGAACGTGAATTGAAGAAGCAAAGACGGCTTTATAAGATAATTATCTTGCTGATTTACATTGTCTTCATCGCATTTATTTGTTTTCTATTTATTCTTTAATCTAAACTGTTTTTTTATGAAAAAAGGCTATGAAACGCTAAAATCCGGTTTCCTGTTGGGACTTTTCCTGCTGGTTTCTATCGGGCTGTTTGCTCAGGATAGGGATGTGACTGGAAAAGTTAGCACGACTGATGGGGAACCACTTACCGGAGTTTCTGTTTTTGTCAAAGGAATGGCATCAATAGGAACTATTACCGGTGCTGATGGAGCCTACTCCATCACCCTTCCAGAAAAAGGAGAAATCCTTGTATTTTCTTTTGTCGGAATGACTCCTCAAGAGGTGATCGTTGGAAATCAAACCCAGATCGATGTGCAGCTGGTTTCTAAGGCGATAGATCTTGACGAACTCATTGTTGTTGGATACGGTGCTCAAACTAAAAAGACCCTGACTGGTTCTGTTAGTTCAGTACAATCTGAAGACCTGACTGAAAGACCCGCAGCCAATACTACTGAATTGCTTATTGGTAAAGTGTCAGGGCTGGTAACCAGGCAAGCAAGTGGTTTGCCAGGTGCCGATGGTGCAACTCTGCAGATCAGGGGATTTGGCAGTCCATTGGTATTAATCGATGGGGTTCAGGGTAGTTTAGCCCATGTTGATCCGAACGATATTGAGTCAATCAGTACCCTAAAAGATGCATCAGCATCAGTTTATGGTGCTCGAGCCGGAAACGGAGTAATTCTGGTTACTACGAAACGAGGTAATAACAAAGGTGCCAGCATCAACTATCACGGTACTTATTCTTTTACCCAACCTACCTTCCTGCCAGACCGTGTAGGAGCACAGAAATGGGCAGAGATGCTTAATGAGACCGGGCTGAATGTTGATGATTACAGCCCCAAGCATGTAATCTTTGATCAGGAATCTATGACCCTAATGGATACCCTGAATAATACTCCCTATGCAGGTTATGACTGGTCAGATGCGCTGTACCGAGCCTGGACACCGCAATTGCAGCATAACATTAGCGCACAGGGAGGCACAGATGCCATTAAGTACTTTGTGTCTGTTGGTATGACCGACCAAGAGAGTAACTTCAAATCTGGAGACTATGATTATTACCGATATAATGTCAGATCAAATGTGGATGCGAAGATTAATGATAATCTAAGTGCTTCAGTAGATTTTTCCTACCGGAGAAGCACCCTGGACAAGGCAAACTTCAATGCATCTACGATGTACAATTCTCTGCAAACAGCTAAGCCGGTTTATCCCTATACACATGAAGCTGATCCCACTCGGGCTACTTATTCAGGCTTCCTTCAAAGAAGTCCGTATCATCAAACATTTAAAGACTTTGCCGGGTGGCAGGATAATAACACAAATTCGCTGTTAGGAGCTGTTCAATTGAGATACTCATTTCCTATGATCAAGGGTTTGACGGCCACTGCCAGACTATCCTATGAAGAGATATTCGTAAGTAATAAAACAGTATCAAAACCTTTTGATATCTATGAACATGACCCTACAGTAGGAAGCGAAGGAGATCCGTGGATTTTACAAGGAACTCAGAATTCTAATAACATGCGGGTATTTACAAGTCGAGCAACCGAACTGATGCCAGTATTCACTTTACAATACGATAAAAGAATTGGCGATCATAATCTCAAAGGGGTACTCGTGAGTGAGACTCGTACCTACAATTTCTCCAGTCTGACCGGGACACGGAAAGATGTACTATCATTTGAGGCGCCTTACCTGGTTTACGCATCAGAAGATGGAAAAGATAACGCAGAGGGTGTTTCGCAAACGGCTCGAACCAGTGTTATCGGTCGTGCGAACTATGACTACAAGGGTAAATATCTGATTGAATTTGCAATGCGGGCTGATGCCTCAGCCGAATACGCCCCGGAAAGTCGTTGGGGATACTTCCCAAGTATTAGTGCAGGTTGGAGACTGTCTGACGAAGCATTTATTAAGGACAATTTCAGTGGTATTGATAACCTGAAGTTCCGTGGATCGTATGGAGTAATGGGTAATGATGCCGTTTCTTCATTTGACTATCTGACTGGATATAATATCACTTCTAATTTCTTTGTTTTTGGTAATTCACCCTATCCAATTATTAGTTCAGCTGGATTGGCCAATCCTTTTGTGACGTGGGAAACCATGAAAATTGCCAATATTGGATTCGATGGTATTCTTTGGGGTGGATTATTGGGATTTGAAGTAGATGCTTTCTATCGCCTTAGAGAGGATATATTGACAACTCCAACAGAGACTGTACCTTCTACCTTTGGTGCTTCACTGCCCAGAACAAACTTGAATAAAAGAGATAATCGTGGTTTTGAGGTGCTGCTTTCACACCGGAATACCGTTGGTGAATTCAGTTATGATATTTCTCCAATGTTCTCCTGGTCAAGAGGTAAATATGTTGATTTACAAGAAGAAATATCTGAAGATCCCGAATGGAATGCCAGATATGTCCAGGAAGGTGGATGGGACGATATCAGATGGGGATTGATCAATGAAGGCTTTTTTATGACCCAGGCTGAAATTGACGAACACCATATTGATCAGGATCAGAATGGTAATACCACAATCAAAGTGGGTGATCTCAAGTACATGGATTTCAACAACGATAGCATTATTGATTGGAGAGACGAGCAAGTCATTGGATCCACCGGTCTGCCCAATATCATGTACAGCATGAATATGGGAGCAGAATACAGAGGATTTCGAGTAAATATGTTATGGCAAGGAGCTGCTGATTATACTGTTGTTTTTAGTGGATCTGCTGCTGCTCCATTTTCAAACGAATCAATTCCACTTATTGAACACTACAATCACAGAGCAATTATTGGACAAGATGAGGCTGGAATGGACTACATCACCAATCCTGATGATGCAGCATTACCTCCAGTTACACAAAATGGCCGTACAAATCATAATGCTAAAGCATCTGATTTCTGGTCATACAATGCCAAGTTTCTTCGCTTGAAGAATTTAAATGTGTCTTATACAGTACCCAGATCAGTAGTGAGCAGGGTTGGTCTAACAAAATGTGTATTGTATGTGTCAGGAACAAACCTATTAACCTTTAGTAATCTTGACATATTTAAGGCCACTTTTGATCCTGAAATTACAGGTCAAAACGGGAGAGATTATCCGCCAATCAAGACTGTTTCACTGGGTTTAAGGCTTACAATTTAAACACTCAAAACAAATATTATCATGAAAAAATATATTCTAATACTCGCTACGATTTTTCTGATCATGAGTTGTGAGAGTGTACTCGACATCAAACCGACCAATATGATATCTTCTGAGGATGTCAAAAATGATCCGGCACTGGTTGATGCATTTCTCACAAAGATTTACGATGGTGTCAGATGGCAAACAGGTGCACCAACTGAAAGTATGGCAACGATCTCTACCATGGGTGGAGAGCATACTGTTTTCGCTGGATGGCAGCAACCTTACAGGGCAGCCATGCATATTATCAACGAAACGGGAGCACACAACTTGATTGAATACTGGCCTTATGCCAATATCCGATCAGTGAACGAGATTTTAATCATTTTGGATGAATCGAATTTTGATGATGATTTCGTTACTCAAAGAATGGCTGAGGCTCGTTTTATGCGTGCATTCATGTACTTCGAATTGGTTAAGCGCTATGGTGGTGTTCCCTTGATCACAGTTCCTCAAAGCATTGATCAACCTGTGGATGAGTTGAACGTTCCCCGTAAATCAGAGCAAGAGCTGTATGATTTTGTCATAGCTGAGATGGATGAGATTGCTCTGTATCTTCCTGATTCATACAGCGGCGATGATTTTGGTCGCCCGTCAAAATGGGCTGCTTTGGCCCTGAAAAGCCGTGCTGCTTTATATGCTGCAAGCATTGGGACTTATGGGACTATTCAATTGGATGGACTGTTAGGTATCCCATCAGGTGATGTCGATTCCTATTGGCAGGCCGCATACGATGCTTCAACCGAAATTATCAACAACAGTCCACACGGGTTGTACCGGGGTAATCCTGACCCACAAGAGAATTATGCAGAGATTTTTATCAATGATGGAAATAATGAGGTCATTTTCGCTGAAGTTTACAATTTAGGCTTGCTTAAAGATCACGGATGGAATTTCTATAATATGCCTGATGGATTCAGAACGGGATGGGGATCTAACGGTCCGGTTTATCTCGAGATGGTTGAAAGGTATGAGTATATGGATGGAAGCTCAGGTAAATTGAACTGGGACGATCTCGACGGAAAAGTATTGTTTGACGTTGATGAAGTCATGCATAACAAAGATCCTCGGTTTAGGGCTTCAGTATTTTATCCTGAGACTCCCTGGCAGGATTCAAAGGTGTATTTTCACAAAACAACATCGGGTACCATCGATCCAACAAGTGGATGGCCTAAAGCTGCTCCAGCCAGAAACTACAAAAAGTCTGGATTTCTCACCAGAAAACGGGTGGATGAATCTATTAAGCTGCCTATTAGTGGGGAAGACGAAACAGACTGGATTGTTTTCAGAGTTGGTGAGATGTATTTAAATGCAGCAGAAGCCGCATTTCATCTGAATAACACTGGCGAGGCACTTGATCTGATCAACACGATTCGTGAAAGAGCCGGTATGCCTGCAAAGGGTGATATTAACTTCGAAGTGATCAAGAATGAGAGAGCTGTTGAGTTGGCCTTTGAAGAGCACAGATACTGGGATTTGCGTCGTTGGAGAATTGCGGTTGAGGAACTGGAGGGGAAGGGATTCCATGGAGTTGAATGGAAGTACAATTTTGATGAACAAAAATATACCATGAAGTTGAAAGATGGAGATTATAAGCAAATAAGAGTTTTTGCAGAAAGAAACTACTACCTGCCAATGGGCATTGGTCGTCTGGCTGATAATCCAAATCTAATTGAAAACCCGGGTTACTAGTTTCACAGTTTAGGTTGATACTGAGAGGGTGTCTATATTGACACCCTTTTTGTTTTCAACTATTTGCCCTGACCCTGATAGGCTCCAATGTTGGGTTTTCTTCCTGAATCTTGGTTATTCCCAAAGAAATCTTTGCCACCACTTTTGTGAAAGAAAACGCTGGGATCTTCTACCTCGTATAACAATGTAGCCCCTGAGTTCAGTGCGGGGCTTTCTACCCTCAATATGAAGTCATCTGGCATCAAAGGATTTTCAATCTGATATAAAGGATTTCCAGTAAGGGAATGGGTCCCTCGAAAATGTTCTCCATCTGAATCCACATCAGGAATATCACCATGCCAAATGTTATAATCAAACCGATTCTTGGCTGCATCATTCAGTATATTAATCGGGCCAAAACCATTGGAAGCATACACAATATTGTTGAAGAACCACGTGTTCTTGGTCACTTTGACAATCTCGATACCAGGAGCTATTGTATCAGGGATGAAAACTGAGTTGTTATATACAAAAACACTGTCTGAACCCACAGGTCCTCTATCCTTACCTCCCCAACCTGAGATCCAGAAAGTTTTACCCAACTGCCCTCCTCTTTTCCTCCATCCATCTGCTATACTGATGTTATATCGATATCCAACATTAAGGTTCTCACCCAGTATTTCAACAAAACCTCCCTCGTTTCCAAGACTGTAATTGTATTGATAAACTACATTGCGATTTCCTATATCGATGTGCATTCCATAGGAATCCTTTATTCCCCTGGCATACATAAACTTGTTGTTTTGAACCATCAGATTCTTGGTCCGGAAGCACCAAACTCCGCTTCCTCTTCCAGCCATTCGTTCATCAATACTGGAACCTGTATGATCGGTAATGTTGTTTTCGATTAGTATATCGGTGCAATGATTCCCAATTACCATACCAGCCCCACCAACGTGTTCGAAAAGATTATTTCTGATGGTTAGTTGCTCTACAGACCTAAAAACGGTAGCGTGTCTTGCCGTTTTTGTGAAGAAGCAATCTTCGATGAGCATGTTCTTAAAATGTATGGTATGAGGGTCATCTTTTTTGGCACCGAAAACCAAAATGGCATGACCATTTACCCCAGTCTGATCATTATCATTGACAGCAATAGTTGGATAGATATCTGTAAACGATAGTTGGGATAAGTTTATGTTATCCATTGTATTACCATTCTCTCGGCTATTTTCTAAATAGATCCCATATCTAACTTTTTTAGAATCTCCTGGTTGCGATTGTGGACTATCATTTTTTATTTTAAGGCCCCTCAATACCAGGTTTTCACTGTTCTCAATATGAATACTTGACATATGACCATCGCCATCCAGAACAGGGTCAGGCCCATCCCCAACTTTACCAATAAAACTTGGATTCTCTACTGATCCTCCTTCATTCATTATCCTTAGTTGACCCACAAAGGTTTGCCCAGCCTGAAATAGGATGGAGTCTCCACCAGATAACATGTGAATGTTTACTCTATCAAGAGTTTTCCATGCTGTTTCTAAAGAAGTTCCATCAGCTTCATCGTTGCCATGTGTAGAATCAACATAATAACTTTTATTGAGCTGAGTCTTTGAACATCCGATTGATACAAGCAGAACTAAAATGAGATAGACATATTTATTCATTGTACATATAGTTTATCATGTTGAATAGAAATTGTTGATGATTAGCAGAGTAGATAAAAGTAATAGACCTTCACCCATGGGTGTGATAGAAAGATCAGCACCCCACCAAACATTGCCAGGACCATTGTAATGTCGTTTCATTTTATCCAGTTCAGGAAAGTGCTCGTAGGTGATTACGCCACATTGATACTCACCTTCCAGTTTGACCATTGATTGAATTGGATGGATGTTCTCATAAACACCAGACATAATTGTATTGACTGGAAGGCCATCAAATATGGGATGCTTCTTGACAATATGTGGTCTGCCTGCCCAAAGTCCAAGTGAATTGATCAACATCACTTCCATAGGTTTGGCTTTGATTGGTGAATCAGGCAAAGGTCCATGAAACCATGGTAGTTTTTTACCTGGAACTTCGAGAAAAATGGCTTTTCCTCCTTTTCTGACAAATTCCTCAATCTGTTTGATTTGGTTTATGTCTTCATTTCTTTTGGGGTTGAGGGCTCCTACCAGGACTGGCATGGCGGTGTTTTGGTTTGGACTAAAGGTAGAGGCCTGAATTCCACGTTTTGATAAAAAAGGCACCAGCTGTTCCTTTGGATCAACAATCGAAAATGGACGCACTTCATCATGGTCTTGCTGATGAAAGACATCAAAACAAAGCTCATTTTCCGAAATGAGATTTCCAGATTGACCTTTAACATGTGCTGAAAATTTGTAATTGCCAATTAATGAGCTCGTTTCAAATTTCTCAGTATATATCTGGTTAATTCCTTTTTTTAACTCGATATCCATGTTTTTTGAAAACACCACAGAGTCTTGTTCATCATTGATCAGGATTGATATGAAGGCATTGATCGGGGCAGCATCATTAATTATCGTGACCATTAATTGTGTTCCCCTTTCAGCGTATACATTTCTGGGACTTGCTTGCAATACTACAATTCTGTCTTGATTGGCCTCCTGAGTTTTTTTGTAGACCTCATTTTTGGGATTTCTCCAAAGATCAATTATACCTGCACCAAGAACCCAATCACCAGCTACCAAAGCGTGTACACAATACCCAGAAATAGCAGGATTGCATCGGATGGCTTCAATCAATCGTTTATTTGCATATCCGTGTTGTTTCTGTTGCTCAACAATGAAATCGGTAAGGTTCGGGTAAACCTGATCAAAGCCAGTGATTTCCAGTGCATTTAGGGTTTCCTCTGCAATTCTTTTATGATAGCGTGTTGGTGACACCAATGGATTCCCAGTTTTTTTGAATTGTTGGTTATTTTGAACCAAATCAGGAAGGCTTCCATAGCCCAGTTCTGAGACGAAGGTCATTTCACCAGGTTTCAAGTTCCTGCCTGGGATTTTGATTCTTCCAAAATCAGCCTTCAGGATTTCCTCCTTAGTTTTCCCAATCAACAAATATCCATTGAATCGGTCTTCTGTGATTTGAGAACCTGCATAATCATGAACATCATTGAAAGGAATTCCCTCATTTTGGTAGGGTAAGTACATCTTGGCTCCTTTTGCCCATCCTCCCGATTCATCCAAGATAAGCCGGCTTGGATCAAGCTTTCTGGCCAATTGCGACATGGGCTGTAAAAGTTGGATGAGTATAGGCTGGTGAAGTTCGTTGAACAATTCCCACATAACCACGCAAGTTCTGTTGCGATCTCGAATAAGGGATGATCGTAACTCATGTTCCACTCTGGAGGGCAAATAAGGTGTAGCAATTGGCCGCTCCATGCATTCTACAACCAGACTCCCAATTGTTAGCATACCCATTTCATCGCACAAATCAAGCCACATGGGCGGTGGCGGTTTTCGCCAGGGTCTGATCATATTGAATCCGGCATCTTTGGCCAATTGAATTTCTCTGATAGCCATTTCCCGGCTATCGGGATAAGCCAGTTTTACCGGATAGAGGCCTTCAAAGAAACAGGCCTTCAAATACAGGGGCTCACCGTTCAATACAAATTGTTTATCCCTAATTGTGAATTCGCGTAATCCAAAATTTGACATCCAGGAATCGGATTCAGAACCCAGGTTTTGGATCCTTACCTGGCATGAATACAGGTATGGATCATCAGGAGACCAAAGCCTCGCGTCAGGTATATCCAGCAATATGGATTTAGAAGTTGTCCCAGGTTGCAGCTCTTGTTCCAGTTTCGTGCTCACAAGCTCTGCACCGGAATGATCCAGAATGGTATATACCAGTATACAGGGTTGAAGTTCATTGGTGCTGTTAATCACCTCCAGAGTTATTGAAACTGAAGGATCAGTAATTTGGGGCTCAAGATATACATCTTTTATCCCGATGTATCCCGATGATCGTAAAGAAACACCTTGCCAGACCCCACCTGTTATGGCTCCTCGCCATTGAGGAACTTCCATCTGACCCATTCCGTCAATTTCCTGATCGGTTAATAGTATCGGGCCAACTACTCTTAGGGTTAGTGTATTTTTTTTTCCTGGGAATAAAAGACCGGCAACCTCAAAATCAAAAGGGGTAAAACCCCCTTCATGGAAACCTACAACCTGATCGTTTAACCAAACTTCGGTCACATAATTCACAGCTTCAAAACTGAGTTCAATCGATCTGTCAGCCCAATCTTCGGGAACATGGAAGCTGCACCTGTAAAAGGCAACTCCTTCATAATCCTGTTCAATTTCCTCCCAGCAAGAAGGGACAGAAATCTCACGAATAGTAGACTGCCTTGAAAAATTCTGGTTGATGTGCCATTCTCCTGCCTTCCCCTTATTATGTTGGTCAAAAATAATTTCCCAATTCCCATTCAATGAGATTTCTTCAGCCAATGATCTTGTTTGCGCTGAAACCGGGAGAACTCCAATAATAATGTAAATTATTAGTAGACTATCTATTTTTGTTAATGATCTCCAACATCGCATCTTTCAACTCTTTTTTAGTTTCGGCATAGTCCTCATTCAATGCCAGATTGTGCCACTCCAAGGGATCTTCACGGTGATCATACAGTTCTTCTGAGCCATCCAGATAATAGATGTATCTCCATTCTTCAGTTCTAAATGAATAGGTTTGCTTCAGTACATCTGTCGGGTTTATGCCAGTACCGATCATTGATAAGGCTCCTTCTGGACCCTCCCATTTTTTAGTCTTTGGATTGGATATGAAGGGAAGCAAACTGTATCCTCCAATTGCACCACCTTCTGGATTCTTTTTGTGATCACCCTCCAGTCCACAAAGGTCCACAATAGTTGGGAAAAGGTCTATTAAAGATACTGGGTGAGAGACAATATTTCCTTTTTTGCCCATCGGGGATTTAATGACTAAGGGAATATTGGTGCTTTCCTCCCAAGGAGAGTTTTTAAAGATATACTCCTTCTGTCCCATCTGCCATCCATGGTCACTGGTCAGCATCACAACGGTATTGTCTTTGAATATACTGTTGTTCACTGCATCAACAACAACTCCAACCTGCTCATCCACAAAGGCTACGCAGGCTAAGTAGGCTTGTATGAAGTGTCTGAGCCCCAGTTCAATGTCTCCTCCATAAGATGCTGCCAGGGTTTTGTAAAAACGAAGACCTTTTTTATCAGCCGGGTAGAGGTTCTTGTAATGAGTGTCTAAGGCATCATCTTTAAGTATTTCTGGTAATCGTATGCTTTCAATGGGGAATAGATCAAAGAATCTCTTTGGGGCATAAAGTGGAGTATGAGGTCTCACAAATCCAATCCCCAGGAAGAAGGGTTGATCAGAATCCTGTTTCTCGAGTTCGGTAATTTTGGAGGCAGCCCACTGGGCATGCTTTTCATCAGGTACCAGGTCTCTGTTTTCCGCATCAACGTATTCCAAAAATTGTTCACCCTTCCTGGAAAAAGCCCATCCGGTTTGTTTTCCCTTGGATATGCTATCCGGAAATGTGGGTACATCAGACAAAGGGGCAAAGGATCCATCAATGGGACCAATGTCTCTCCATGGTCTGGGAACTGAAGGATGGCCAACGGCCTCGGTCCCATTGAAGGCTACTGGTCCGTAGTTATTGATATCAACTCCCCACTCATCCCAGTATTGCTTCCGATTCACATGCAAAAGCTTCCCTGATCCAGCAACATAGTACCCATTTTCACGAAGGTACTCCATGATTGTTTTATTGTGCTTCAAAATGGGTTGTTCAAAATGTTTGGTCCAACCAAAATCTCTGGAATCATGACTGTAGACTCCGGTTAGCAGGCTGTTACGCGATGGAGAGCAAACAGGGGTGTTGCTGTAGGCATTCTCAAAAGTCACTCCAGATTGTGCCAATTGATCAATGTTCGGCGTTAATGCCTGTGGATGACCGCCAAAAGTTGCTGGATAATTGTTTAAATCATCACAAATCATAAAAACAACATTGGGTCTGGAGATTGGATCAACCGGATTGCAAGCTGTTAACAAAAACAAACCTGACAGGCAGGTGGAAAACAGCAAGGATTTCATATTCATCACGACAAAATTTTCTACAATTTAGTAAAAAATGAGGGCATAAGTCACCACTTTCAAACCCCATTTTTTAGGATTGATGCAAGCTGGTCATGTTTACATATACGCTTCCCAGCCAACAGTAAAAGCTGAGTTTAGAGTTCTAAGCTTAGAGTTTATAAAACTCTTCCCAACCTTTACGCGGAGGAGTTCCCACCAACAATTGATTCGCAAATTTATCGTTTGTGATTTGTTTAGTTGAACGGTCAAATTCAATACGGGTACTTAAACGTTGGGCAATAACCCCCAAACAGAATACCTGACTCAAAGGCCCGGCGATATCAAATGAGGAACGACATTTTTCTTTACCCTGACAAGCTAGCAAGAAGTTTTTAAAGTGATTTGAAGGACTTTCAGGTACCTCGGGTAACTTCCGTTCCATCTTCTGTGCCTTCTTTTCAGGTATAATAGAAAGTGTTCCACCATGGGTTCCCCCTTTAAAAGTCAGGTCTTTGCTGTATATGATTTTACCGGGATTCAGTTTTGCTGGTTGTAAGGCACCGGTACTTGGTGGTGGTACATTCGGATCAATTTCAGACACTCCGTATCCTTCAGGTACGCTTGGAATGTTATCGATTCCATCATACCAGGTTATATCTAAAGCCGGCATGTTCTTCCGCTCAGGAAACTTAAAAATCAAAGTTGAAGAAAATGGGAAGAAGAATGAATTGTGTCCCTTCAGGTAGGTTGGATTCACCTCATAAGGTAATCCCAGGTCTAAAAACTCATGGGCTGTATCCATGATGTGAGCTCCCCAGTCACCGAGTGCTCCCATTCCGAAATCGTACCAGCATCTCCATTGCCCGTGATGGTAATCTTTGTGATATTCATGAAACTGGGCAGTATTGAGCCAAACATCCCAATTCAGGGTTTCAGGAATGGGCATCTTATCAGGAAATTTAGTAATGGTTGGGTCAAAACCATGCCATCTTCTCGCACTATTCATATGCGCTGTAATAGCCGTTACATCTTTTATGATGCCTGCCTCAGTCCAGGCCTTAAACTGGAAGTAATTGCCTCCAGAATGCCCCTGGTTACCCATTTGTGTGGCCACTTTATACTTTTTGGCTCCAGCCATCATCAGTTCGATCTCATTGAAGGTTCTGGCCAGGGGTTTTTCGACATAAACATGTTTGCCCTGTGACATGGCCAACATGGTAATGGGAAAGTGTGAGAAGTCGGGTGTGCCAATGCTTACTGCATCAATTTGCTTACCCATTTTGTCAAACATTTGCCTGAAATCCTTAAATCGAGGCACATTTGGGAACATTTCCAGCACACTTTGAGTATGTTCGGCTCCCATATCGACGTCGCACAGTGCCACCACATTTGCCAGGCCAGTTGCGTGCAGGGTTTTGAGAATGGCACCTCCTCGGTGACCAATGCCCACACCAGCCAGATTGACTTTATCACTCGGTTTAATGGCTCCAAAAACCACATTTGAAGGTATAATGGCCACTCCTCCGGCAGCTATGAGTCCGGTTTTTAAAAATCTCCGACGAGAATTCGTCTGATTTGATTGAAGACGCTTGTTCGTGTTCATATTGCCTAGTTTAAAGGTATTGAGAGTAAATGTATAAAACTCCTGGATAGTCTCAATATCTACGAGTGAAAGGAACAGCTATGATAATATTTTTGAACTTTTCACATATTCAATACCTCTTTCTCTAAGGTAATTCATGAAGTAGTCAAAGCAAACTTTGTGTTTTCCAACCAATTCAGGCGGAAAAACCCCCGTTTCGGTAAACAGACCGTCAAGGACCAAATTGGCTGCGGCTGTTCCTGTATATCCTGTCGTACGGGCCATGGATGAAGTTTGTGTGGCTACATCGTATTCGTCATGCATCGAATACACAATTTCTTCTGTATTTCCATCTGAATTTGTTCCTTTAATGGTAACTCGCAGTACCGTTAATTCTCTCTCTGATTCTCCCAATTTCCATTCATCAAAGAGAATACGACTGGTAAAGTCAAGGGGCTTAACTTTGTTGCCATTAATTTCTAGCTCTGTTTCATTGAAGAATCCACTTTCTTTCAATACCTTAACATATTCTACATGATTCGGGTAGCGTAGCGTCTTCTCCTTCATATTGGGGATATGCGGCATAGTAAAAATAATCGATCGTAATCCATCAGAATTAAAGGCTTCCAGGGTACCCACCTTGTCAAACTCTACATATTCACAATCGGTCAGGGGCTCTCTGACGACCAATTGACCATGCTCGACATATCGGGCCGGACGGGTATATTCTTCAATTACGTCAATGGGAGAGAAAGGTGCTTTGTAGGCAAATGGCCATTTTTTTTCTTTGGGCAGACCACCAACCAGGCATACGAAATCGGTGAGTTTCATGAATTCATTATAGTATCCAAGAATTACATTATCCATACCAGGGGCTACCCCACAATCAACTATTGCAGTAACCCCATGCTTTTTAGCTAGTTGATCAAGCTCTAAAGCATTTTCAGGAAAGAAGGCGATATCGATCACATTTTTACCAGCTTGTATGATGGTTTTCAATGTTTCGTATCCCAGAAATCCCGGGACCGCATTGATGACCAGATCGTATTGTTTTATGGTTTTTTGCAGCGTTTCTTTATCAACGACATCCAATAGGAGGATATGAAGATCAGAACACTTTAGTTTTACATTATCCAGAGTTGATTTATTGATATCAGATACAGTAACTTCATGTTTTTTGGCCAGGTCGATGGCCATGGCACCACCAACCATTCCGGCGCCAAGGACGATTATTTTTTTCATGTAATTTTTATTTTGGGTACTGGGTACTGGGTACTGGGTACTGGGGATTGGGTTTTGGGTTTTGGGTTCTGGGTATTGGGTACTGGGTGCAGGAAGGAAGGTTAGTTATAGGCCCGGGATTAGGATCCAGGGCATGGATTCTATGGTAGGTATTCGCTTAATCATTTTTTAAAGATAGAAATGAAAATCCACA
Source organism: uncultured Porphyromonadaceae bacterium (assembly GCA_964444375.1). Classification (GTDB taxonomy): domain Bacteria; phylum Bacteroidota; class Bacteroidia; order Bacteroidales; family UBA12481; genus JABHCC01. The sequence goes on along the minus strand of CAYUGX010000003.1, from coordinate 19,520 downwards.
ATATGAACTGCTTACCATATGGTAATTAATTCATCAAGATTTGTTGTCACCTTTGCACAGAAATATTGATTTACAAGTAATGAAAAAATATTTGGGCTTTATCATAATAAGCATTATTCTTTTCTCATGTGGACAAGCAGTATCGGCACAACACACCCTCATTGTTGAGATTGAGGACCTTCGAAATAATAGTGGTCAAATCTCACTTGAATTGCTTGATGAAAACAAGAACCAGGTAGATGGCCAAACCGCGAGCATTAAAAACAACAAGTGTGTAATTACCTTTAAAAACTTAAAGACTAAGAAATACGCAGTACGGTATTTTCATGACGAGGACGCTAACAGAAAGATGGAAAGTAATCTAATAGGTATTCCAATCGAAGGTTACGGGCTTTCGAATAATGCATTCGGAAAATTCGGGCCTAAGAAGTTTGAGAAATGGCTTTTTCTAGTGAAGGGAAAAACAACAATCAGGGTATCTCCAAAGTATTAAGAGGATGATATGCATTCGATAATTTACTTTAGCCCTACCGGTAATGCTCTGTATCTAGCAAAACGGTTGGCGAATCACCTTGGATCCGAGCGTACAACACTCGCCCCGTTGGAATTTACTGATCCTGGTATTCTGACAGCCAATAAACACTTGATATTGATGTTTCCGGTTCATGGGTTTAATGCACCTGTTATAGTAAAGAAGTTTGTAAAAAAACTAGCACCTGGCTTATATGATTATGTTAGTCTCATTGCAGTCGGATGTGCATCTCACTGGGCGAACGGAGCTGTGACTTCTACCCTCAGAAAAACGCTGGTTACGAAAAACTATCAGATCATCGTGGATGAAGTATTGGCCATGCCATTAACGTTTATCATGGCTTTTCCCGATGACCTTTCATTCAAGGTGATCAATGAATCAGAAGATCGAATAAGCATTATTGGAGACTCAATACTCAATCGGAGCAAGTCAATTCATCAGGTACGGGTTAAATCCAGATTGTTTAGTTTCATCGGCCGAATCGAAATCCCAGCCGCCCGCCTTTTTGGTCTAGAGCTGCACGCCAACCGACATTGCATTTCATGTGGGCTTTGCTGGGAGAATTGTCCGGCAAGAAATATAAGCCAGGGGAAGAAAGACAAACCACGCTTTGGGTTTAGCTGTATGATGTGCATGCGCTGTATTTATAATTGTCCCGAAAAAGCCATCAGCCCAAGATTCTCGAAATTCATCCCACTCAGGAAGGGCTATTCTCTGAATAAATTCAGATAGAAGCGATTTATTTCATCAGAATTACTTTCAATAATATCCGGCAGGTGATCTTTATTGAGGTCAACTGCAAGAATATCATAGGTCAATAGCGCCTGGTCTGAGAGTTGAATTTCATACCATTCTAGGCCTCTATAGGCATTTACGTATACCATATTTCCGCTACCGGCGTTACCGACAACCAAATCTGGTGATCCATCTTTGTTGAAGTCGGCTAAGGCCAGGGCGTAAGATTTGTAAGATCCAGGATCATATTCAACGCTTTTTGAAAAGGTGAATTGGTCATCTCCGAAATAGATCCTATTTGGTTCGTCGATATTGGCTGTAGCAATATCGATATGACCATCGGCATTGAAGTCTGCTACTGCAATAGACCGGGTGTTATCGGATCCTGTTCCAAACTGAACGGGCTTTGAGAATTTGAGTCCCGTACTATTGATCAGAATGACGTTGGGCTGTGCATCCCGATTAGCCAAAACCAATTCTGGAAGTCCGTCTCCGTTCAGGTCAACAGCTTTTACATCGATAGTAGAATCATCTTTGCTACCAAATCCCATGCACCTATCAAAGCGGCCTTTTCCATTATTCAAGCAGATTTCATTTTCCATTCCTCGGTTTGTGATCAGGATATCAGCATCTCCATCAGCATCAAGGTCTGCAATCGTAATGTTTCTGGTTGGCGCATTGAGATGACCGAATGCCTCGCCACCTGTGAAATTACCGTTACCATCGTTCCAGAAAAGTCGGTTGGGGGCCCTATCATTTCCAACAGCAATATCCAGGTCACCATCGCCATCGAAGTCGGCTAATTCGGCAGTATAACTGGTTGCACATTCCAGACCGAGTGGTTTTGACACCGTAAACTGGCCCCTTCCATTGTTTAAGAACAGGCGATTTTGACCCGGCCAATGCCGTCCATTGGCTACGACAAGATCAATATCACCATCCTGATCGATGTCACCCGAACTGATGGACGCTGATTTTTCCTGATATGGACCAAGAATCGTACGACTATTTGTCCTAAACGAGAGTTCCTGGCCAAATACCAAGACGGGCAGCAGGGCTATGATCAGTAATACACAAAGCCTGTACATGATTGATTTATTCTGTTGATGAGACAGCAATCAGCTTGCTCTTTGTTCTGAAGTAAATGGCATCATCTGTAAGTGCCGGAACGACCATACTGATTTCTTTGAGATCATTTTCAGCCAGGATTTCGAATTGACTGCCTGCTTTTAGGGTATATACCATTCCTAGATCGCTGATCACATAGATTTTTCCATCAGAAGCAACGGGTGAAGCAATAAACTGATCGGCAGTTCCGAGGGTTTCTTTAAAGAGTGTTTTACCAGTGACCGGATCGAGACATTGCACGGATCCGTTCCATTTCACATTGTACAGCAGATTCTGGTACAGTAATAAAGTGTGCATATAGGATCCCCCTCGCCAGAAACTCCAATCCACGAATTCGTTGCTTGTTTCCCCGGATTCGAGTGTGATATCGCCTCGGGCACTTTTTTTCACTGCCATGACAGGTGAATACCGGCCGTGTGCACTGTTGAAAAAGATTAAACTATCTCCAATCTGGGGTGTAGGAACTGGAATATCGCCACCGCCTGACATTCGCCAGATCTCTTCTCCGGTTTCGAAATCATAGGCACCCCGGTGTTTATAGCCATTAATAACAACAATATCTTTGCCCTCAAAAGAGTAAATATTTGGGGTACACCAACCCGGGTGTTCATTTCTTGGATGCTTCCAGAGTTCTTCTCCTGTTTTGATATCAAATGCCCCAAGAAATGACTCCCATCTCACATCACATTGGATGAGCACCACTCCCCGATGAATTAGCGGAGAACTCCCAAATTCCCACTCAATATCTTCACGGCCTTCAGCCCAGGCTCCAGCGTGAAGTCGTCCGAAATCTTTTTTCCAGAGGAGATCACCTTCCATCGTGTAACAATACAAACCTTCAGACCCAAAAAATGCGATCACATGTTTTCCATCTGTCGCTGGGGTGCAATTCGCATGGGTAGATTTGGGGTGTCTTTTCACTTGGGGTATACCGGTGTAAGCCGTTCTTTCCCAGAGTTTATCGCCCGAATTTCGATCAAAGCAGTATACCATAAAATCGTGAACTGACTCGTCTTCCACCGGGTTTGACGATACATAGCTTCCGGCTCGTAGTATTTCATTATCAGAATCACTGATTGCGCTTGTAATAAACAGTTTATCACCCCAGACTACCGGGCAAGAAAGGGCCAGGCCTGGAACATCCACTTCCCATTTGATATTTTCACCGGTTTCAACATCCCATTGATCCGGTAGGTTGGTATTATCTAAATACCCTGTTGAGTAGTAGCCTCGATACGAAGGCCACTGCCGTTTTTCATCAATTTTTGGATTGCAGGATAAAAGCAAGGGGCAAACTAGGATAAGAATAGCTGTTTTCAAGACTTTCATGGTATTGCGGGTATTAGGATACAAAATCATAAAGTTAATTAGATTATGCTGATCCTGTTTCATATAACTGAAGATATTGGAATTACAGGAAAAAATAGGACATAAACATTTAGGAAATTATCCTCTACCTTAGTAATTTACGATCATGACATAAACTGTGTCCTATGAAAACAACCTTGACTTTCATTTTGGGAATTGTGGTTCTTTCTCTGGCTGGGTCTTTTTCTGACAACCGAACGCAAGCTACGGATGACCCGGCAAATGAACCACTTGATTTCACAAAAATCCTGCTCGTTGAACGCCATGCCATACGGTCGTCTCATGTGTATACTTATCACGAAGAGGACAACAAACCCGGGGGAGGACTGTATTGCTACGATTTGACCAGCAAAGAGATTGTGAAGCTGCTTGACAGCCAAAAGGGGCTAATTCTTGACGCCAATCTGCACTATGATGGTCAAACGGTATTGTTTAGCTGGAAAAGAGAGATGACAGGCTATTTTCAACTTTATACAATTGATATTGATGGTGCTAATCTGACGCAAATCACTAACCATCCGTCTAACAATTTTAATGCGTGCTGGCTGCCCAATGATCAGATTGCTTTCTTGTCGGATCGCAAACCGGCCTTTGCCTATTGTTGGAGCACCACCACGCCAATATTATACAAGTGTGATGATGATGGATTGAATCAAATTCGTTTAAGCGCCAATTACCTGAATGATTTTACCCCTTCGGTGATGCAGGATGGTCGGATTCTATATTCTCGTTGGGAGTATGTCGACCGACCAGCCATTCCGATTCAAAGTCTTTGGTCAATTAACCCAGATGGCACTAAGCTTGCCGGGGTGTTTGGTAACCGGGTTTTGTCACCAGCTACGTTCATGGATGCACGAGAGATTCCCGAATCCAATGGAAAGATTCTATGCGTATTAACCGCCCACAATCGACATTGTCATGGTGCCATTGGCATCATTGACCCCGGTGCTGGCGGAAATGCCCAGGAAGCCATCACAAATATTACTCCTGAGGTGAGGGTCAGGCCAATTGATCAAGGCGATGGGAATGATATTGTAGGACCCTATGTTAATCCTTTCCCATTGGATGGGAGCCATTACCTGGTCTCAAAAGACGGAAGTGTTGAATTGCGTAGCTATACTAATTCGGCTCAGACTGAGTTGATTGCCGGTCAAGGCATTGAAGGTCTGGGGTTTTATTCGCCTCAACCTATTCGTAAACGTCCACGGGAAAGACTCATGAGCTCCTCTTTGCCCACTAATCATGATCTCAGTTTGGAAGGTGAAGAAGAATGGGCCGAAATTCAGATGATGGACGTTTACAATGGACTTCCAGAGTCGGTGGAACGAGGTTCAATCAAGAAACTGGCCATCATTCAGGAGATGGAGAAGCCTTTGAGTATAAGTCCTGACCTGCGGGCTTTTGGATTCCAGTTTCCAGTCGTTAGCTCAGGTGCCACCTATGCGCCTAAAAAGGTATGGGGATTTGCCACGGTTGAAGCAGATGGATCGGCTCGTTTTAAGGTACCAGCCCGTCAGCCCATATACTTTTTACCACTTGATGATGAGGGGATGACCTTTCAACGAATGCGGACTTTCACCCACTTGATGCCAGGAGAAGTGCAGGGTTGTGTAGGGTGCCATGCCGACCGCAATTACGTTGCAAGTTCTGCAAGAAAAACACCTATGGCTTTGACCCGGGAAGCAGAAAATCTTGAAAAGCCAAGCTGGGGAGTTAGTGGGTTTAGTTTTCCTCACCTGGTACAACCCATTTTTGATCAGCACTGTGTTCGCTGTCACGGTCGAGATAACCCGGCAGGAAATCTTGAATTAAGTGGCGATAAAACCGACTTCTTTAATGTCGCTTATGAGAATCTGGTCAGACGGAAAACACCTGCAGAAGACTTTCTCATGGGTGGTACGGTAGCTCCGTTTAACAATGTGTATACAAAATGGATTCCAACCTATAATGGACAGGAAGCTAATATATTACGAATTGAACCAGGTGAGTGGGGATCAAAAGCCGCTCTATTAGGGAAGATTGTTAAAGAGGGTCATCCGAATGATCAAGGAGAGCAAAGGATTTCACTGAGCGAAGATGAGCGGCTACGAATTTATATGTGGATGGACCTGAACGTTCCCTATTATGGAGGGAGTCATTCAAATTACCAGCTCAATCGGGGTTGTCGTCAACAAATACCTGAAAGATTTGCAGCTATCTTTGAAGATTTGGCCAAAAGACGATGTGTTTCTTGCCACAAACAAGCAAATAATCTATCGGCCTTTTCTTATCCCAATCAGTTCGCTTTGCGAATTGACAACCCTGAATTGAATCCCATAATGCGGGCTCCTTTAGATCCCGAACAGGGAGGGAGTGGGACATGCAAGAGTTCAGTATTCAAAAGTATCCAAGATCCAGACTACCAAATGCTGATGAGTACTTTTGATGAGCTACAAAAAGTTTTAGCTATTCTTCCACGGATAGACATGATTGAGATGCAGTAATGAAGAGGGTTTTATTACTATTTTGTATAATCTCAGGGCTCTCCTTTCTTCCTAAAGCCGGCCCGGTTTCAGAGGAGCAACCTTATCTGTCACCTACCTATATTAGTGAAAATCCTGCGTCACAGCAATGTTATGTCAGCCTATCAACCGCGAGAAAAATTGCTGTGGTCAATGCAGCAAAAGGTGAATTTGGAGGGTACATACCTCTCCCTTTTAATCCGGGTGAGACTGTTGTTGGACCAGATGCTGGGATTCTCTACGTTACGGATGGAAAACCGGCAGGATCTGTACATGCGATATCTCTTGAAACCCGTGAAATAATTCGCAGTATTCGGGTCGGACACAGCCCTGAAGCCATGGCGATTTCACCATCAGATTATCGCCTGTATGTTGGAAATCGCTTTTCAAACAGCCTATCTGTTATTGATACCCGAAGCCTTGAACTCATTGAAGAAGTGCCTGTTGGTCGTGAACCCAGTGCTATTGCGATTTCACCATCCGGTCAATTGGTTGGGGTGGCTAATTCCCTGCCGGATGGTGCCGCGAACGATACTTTCGTTTCGGCAACGATCAGTCTCATTGATAGTGAAACTCTGCAGGTGGTGGAGACCGTAGTTTTAACCAATGGAAGCCATTCTATCCGGGACCTTGTCTTTTCACGAGATGGCCGATACCTGTACGCTTCGCATATATTGTCAAGGAACACCTTGCCAACTACACAGATTGAGCATGGCTGGATTAACTGCAATGCGGTGTCTGTTCTGGATACAGATAACAAGGCTTTTATCACAACCTTTCTGCTCGATGATTTCGACCGAGGAGCGGCTAATCCATCAGGTATGTGTTTATCACCAGAGGGTGATACATTGCTGGTTGCTTTATCGGGTGTGCATGAGTTAGCGGTGATTGATCTGGACAAACTTCATGCTCGTATCGATGGCAGCAGCGCTCAGGAAATCAATGAAGTACCGTATAATTTCCAGTTTCTTCATGGTATCAAGAAAAGAATTTCAACACAGGCGAAATCCCCTCGTCACGTACAAAGTTTTGGTAAGCAAATCCTGGTAAGTTGCTATTTTTCTCCTCATCTGGTGGTTATAACCGACCTTGAACAGCCAGATAAGCAAGTGAAGATTGAACTAGGCCAAGAGCCTGAAATGTCAAAAGCCCGGCAGGGAGAACTATTGTTTTGCGATGCAGATTTGTGTTTTCAAAAATGGCAATCTTGCATTAGCTGTCACCCGGATGCCAGAGCTGACGGGCTCAATTGGGATTTGTTGAATGATGGGATGGGGAACCCCAAGAACGTGAAAAGCATGCTTTTTACGCACTTTACTCCTCCTGTGATGATCACAGGTGTTCGTGACAGTGCTGAAATTGCTGTGCGGTCAGGAATTAAGTATATTCTGTTCACCCAATATCACGAAGCCCAGGCCCAGGCTATTGATGTCTATTTGAAGTCGTTGCGGCCCGTTCCCAGTCCGTATTTACATGATGGCAAATTATCCAAGGCAGCCCTACGTGGACGAAAGGTTTTTCGAAGGGTGGGTTGTGCCGATTGTCATTCTGGACCCTTTTACACCGATGGCCTCAAATACGATGTAGGAACCGGTCTTCCACCCCATGAAAACGACAAGTTTGATGTACCTGCCTTGAATGAAGTTTGGCGCACAGCTCCATATCTTTATGATGGCCGGGCAAAGACCATGAAAGCTGTTTTTACTGAATTCAATCATGATGATGCCCATGGAAGAACCAGTAAGTTGTCAAGTAGAGATCTCAACAATCTGATGGTATATGTTCTTTCATTATAAACAAGTCTAAAGCTAGCAGATTGAGCTGAAGCCTTCTTTGTTTTCAAGCAAGCTGTCGATCAGATATTTTGCCACATCTGCTCTTTGGATGTATTCTTTGGGAAGATATCCTTTCTCTTGAACGTGAACCGTATCTGTTGCTTCCCCGTCTTTCAAACCAACCGGTCTGATGATATGGAACTTTAGCTGACTGTCAATGACCATTTTTTCCTGAATAGCATGATCGTTCATAACGCTTTTCAATAGAAGGTTCGACAACAACTTTGCATGCCATTTGAGTTGGTCCCAACTTTCACCCACACCCAACGCACTGATTACATGTATAGTCGCTGAAATATCAGCTTCTTTGACTGCGGCAATGATGTTCTCGGTTCCTTTAGATCGTATGGTGGATCCCCTCAGTGCTTTACTTCCGAGTGCGATGATCACGTCTGAATATTCATCTGATGATACAGCATCTTTTACATCGCTGGGATTCATTACGTCTCCGGTGAGGATTGTTTTTTGGTCTTTGGAGACCTTTCCTGCTGATTCAGATCTAGCGAAGATTGCATATTGAATTTTCTGAGCCGCCAATTGATCGCAGATATGAACTCCGGTTTTCCCGGTTGCACCAAAAACGATTGCTTTTCTTTTCATCTTGAATTATCCTTAATCCTGTTTTTACTTGATTTTTTTTACTACTACCGGTCCTAGCAGGCCGGAGGTTTTCACCCGGTATGTTTCATCACCGCCCTCAGCCCAGTTATCTACCCCGAAATCATCGCTGGTGATATAGGGCATATTGGTTTTGCAAAAGCGATCTGCTGGCTCAGCAAGCATATCCCCGGTAAGACGATTGACCCATTGATTTACTACTTCGATTGTAAGTTCATTTTTTCCGGCCTTCACCCAGGGTGTTACATTCACCGTATAAGGTGGCTTCCAGAGAATTCCGGCTGATTGTCCGTTCACCATCACTTCAGCTACATCAGCCACCTGGCCCAGATCCAGGTGAATTTGTGATCCCTCCAGGTCAGCTTTGCGCATCTTGAAGCTTTTAGTATAGCTACCTGTACCTGAGAAATATCGAATGCCTGGATCATCCGCTTCTGTCCATGATTTCAGTTTCTTAAATCTTGTCGATTCAGGTGCACCCCATCCGGTAGGAAAGCTTACTAGCCAGTTTTTGTCTAAAGTGGCTATTACATGGCCCGAATGACTGGATTCATTTGCAATATCGAGCTTTCTTTTACCTGAATGGAAGACCACAAATGCAGAACCTCCGGGTGCTAAATCCAGATTTAAAACGGTGGAGGCTCCAATAGTTTTGTAGTTTTCTATTTTTAATTGCCTACCGGATGCGGGATCCCAGAGCTCGGGATTTTTGTCGGTCACCCTGAAGATGCCAGTTCCCATGTAGGTATTATCCCCTTTGTTGCGGATGAAATAGATGTCAGCATCATCTGTATTACGGTGAATGTAATCGAGATGTCCGGGCTTGTTATAACTGAAATCTGGGATCTGACCATCTGCCTGCAAAACTTCTCTGATAGACATTCCGCTGATCACGCGTCCTTTGCCATAATGATTGATTTTCTTCTCATCACTCCACATGAGGTTGGCCAGTTTGATCAGTGCTTGAGTATCTTCATCATGATCATTCAGGTAGGGAACCATATAGGGTTTTTGGCCAATGATGGTTGCACCTGCTGAGACCAATTGTTCAAGTTTCTTGAGAACGGCCAGGGGCATGTGATTTTGATCTGGAAGTACCATTACCCGGTAATTGAGACCATCCGGTAGGAAGATCTTACCTTCTTTAACGGACATTCTATGTAGAATTACATCACTGTTAATGACGTCGTAGTCATAGCCAGGGCCCAGATCATTCGGAATTATTTTCTCAGGTACTTCATGGTGAGCGGGCCAGAAGTTAGGAGCCTGATCACCATAGTAGTAGCAGGCGTCGGCCACAAATCGACCTTGTTGGAGGAGGTAGCTGCATCTGGAGAGGTAGTCCATAAACGGCCCCGATTTATTCCACCAGGTATTCGCATGGTTGATATCAGATCCGGCATGATAGGTTCTGCCGGGCAGACCATCTTCTGGAGAGGTGCTGGCAAAGGTATGGAAGGTGACAAAATTAAGTCCTTCGCAAAAAGCCCGATCGACACTCTTTTTGAGATCGAAGGGACTGTCTTTCCATCGCCTCCAGGTGGTGAAAGACTCGGCATCTACTACTTTTCTTCCATAGATGTGGGCAGCTGAGGCCACTTCTTTAACCAGGTAGATATCCCGGTGTTGGATCCAGAATTCTCCTCTTGGTCGATTTACGTTACCCAGTGCTTTAAGGGCATCAACCGGACAGGTAGCCCAGACCGGAGGCCCTGGTCCACCTGCTTCAGCAACCAGTTCAATTCCGTATTGATTCAGGAATTCTCTTCCGGAAATATAGTGACTGTATATGAGTTGATCGCTGACCGTTTTTTTCCAATCATACAGAAAATGTTCAGCTATTTCATCGATATCCCAACCCGTTAAAATGGGCAGATATCTGGTTAATTCATAACCTCTTTGTTTTTTGAAAATTGCAGGCATGTCATCTGTCCAGGGTATTCCCTCAGCTAGCTCCATACTATCAAATTCGACATAGGCCAACCCACCTTTCTTTGTGACCCCGGGTTTATATCCCAATCGTTTCATGAAATAGCCCAGGTGTTTTTTGGTAGATTCAGGATCCAGAAAATCGATGAATAAGCCTTTCGATTTCGGTGAAGGTACTATCAACATTTGCCCGTTGTTTGAGCAGATGAACCGTAGAATTTCCCAATCACCTGCTGGTAGGTTGACTTCAACTTTTCCACCTGGGTGATCGGTTGAGATCAGCACAATATCATCGATGCTGTTGATCTTTTTTTCATTATGTACAGGAATGGCCATAACGGCTACTTCTTTATGGAATACGGGTAGACCGTTTGGTCCTTTCGGGCATTGCTCAGGCACTTCGGGAAATGGGAGTTCAATAGATTTTTTGAACGGGCCTTGTACTTTGGTTGATGAGAAATAGAGTTGTTTTGAGGCCCACTCAGGTTCGACCCAGGTGCCTCCGGCATTCCAACCACTTGAGCCCACCATGCCAATTTTCATTCCCCTTTTCTGTCCTTCGTCTAACGCGTGTTTGATCAGCACCAGCGAGCTATCGCTGAAGAATGCAGGTCCTGCCGGAATATAGTCATCCTCGTTGTAGATGGCTGCCACATCCCAGATTTCGGCTCGCCCCATTCCTTTTTCACTCATCTCGTTTAAATCACGGGTAATGGCTTCTTTGGTCTGGTTGCCATTTAGCCAGCACCAGAAAGCTCCAGGTCGGTACAATTTATCCGGATCATTGAATTCTTTGGAGAGTTCCTCTATGACAGGATCTTCTTTTATGAGGTCGGGGTACCATTTTTTCACCACTTCTTTTTCATCCGGCAGGAGATTCTGAATATCCATGGGTTGATCCTGAGGTCTGGTTCCTTTTTGATTGAGTCGATTCATCAGGCTCCAGTTGCGGCTGTGCTGACCTGGTGTTGGATCATCAGGTTCCTGGGCCGGTATGTCGTAGCGCGTAAAATCAATGAGTTTTTCTGCTTCGTTATTCCGCCAATCACGGTGCAATGCAGCTCTGAAATCTTTGTTCATGAACCAACGAATCTCTTTATCTGGATCTGAACCGCAAACCCCTGATCCCCTTTGAACAAATTGGTAATTCAGTTCGTCATTGTTCTTGAACTGATCACGCCAAAGCAGGCCAAATTCGCCATGGGTGATACATTGGGCATCGGGCCAGCGTCTTCTAAGTTCACTGAGCCAGATGATCATGCCATCAAGCCCATTGCGGCCATTATAACCCCAAATCTTTCTGCCTTCAACCAGCCCCAATTCCCAGGTGCAGGTAATCCAGCCAAATTTGTTAAGCTCAAATCCTTTATCGAAATGTGCTGCAGTAACATGCAGCATTTCTTTTGTGCCTCTTTCTGTGCCTAAACGGATAACCGTTTCAATTGGGCCTACTCCTTGCCGACTGCCGCACCATTCTCCATTTATTCTTCTTCCACCTGGATAGATTCCATTCAAGAAATCGATGGTCCAGCCATCCAGATTGACACAATCAATAAAATCGTCTTCACCTTGAGCTGGTTTACAAAAATGTTCTAGGGATGGATAATAGGGATAGCAAATGGACCCTTCTCCGTCTCCATTGTCGATCGCATATTGACTCCAGATATTGCCCTGACAAACATGGATGTCTTCTTCTTCAGCTAGATATCGCAGGTTCTCAGCTGACAGAAATCCAGCGATTACAGCCTGAGGCCGGTATCCATCACCAACCATTTCTGATACCATTTGGAGGCCTTCATGCAAGTCTTTGTTGACCTGTTCCCGGGTGTTATACATATTAGCGAAATAGCCTCCGGGAAGGAAGGTGATCTCGTCACCATATTGATGATGGTATTGCACGACGAGTTCTTTTATTCCTAAATAATTTGGCCGCTGGTCTTTGAGGGCTTGCCAGCTGAAGGCCCAGGTAATTCTAGCACCCGGCCAGGCTTTTTCGACTGTTTCTCTGAAGAGTTTTGCTTCAACGGGTGAGTGTATGCCTGATTCATCGGCACCATGCATCCCAGTTCGGGATGTTTCGATCTGATTCACTCGAACTACGGTAGCAAAAGTGAAGTAACGGCCGCCCAGCACCTGGCCCAAGGCTGTTTGATTAACTAATCCAATTATAACAAGTGCAAAAACTATGATTCTACAATATAGGTTCATATGTGTCAGTGATTTAGATGTTTATTAAGTAGCAAGATACTAAAACTGCGTCTTATAGAAGCTTAATAAAATGACGACTTTATATCCTGTTTCGACCATTCATCATCCAGGATTGCTGACCTGTTTGATGGTTCTATTTCAATAAAATGCAATTGCCAGATGCATCAATTTTTATGTTAACCGTCTCGTTTGTTGGGACTTCAATGATTGGCCACTTCGTGAATGCATTGATCTTCAGTGGTTTTTGAGATTGTTTGACAGATTCTACAAGAAGACGTGTCTTGGCGTCAAATGGAGTCGGATTGTGTATCCCCAGGATCATTTCACCATCGATTTCTTTAAGCTCATCGATTTCAAGATGATCAAAAACGTAGCGCTTTCCTGAGTCTGTGATGATATGAATCCCCGGAATTTCCAAGGCCATAAGTAAGCCGTTTAGTTCGTTCCAGCCTGTTACATGATTTCCTCTTTCTCCTTGACTCTCAGCATCACAGTAGGTCAAGCGTTCATTGGTATAGCCTCCGGGACGTATGCTTTCACCATGTGCATGAATAATATCCTTAAGCAAATCTGCATATCGTGTAAGCCCTGTGGCACGGTATATCTTAAACAAGGCATCGCCGGAATTCGTACAAATACCTGGTGCACCGTGTTTGTTTTGCGTGCTAGCCCAATAGATCCCGGCGAGTTTGGCTCCAAGTTGAGCGAGTTCAGTATGTTCAGGGAGCTCATAATCGTAGGAGGTAGTCCAGGTTGCACATAGATTGGCTACACTTCGTGATTTTTGAAGCCAGGTTCGATCCTCAGTAACTTCATAGAGTGTTATTAGCGACGTCATCAAACCAGCGGCTGTTTCTGAGTCTGCATTGTGTAATATGTCAGCGCAACCACCATTTGTGAAACCCTTTTTTACAAAGTATTCATCAAAGTAATAGTTCCCCGATTTCTTGGCGATATCCAGATACCCAGGATTTCTGTAATACTCTGAGGCTAGGGCTAATCCTCCAATTGCCATGACGCCTCCAGAAGTATTAAACTCTGCAACAGCCCCGGTTTGATTATCCAGTGATTTTCCCCATTGCCCATGGACTACCCATGTGGAGACGAATGCATCGGCTAATCGCTTGATATTCATGTGCCAGGTTGGGTTTATTTGGTCTGATCGATTCTGTTGTTTCAGAAGTTCAAACTGCTTGATCATCCAGTATAAAACATCCGCGTTTTTCCTGGTCAGGACAATTTCCGGAATCTCAGGATACCCGTCCCTGCTAAATGGCTTTCCGTCATAATTTAAGGCGCCGTAAAAATAGCCTGATTCACCCTGAGCCCTGGGGATGGCGAAATCAAAGGTCTTCTTCACGCGATCAAAATGGAAATCATCATCAAGGGCGATCATTGGATAGGTATTGATTAAACCACCTATCCATCCGAATGAGATCCAGTTGGCATTTTCAGGGAAATAGAATTGAAAATGATCATCAGCGTACCATCTTTCATCAATTCTTTGGGTCATCCAATAGGCTGTTTGACTGAGGGGGATAAGATTTCGCGGATCATTCTGTCCTGTCAAAGATTTTCTTATCGTCATAAATTTCTCCAGTAATGCAGGAATATCATGGCATTTGAAAGAATAAACGTTGAAATTCAGAATAATGCGATCGCCGTTCATGAAATCAACACCCCGGTCTCTACTTTCAGCAAAACCAACGAAGAGTGGACGCTTTGCTCTGACTCCCGGAGCAGCTAAAACGAAACTTGCTTTGGTGCGATCAGTGCTTTCTTCAACAATGAACCCATTATCCGAATTTGCCGTTTTCTGTTCTGCGAGCAGGATAAAACCCATCTTCCTTGATTTATCAAAAAAGCACATGGCTGGTGTGGCCAGATTACTTGAATTAACTTCCAGCCGAGAGATCGAGCCATTCTTCGCAGAAAGATGGGGAATTGGTACAGACATCAGTGAGAGGTCTTCCTGATAAAGGTATTTTCGATCAATGCCTTCGGCATAGCCCCTATTTACAATCTGATGCCGGTTTCCATTGTAAACTGCTGCCGGTAACAAAATATAGTTTTCAAAATCCCAATTGGTAAAATCAAAAGCAACTGCAAATCCTGCCTGGGCAATTGATCCGTTTTGTAGTGTCAATTCTATTGACACATCCATTCCTGTTGGATCGTCTTCTATGGGTGTAGTTTTTGTGGATATCCTCCAATCATACCCTTTAGTGGTTAATCCATTATTTCCAATAGCTTGCTGATGTAACAATTGTGATTTTTCGTACTGACATAGCATCAACCTGAACTTGCCGTTCAAAACCTGTAAAAAATGATCCAATTCAGGAATGACCATCTGTTCAGAAATGCCATCACCTAACCATTTCGTTTTTATAAGAGATGATTTAAGTTCTGGAAGCAAAATTTGTCTGTAAGCTTCCAATCTGGGATGTATACCATCTGGAACTAGTTGAATGTACGCATCTCTGCCATGGTCCTTGTAGAACTTTTCCCAGTTTGGATAATGATCGATTAACAATAGATTTAGTTCCTGGGCTATCCTGCGATATATCTCAAGATAACTTTGTAAATCTGATCTAGCTGTGCTTTCACTGGTGCCGTGCTCAGGCATGTCAATAACCAGATTCATTGTTTGAAGAATGATTTCGATATCGGGATTTTTGCTTTTGAGGATATTGATTATTTCGATGAGGTTGTTCCCACTTTCTTCAACAGAGATATCATAAGGTTTATAGGCATCATTGATCGCAAATTCAATAAAAACAACATCTGGATTGCTGATAGATAAGTGCATTGCCTTGTCAATTCCACTTTTACCTTCCGGATGTGAAGATGCAGAGGCGCCAACTCCTTCATTAATAAAAGTGCATTGTCGTGGATATTCTCTTTCCAGCCCTTCCTGCAAGACATCAAACCACCGCCATCTCCCGCCTGTCAGACTTGTGCCCAGGGCTGAAACTGTTAGAGATTCACCATATTCCAGCCGATCGATAAAGTTGTTTCTTTCGGTTTGAGAAGGATTTTGACAAATTGAAGGGGTAGTTACTAATACTAATGACAATAGTAGTGCAGTACTATAGTATTTCATTTTTTTGTACTTCTTACCTATTAGTTATTGGATGACGTCAATAGAAATGTATCAATGATTTGACCTTCAGCCATCTCATGCAAATTCCATTGATCTCCATTAATTTCTTCCAATCTCCAGCTTTTCTCAGGAATTGCTAGAAGCTTTTTAGTGTTTCTAGGAAATGCATCAGCCGCTCTCGCGTTTTCCCAGGTTCGAATCGTTTTGAATATCTCGTATTTTTGCGGACAACTTTCGACATCCTTTTGATTTAATATGAGACTATAGGTAACACCAACGCCAACCGACATGGCTTGTATGTGTTCATATTGTTCAACTGTTGAGTTTGCATTGATCGCAAAGTTTCCTCCCCAGCTTACCGGAAAGAAGTTCGCATAGGTTACATCTCTCAGGTCTTTTCCTTGACTGGTTGTACTTCCCCATTCACGGGTATCTACGTCATAAAGGTTTTTACCTCCTCCAACATTCCAAATGCTCTGGTAGTGCCATGAACCTTCTGATAGAGTCGCTCCTGTAAACCTGATGTCAGGTAAGCCAAGTTCATGGGCACGCTGAAACATTTTTCTGAAGAAGCGTTTGGCTGAGTAATAGCCATGTCCGTTGTTAAACAAGAATTCCTGACCGTCGAAATCATAGTAGCCAAGCCCATTGATAGCGCACAGGTCAGCATAATAAGCAGCGATTTTATCCTGCAAATGGATATTGGGGATCAATCCATCGTATCCATAATTCAAGGTTACCTGAAGCTTGAAAATGGTTTCATTTTTAGAATGAGCAGTTGGCTCAGTGTTCCAATATCCCCTAACCACATTGAGCAGATGGTAGGGTTCATCATCTGAAACACCCAGGTAGTGGATTAGTTCCTTGCCTATTTTGATCATGTTCAGGTTTTTGGCGTGTCCTTCCCAGGAGGCAATTTCTTCAAGATGTTTCGGATCATCAACTTGAATCAGGGTATCTGAGGGGCCTATGTTGTTCATCAACAATCGCTTTTGCTGATAGCAAAGACTGTCACTTGGAATGGGACTTGCATCCTTAGTACCAGGAGCCAGGGCGGTTGTGATGGGTGTTCGACCAATGATGATGCCTTTTTCGGCTGCCAGTTTTGAGAACTCTTTATGGGATAAATTACCGGATGATAGTTTGATGGGTTTTCGCTCGAAATCTTTTCCATCGATGTAGCCTTCATTGCCTCGATCTGGTCTTATAAAACCCTGATCATAAAGACTGATGGCTTTGAAGCCAAGTTGCTGTGTGTAAGACAGGACACTGTCATATACTCCTCCACTTGTCAACACATCCGGCATATAGGCAGATGGATCCTTTACCCATTTCCCATTAAAAGTGGGATAGGGTAAGCCTTCTTTCAGCACGATATCCTGAACAACGTCTAATAATGCAGTGCTGTCAGGGCTTCCCCACAGGGCAACAGATGAACCGATGTAATTTACTCCCGGAATGGCTTCGACAAACAAATGGTTTGGTGAATTTGCCGGCATGTTGGGTATCAAAGAATAGTATACTTCTCGTTCGTATGTTCTGTCGCGTGAATGGTATGTGATAGAGATTCTACCCTGATCATCAACAAGAGCAGCATTACCGTACAAGATTCTAAAGTATGGTTCCTTGTGGGCATAAAAAGCCACATCACTGATACCATCACCACCCAAAGTAAAGATTTGTCCTTCATACAAAGAATCAGGCAGGGGGAATTTCTCTGGATCCGGAGAATGTATGAGGTATTGAAATGGTGCTGCATCAGCTATGGTTTCAGACAATCCACCAATGGTATTCTCGTCAAGTGACAAAAGGCCGATCGCATAATTGACTGCATCAGATGTATCACGGGCAACACCGATGATTTCACCAAACAGATTGCTGATGTTGGTGTATATAGATCCCCACTGAATACCTTCAATTTGCTGGCGATTCGACAAACTTAGCAAGGACATTTTCAGGTACTTATCTTTTGACTCTATCAAAACAACTGCCTCACTTCCGTTTTGATAGCTCAGGATAAGCTTATTCTCGCTATCATCAAAGCTAGCTGATACCGGATCAAAGTATTGCTCTTCTTTCTGATTATAGAGTCTCATGATTGGAGAAGGTTTCTCGACGGGACTGAACTCTACAGGCGGTGATACAGAGATATTTTGCAGACTGGTGATGTAGCCTGATCGATTGATCTCTATCTCCAGGAATTCGGTTTGAAATTGCACTAATTTGTCATTGGAGCATCCTGAAATAATCAGCAAGAGCCATGCTAAACTCAACAACAGGCTTTTATACATCGTGTCAAATTATTGTTTTCGAAGTTCAATTTTTTCACCTGGTGTAGTTTCAAAGGTCAACACTTCCCCAGACAGAATGCTGCTAGTACGCAGTTTGCCAGTCAGTTCTACATTGTATTCAGGCCAAGGATTTTCAAGTCTGCAATCTCTACCTTTTTCACTGATGATTGTAACATATTGAACGGTCCCATCTGTGATCTCACTGGATACCAGAAAGGCACCGTAGGTTCTCAGTGAGTGAAACCTCGCATTTCGAAAATTGGGCCACACTGGAAAAACGCGGAGCAAGCCTTCATGACTTTGGCACAGCATTTCGTTGATCGTGTTTGGTACGGTGCTCAAGTTTTCGATTCCATGCGGATTATTTAATTGAAATCCGTTGGGGTAGGTATGGCTGATGTAGGTGTATAAATTATCCAGGATAATTACGGGATCATAACCTACCCTTACAGCGGCCGGGAAATAGCTGTTGGACCCATTGTTATCAATCCATCGTTGCATTACCTCTATGGTGTTGTGTGCCGTCTGGAGCAATTCCGGATCACTATCCAGACCGATCTGGCCAGCCGGATAAATATGCTGAATGCCCAGGGTGTTATTCACCCACCAGGCTGTACCTTCTTCAGAGTATCTGAAGACCTTTTTTCCTTCCCGCTCCTGATAGCTGTAATCCGATAGGTGATCTAAAATATGTTGCCATTTTTCTACTCTGTCTTCATCTGTTTTTAGCTCCCGGCTCATGTCAATAGCTGTTTGCATGACCAAACGCACCAAACCTAAAGAGAGAATGGGATTCACGTTTTTGCCAGAGCCCTCATGGATGGCATCATGGTATATCACATAGCGATTGTTTTCATACGTGAGATACTTTTCCCAAAATGTAGCTACCTGTCTGACAAAAGGATAGATGCGCTCAGCATAGCCCAGATCATAGGTGTGATAAAATTGCATTGCCATATTGACTACCGCATAGGATGCGTTACTTTTCTGGCCAAAGAATAATCCTCCAGCCTGCTCATTTCCCTGGGCCGTATAGGATCTCTGTTCATCCATTATGGCATTTCTGCGAGTCGTCTCAATACCCAGGGGGCCAATTCCCACCGGTAGCATGATCCCATCAACAATACCGGTCATCATTTTTGAATAATATTGACCACGATCCATGAAAGCCAGGATGGGTGCATTATAGGGGTTGGCTTGCTCAATATGGTTTGAGGAATACAAGCCATAATATGGGGCCATGTGATTGTAGTTCAGATGGTAATCTCCATT
>CAYUGX010000002.1:31476-52152 GCA_964444375.1 uncultured Porphyromonadaceae bacterium | reverse complement strand
ATTCAGGCATGCCCAGGCAGGATTCATATTCTTTGGCTTGTTTTTTATTTTGATTTCCCTCATTGTTAAAAAATGGGGCATCAAGTGGATTCACATCGCGATGCCGCCCGCTGTGATGGGTGCGGTAGTGGCTATTATTGGTCTTGAACTGGCTCCCGTAGCTGCTCAACAAGCCGGACTAGCTCCCTGGCCCACTCCGGTAGGTGAGGTTGTTCAGCCATTTAGTGCAGATTCCCAAAACCTGTTCATAGCTCTGACAACTGTATTTGTGGGGATAATCGGATCGGTCATTTTCAGGGGGTTCTTGCAGGTAATTCCGGTGCTCGCTGCGATGGTCATTGGATACCTGCTTGCTCTTGTTTTAGGCGTTGTAGATACCGTTGCAATACAGGAAGCATCGTGGATAGCCATTCCTTCCTTTCAAACGCCCATCTATGACTTCAAAGCCATCATTATTATAGCGCCGGCCTGCATTGTCGTACTGGCAGAGCACATCAGTCATCTGATGGTAACTGCTGAGATCACCGGTAGTGACCTGATGAAGAAACCCGGTTTGCACCGCTCGCTATTGGGAGACGGTATCAGTAATGTAATCTCGGGATTAGCTGGTTCACCACCAAATACGACCTACGGAGAGAATATCGGTGTAATGGCCATTACACGAGTGTATTCTGTGTGGGTCATACGAGGAGCTGCTCTCATGGCTATCGCCTTTTCTTTCATTGGCAAAATCTCTGCCGCCATCTCGACTATTCCTGTCGCGGTGCTTGGAGGAATATCCCTGCTACTTTACGGTGTGATTGCTGTTCAAGGAATTAGAATATTCGTTGATCAGAAAGTTGATTTCAGCCAAAACAAAAATATGGTTCTGGGTGCTATAACCTTCGTTGTGGGTGTCAGCGGTGCGCGTATTAACCTTGGTTCTGTCGAACTGAAAGGCATGGCTTTTGCTGCCATTGCTGGTATTGTTCTGAGCCTGCTATTCAGGGTAATCGAACGAATGAGTCACATACGTGCCTCAAAAAAGGTCATATCACAATAGCCCCTACTTTGAATGATGCCTAGCTACCACATGCTACAAAAACGCACGATACTCGCTATACTTCTTGGGTTCAATGCCATAATCCTATCGGGACAAGATCAGGCCACTGGTATCGTTGTTCATGACAAGACCCATGAACCCGTCCCTTTTGTATCCATTGCGGTATTGAACAAACCAATCGGTACTGTGAGCAATCAAAATGGAGCATTTAATCTCCATCTTTCTGATTTCAATCAAAATGACTCTCTAGGATTCTATTTTATTGGCTTTGAAACCTATTACCTCGGAGCCGAAGACATTAGTGAAAATATGGTGGTCAAGCTGAAAGAAAAGATCCTTCAGCTGGATGAAGTTTCGGTAGTCGCAAAACGCATAGCAGGGAAAGAATTGCTTAGACTTGCAGTTGCCAATCACGACCAAAATTATCCTTCCTTTCTACAAGAACGTCAGGTTTTTAAACGAAGAAATTCGGCTACTAAAATTAAGCAGTTTAGCCTCGAGCTTGATAAGAGTTCATTTCCCGAAATTGATGATGCTTTTATCAAAGCCATTGAAGACAGCATAATTCGGTATAACCGAAGCTATACCGATTATTTGTATGCCCTGTACAATTCACCAGATGATTCAGTTCATTCGATGGGAAAGATCAGGGGTATCAAACGCATCTCATTAAACGAAGAAATTGGTGGAGAAATGCAGCAGGTTGAAGACCAACTTAAAACTCTTTTCTCCAATACGGAGAAAGGGATTTTTTGGAAGCTCAAAACGGGGATTCTATCCATCCGTATGACAGAACCAAATGAAGACACAGATAAAGAGCAAACTGAGGTTCAACCCACAGTTCGCAAACCGAATTATGATTCAACTATTACCATTGGGGACAAGCGCCTGTACACCATTGATCACATAAACCGATGGGAGTGGGATTTCATAACAAAACCAGGCCGGTACAGCTATACAACCCGTGGTATTATTCCGGTGAGAGGAGATCGATGCTATGTTGTTGAGTTCAAAGGCAGGGCTGGGAAAGACTATGCAGGTAAACTCTTTATTTCAGAGAAGACCTATGCAATTCTGAGAATAGAGTATCAGTTGAAAAATCCAAAAGCCAAAAGAAACATCAACTTATTGGGCGTAAAGTTTAAAGAACCTGACGATTCGGGAGTTATTATTTATGATCATGACGAGCAGGGTTACTATTTAAAATACGCCATGTCACTGGAAACGCAACAATTCTCTATTGTTCGTCCCTTCCAACTTATTCAAAAAATCGACAGACCGCTATTCAACAAGAAACTAAACTCCATCAAAATCCATCTGCATTTCGATGGCTTTGATGAACAATGCAATGAGGTACTGGTGATCAACAGAAAAGCACTCAACCTCGAGTCATTTCATGACATTCAATCAAAACCAGTAAAGACTCAAAAAATCACCTCCTACTCAGAGGATATTTGGCGCGGGTTTTCGATCATTGAGCCTACCCGACAAATGAAGGAATACCAGATAAGGAAAGATTAGCTATAGGCCGCCAATCCCGCTAAATGGGGATCTCCGCTAAGCTCCGACGCAGCAACTCTACTGATTACTTGGTAGCAGCTACGACTCCGCGAAAATAGCCAATAGACTCGGCGATCCCCATAAAAGGATCTTTCATATTTCTTTCGTGTTCAAGACTCACAACGCCTGTGTAATTCACTTCGCGCAACATGTTCACAAATCCTGGAATATCCAAAATTCCTCGACCTACTTCGACTGAATAGCCATGCTTGGTGGCTCCAGTAACATCCTTCAGGTGAATATCAAACACTCGTGAGTGATATTTCTTCAGATCACCTACCGGATCTTTTCCGTTTCGACGGTCGTGCCCGATATCCAAACACATGCCCATTCTCGGATCCAGGTCTTTGACGCTGTTCCACACATCGTCAGCATCAGGGAATCTATCAATATCGGGGCCATGCAAGTGAATGGCATACTTCATGTCATATTCAGCGACTTTTTTACTGACATAGGGCAGTAACTCGTATGTTGGCACCCCCACAATGGTCTTTACTCC
This sequence comes from uncultured Porphyromonadaceae bacterium, assembly GCA_964444375.1. GTDB lineage: Bacteria > Bacteroidota > Bacteroidia > Bacteroidales > UBA12481 > JABHCC01. The sequence goes on along the minus strand of CAYUGX010000002.1, from coordinate 49,051 downwards.
CACTCTTTTGGCATAGGCAAAAGCCTCATCGATCTCCTTTTCATTCTTCATATACAGTGGCCCGACAGCATAACCAGTCACCTCAGCAGCCTTTAGCTTAGCGTGAAAATCTGCAATCTCATCATCCGTACTGTTTACCGGCAGATGAAAATTCTTGATGCACAGATAGTGAACATTTGTCTTTTGCAGTGTCTCGAGGGTTTTGTCCAGATCGAAATTTACAAAGGTATATCCGGCAATTCCCAGTTTGAAACTGTCATTTGTTTCAGGAGCTGGCTGGGGATCAGGACGTTTGGAATCCTGAGCTACAGAAAATTGGATGGTGCAGGCCAGCAGTACCAGGCATATTAGCTTAGTTTTCATTTTTAATCGTTTAAGAATATTTCAATTACCGGAATCTCAACTGGAGGTTTATTCACCGGTAAAGACAAGTTAATGTCATTTGCACCTGTTTCCTGCTTGATCCAGTAACCATGAGGTTGAGAAATTTTAATCTCAGAAGCATCATGCAGGAATTGGGCGTATTTCACCTTGCCTTTATAGCCTGGTAGCAAGAAATTCTGCAATGGATAATCGAGCAGATGGATGTAGAGGCGATTGGTGTTCTGATTATAGGTTAGCAGGGTATGCGGTGGAGCAGTAAATTCGTCAGGAGCCTGCGTGCAGCCGTATATAGAACGGCCATTGACATCCATCCACATCCCCATTTTTGCCAGTGCATCATCGGCCCGATTATCAAACGTGCCCCTGGCAGTGGGACCAACATTCAACAAGAGGTTGCCTCCTTTACTCACCGATTCAATCAACAGCACCAATAACTGCTTATGGTCCTTCCAGGTATGCTCATCGCGGTAATAGCCCCAGGATCCGGAGAAAGTCTGGCAGGTTTCCCAGGGGATTCTTTTTCCATTTGCCTCGGGCCATTTAGCCACTTTGAATTGCTCTGGTGTAGTAAAATCCCAGCCTCCCCAGTAATCTTTGAGATCAGCACGGTCGTTGATCATGATGCCGGGTTGTAGATTCCTGACCATCTTAACTAACTCGATCGAACCCCAATCATTGCGGTCTTTTCCAAATTTTCCTGGGAAAGAATAATCAAGCCACAAGATGTCAATTTTGCCATAATTGGTCATGAGTTCCTCAACCTGGTTCTTCAGATAGGTGCGATATACGGCCATGTCGCGGCCGTGATTTAGTTTGTCATACTCTTCCTGGCTGCTTGCACTCTGTGGATGAACCCGGTCAACCGTGTATTCAGGATGATGCCAATCGATCAGGGAATAGTAAAAGCCAATTCCCAATCCTTCGGCCCGAAAAGCATCTACCCATTTCTTGATGATATCCTTACCGTATGGCGTATTGGTACATTTATAGTCAGTGAAATCTGAATCAAACATACAAAAGCCTTCGTGATGTTTGGTGGTAATCACTGCATACTTCATTCCTGCTGCCTTGGCTTTCTTTGCCCAATCTACCGGATCAAAAAGATCAGGATCGAAAATATCAAAATACTTCTGGTAGGCTTCATCGCTAATCCGTTCACGTTTCTTCACCCATTCGTGACGGGCAGCCTGTGCATAGAGTCCCCAGTGTATAAACATCCCAAATCGTGCATCGGTCCACCAGGCCAGTCGTTCGGTCTTTTCATCCTCTGTTTCGTTCCATATTTTGTTCTGGGCCAGGCTATTTTGCGAAATCAAGCCGGCCAAAACGAGAAAGAGTACTACTTTTTTCATGGTTTTCGTGTTATTGTGGTGTAAAGCTACTAAAAGTCAGGCCATCTTTTGAACGGACTAAACATCAATCCGGATATCATATTTCTTCAATAAGCCAATCACTTCGGGAATCGAGAACCGGGCCTTTTTTATTCGATTCAAATCCGGATCAATGCTGTAATTATAGGAACTTCGAAAATCCACCTTGTCAAGGTTAGTGTGTTCAAAAATTGCCCCTGCCAGGTCACAATGACTAAACGATGATCCAGACAGATCGGCTTCAACAAAATCCACCTCATTGAGCTCACAATTCCTGAAATTCATCGATTTGAGTTTCATTTTAAAGAACGAAGCCAGGTTTAGTTGACAATCTTCAAATTCGAACGAATAAATGAAGGGATTGCTTTGCGTGAAATCTACGCCCATGAGTTTACAAGACTTAAACTGCACATCGTTTAAAGTCGTATTTGACAGATTGACCATGCTCAGATTGCAATTTTCAAATATACACTCAATGAAAGAAAAGCCACCCAGGTGAAGTTGAGCAAAATTGCAATTCTCAAAAGAATGGTCTTCAAATTCTGTGTTGTCTAATCCTTCCTCGGTAAAATCTTTGTTTCTAATGTGGTCCATTATATTTTGCGGTAGTATGGCAACAAATTTAGGTCTTTTCGTATGCAAATTCACTTCAAACTGATGCCGATCTGAATGAAGAACTGGATCAGTGGTAACAATTTAATACTTTTAACAGAGATCAAAGAGCAGATATTTACAGATTAACCACACTTTCAAATGAAACGAAATAATTGGATACACACACTAATCGTATTTCCTATTGCAATGATGAGTTTTTCTACTGTCATTACACAAGAGAGCCATACAAACCTAAAAGTCATGACCTATAATATTTGGAATGGCTTTGATTGGGGTAAAGACACTATAAGAAAGGAGAATTGGATTCGGTGGGTACAAGATAAAAATCCGGATGTACTTGCTTTACAGGAATTATGCGGATATACCGAAGAGAAACTTCAAGCTGATGCTGTAAAATGGGGACACCATTATGTAACATTGTTAAAAACAGAAGGCTATCCGACAGGTCTGACTTCAAGAAAACCAATTACTATAAAGGACCGTGTTCTGGATGAGCTATGGCATGGATTATTGCATTGTGAAACATATGGGATTGACTTCTTTGTTGTGCACTTATCACCAGCTGATTGCGACTTTCGATTCAAAGAAGCAAATCGTATTGTTGAAAAAGTTAGAAAGTGTAAAAGTGATAAATTCATGATTCTCGGCGATTTCAATGCGCACTCGCCCTTTGATGGAGAATTGTTAAAGCATAATAAAAGTTTGCTGAGAAAGTATACAAAGAACAACTCTGACAAGTATTCAAACTTAAGACTTGGAGGATTTGACTTCTCAGTGGTCTCAACATTCATAGCCTTACCTGCTATTGATGTTAGTACGAAGTATATTGATATCACTGAAAGATATACATTTCCATCTCCCGTATTAATTGGATCATATAGAAAAACAATGGATGCCGTAAAACAAACCAGAGAACGAATAGATTATATATTCACCAGCCCGATTATTTCTATATCATGTACCAATGTGACAGTTTATAATAAAGGGGAAGCGGAAACCTTCTCAGATCATTATCCGATTATGGCCGAATTTAACTTCAAAATGGCAACAACGAAACTGGGCTCAGAAGAGAGATGAAATACGAGAATTCAGTATATTGTACAATACTTGTTTGTTAAATAAATGACTATGAGTTTTATTACCATAAAAGAATCGCACGTTGAATCTGATCTGCTTGTATTGAAAAGTATTTTAGAATCAGAAGGGATTGCCTGTCATCTAAAGAATGAATTTACCACCCAGGTCATGAATTATATGGCTGCCTTCGTGGTAGAACTGCAGGTAGCGTCTTCAGATTTGGAAAAGGCACAGGAAATTCTCAAAAGAATAGAAGAACAGGACTAGGAGCCTTCACTGGGACAAATATTGGTAGTGTTGATAATGAAGAAAGTGAGGAAAAGAAAAAGTCGTTTTACATGGTATACGTATGCAAAAGCCAGGATTTTTAATACTAGCTCTGTTTAGTCTTTTAATCAGTCAAATGCCAAAACATGTTTATTCTCAGAGCAAGTGGGACTATAATGCATTCAGGATTGCACAAAAATCATTTGATTCATCCGACGGAAAAATCAAGTATATAGATCAGGGTGAGGGAGATGTAATTCTCCTCTTACATGGTGTACCAACCTCATCATGGTTATACAGAAAAATGATGACCGGATTAGTCGAAGAAGGATTCAGAGTCATAGCTCCAGACATGTTGGGCTTTGGCAGTAGTGATAATCCGGAAGGATATGAACTGTATTCGGCTGAGCAGCATGCCAAGAGAATCCTGGAATTAATGGATTATCTTGAAATTAAACAATGGGCCCATGTGATGCATGATGCAGGAGGGCTTTGGACCTGGGAGATGTTAAACAAAACATCAAATAGGATTACACACCTGATCATCTTAAACACCATCATATTTGAAGAAGGTTTTAATCCACCTGTACGATTAAAAAAAGGAGGGCTAGGGAAGTTTATTATGTGGCTCTATACCAAGAGACTAACCAGGAAAATCCTTCTCAATCAATTATTCAAAAAAGGTATAGAGAAATCTTCACTGACTAAAAATGACATCGAAGGATATGCACAACCCCTTCGAGAAGGCAAAACGAATGGCATGTACTATTTCTTTTCCAAAACATGCAACAAGCTACCTATTTACGATTCAGTCATTAATGAAGTTCATGTTCCGGTGGCAGTCATTTGGGGGAAGCATGATGACATGCTGACCTGGGAGCCTCAAAAAGAAAAAGTAAAGCTTGGATTGAAAATCAAGGCTAAAGACATACACTTAATTGAAGCCAAGCACTTTATACAGGAGACTTATCCAGATAAAATAAACAGTATCATCCTCGATTTTATAAGAACAGAAAGATGAGAAATTGCCTACTGATAATAATAACACTGATTCTTTCTATCAATTTATCAGCCCAGACTTCAAAAAGAGTAATCAAACTATCTGGGACAATTGCTGAGAAATACCCGATATTGATGACTTTAACATTTCAGGATACGGTAATTCTAGGTTTCTACCATTATGAGAAATACCAGTCAAAGATTCTTCTGGAGGGGCAAATTTCAGGCAATCGGATGGTGTTGAAAGAATCATCAGATTATGAATCTGAATTCAAAATGGGTTTCATTGGAGACTTGACAAAATCATCTTTTACAGGAGTTTGGATTGACAAAATCAATAATAAATCTTTACCATTTGCAACCTCAACTCAATCTGACCAAAAGATCAATCTTTCAAACCAAGTGGTTTCACTTGCTGGTACGTATGAAAGTATATACAACTCTGATACATATTTTGCTTCAGTTGAGTTTCAACACATAGTAGAGGAGTTTTTCTGTTTTGAAATTTCGAATGGAACAGAATCAGGATGTACCGGCTATATAAAGGGACTGGTTAAGCTTACTGATTTAAGGGAGGGTATCTATTCCAGAGACGCCTGTGAAGAGTTAACATTTGTTCTGTCGTCGAAAGAATTATCTCTTACCGAGGAAAATTGTGATTATCATGGGATGCAATGTCCATTTGAAGGGAAATATGTAAAGTTAGAATAGCGAGTATAAGACATGCCTATAACCAAACCTTACTGCAAGCTTATAAGTATCCTGCTTATCCTGTTCATTGGATGCACGTCAAACACCATGGATCGTGGTGATATTATTTCATCCATCCTCAATGACGAACAGAGTTTTTACCACATTGATTTCAACGATTATCCCGAAAAGAGAAGCCACCTGCCCATCGGAATATTCGATTCTGGAACCGGTGGTTTAACGGTTCTCAAGGCCATGGTCAACTTCGATGAACACGACAATGACAACCATGAAACAGGAAGAGACGGTGTATTGGATTTTCAAAAAGAGCAGTTCATCTACCTCGGTGACAAAGCCAATATGCCTTATGGCAACTACTCTAAAGAAGACAATATTGACTTATTAAAAGAGCATATCATAAAAGATGTGCAATTCCTGCTGGGATCCAAATACTATTCTGATCCTTATGACGAGAGCATAAATAATGACAAGCAACCCGTAAAAGCAATTGTTATTGCCTGTAATACTGCTACTGCCTACGGTAAAGAAGTGATAGAACAATTCATCGGTCTAACGTCTACAGGTGTAAAAGTCATCGGGGTTATAGATGCCGGTGTGCGGGGTGCTTTTGAGAACATCAGCGCAGATGAAGACGCAATTATAGGTGTGCTTGCCACAGTTGGAACAGTGGCGTCAGAAGGGTATAAGAACACAATAATCAAGTACCGAGATAGGAACCGACATACTGGCGCTATTGAAATTTTTGAACAGGGGTGTCTCGGGATTGCTGAGGCCGTTGATGAAGATCCTTACTTCTATGACAATAGCCTTACAGCACCACGCTCAGACTATAAAGGACCAGGCCTAGACGGAGACACAAGAATAGAGAAGAGTTTGCTTGATAAATACCAATTTAATTTTGATAAATACAAAATGCTATGTGACACCGAAAATGTTGATAATTGTTCGGTCATGCAGATTAACGATCCTGAAAATTATGTACGGTATCATTTGGTTTCGCTAATGGAAAATATAAGGGAATCGAATACCACTGAGCGCCTAAAAGTCATTATCCTGGGTTGCACACATTATCCGTACCTGATCGATGAGATTAAAACTGTGCTTGGTGAACTATACAACTATAAAACAGAAGATAACTCCTTTTTATACCGAAACAGAATGGCTAAACAAATCCTATTGATTGATCCATCTAAAAATACGGCTAAAGAGCTGTTCACCTATATGAGCGAAGAACAACTCTTTAACGATTCAGGGGATATGACAAAAAGTGAATTCTACATAAGTGTTCCAAATCCGTACAATGAAAATAACCAAACCACCACTGATGGACGATTCACCTATGAATACAAGTATGGAAGGGTTACAGGCGATATACAAGAGTATACTAAAATCATACCCTTTAGTAATTCTACAATCTCAGAAGATGTATATGCCCGTTTTACGAAGCAGATTCCAAATGTGCTAGCATTAATAAAAGAATTCATGTACGATGAGAGTACCGAGTATTAATTACGATAAGACTTTTAAGAACATATAGTATAACTTAACTACCGATAATATTCAAAATAAAATCAATAGAATTATGAAATGGCTCATTGAAAACTGGAGTAAATCGACCATATTTCTAGCGCTTTATATGTTTATTCTCTTGTTCTGCTATGTCTTGCAAGAGGATGTCCCACTTTTTCTGATCTGGCTCCAAATCCCAATTTATTTTCTGCACCAGTTTGAGGAATATGTTTTACCCGGCGGCTTTATGCTTCATTTCAATAAAAAGGTCCTGGGTTCATCTGATGGTGAGTATCCATTAAACAAAAAAGCCTCTTTCTGGATCAATATTCCGATTATATTTATTGCATTTCCCCTATCCGCCATTTTATCTGGATTTGTGGATTATTCAATTGGAATATGGATAGCCTATTTTTCAATTATCAATGCGCTCTCGCATGTTGGTATGTTTATTAAACAGAAATACAATCCTGGTTTTATAGTCAGTTTATTCCTCAATATTCCTGTTGGAGTTTTTACCATCTATTATTTCATTTCTAATGATATTATTTCTTGGGGAAGTCATCTGATTGGCCTGTTGATTGGTATTCTTGTTCAAGTGAGTTTGATGATTTATGGATTCAAGTTCCTCAAGCCAAAAATCAAGTAATTAAAGAAATGGGTAAGAGATAGGTAATTGAGATTGACAGTTGATTATGAGCCAGAAAAGAACAGTGTTTATAGCCACAAGCTTAGATGGGTATATTGCCGATAAAAATGGCGGATTAGAATGGCTACACACCATTCCGAATCCTGATCAAATCGACATGGGATATGAGGGATTCATGAAAGATATTGATGCCATTGTTATGGGCCGCACTACCTTCGAGACAGTCTGTAGTTTTGATATCGACTGGCCATACAACAGACCCGTTTTCGTGCTTAGCAAAACGCTAGAAACCATTCCAGCGGAATATTATGACCTGGCTGAAGTGGTCAAAGGATCAATCCCAGCTATCTTAGAAGATTTGTTTCAAAGAGGATACAGTCGACTTTACATTGACGGAGGTACTACTATTCAGAGTTTTTTGAAGGAAGACCTGATTGATGAACTCATTATCACCACCATTCCGATTCTTTTAGGAGGTGGAGCTAAACTGTTTTCCACACTACCCAATGAACTGGATTTTGAACTAGTAGAATCTAAAACCTTCTTAAATGAGATAGTTCAGAATCACTACAGGCGAAAAAGAGATGGAAACCTGGATAGATAAATTAAATGATAATCCAGTGGATTGGTTGCTGAACAGTAATCCCTGGACAAAATACAAAACTGGTTTAGATCTATTAGGATTCACCATCTCTGCCAGGGAATCTCTCGAGGCAAAGGCCGATCTCATTAAAGATCAAAGTATACTCAGTCTGGCAAATGATACAAAGAACTGGCAGCTTGTTGCAGCCACACGAAACAATGATCCCAAAATCTCCTATTTTGCCTTGAAAGCCCTTGCAGAATTTGGTCTCAGGTACACCGATTTAGGTCTCGATGAAACAGTAAGCAAAGCATCAGAGCACTTGATTGAAAACATGTTTGCAGTGAGAGGTCAACCACCCGAAAAGCCAAGGAAAGGAGAAAAATACGAGAAGCCCGATTTAGCTGCCGATGTCTGGCATACATCGCCATGCAACTCCCCACTCATCACAACAGCACTCCTGGAACTGGGTGTCGAGAATAAATATGTTGATGATTCAGCAAAAGCACTGCAACAAAAGTGGAAGGAAAAGCCTGGCTGGTTTTGCCATTATTTCTTTGTCGAAAGCCAGTTCAAGAAATTACAAGTTGGATGTCCCATCGCCGGGATGCAAGCTCTTGAAGTCTTTTCGAAGATACCCGAATTGAAAGAATCTGACTACGCCAGAAATGCATTCGAGCCTATCAGGTTTCACAATGACTACGGCAAAAGTTTGTATTATTTCGGTCGATCAAAAAAATTCTGGACACTCAAATACCCATTCGTCTGGTACAATGCCCTGTATTTAGCCGATGTTTTAACCCGATTTGATTTTTTAAAGAATGAACCAGTGGTTACTGAACTGATTGACTGGATAATCAAATGTCAGGATCATCAAGGAAGGTTCAAGCCCACTTCAGTATTCATGCATTACAAAGGATGGGAATTTGCTAACAAAAAAGAAGCCTCCCCCTGGATCACTTTCCTGTGCTGCCGCATCCTAAAACAATATTTCAATGACCATGGATGAGACCCGGCTAGAATATATCCTGACCCATTCATATAAAGCCGAGATGATTTCGTACTTAAAGTCTCATCCTGAAGACTTTGAAGAAGCCATCGAATTAGCCCTTTCAGATAAACCGCCCTATTCATGGAGGGCCGCCTGGTTACTGTGGAGTTGCATGGATGATAATGATAAGCGTGTTACACCATACCTTGATAGAATTGTTGAAATGCTCATATCGGTAGGAGATAACCAGCAAAGGGAGTTAATAATTATTCTTCAACGGATGAACCTGCCGGATGGCATTCAAGGAAAGTTGTTCGACCATTGTGCCAACATTTGGAAAAAGATTGGAAATCAGCCATCCTTTCGATACAATGCTTTTAAATTGATGGCCAAGATTACAAAAAACCATCCTGACTTATCTACTGAGTTAGTAATATGGACTGAATCTCATTTTATGGATAACATGTCAAATACCGCTAAGAAGTCTATCACAAGAATAATTGAAAGGATGAAGTGACCAATTATATTTACGATCACAAGGAGAAGTGGGACCTAAAGAATTATGTAATTTATTTTATGACTTATGGCACAGAGCATAACTACCATAAATCGCGACACCTACATGTCAGGTAAGGATTGGGAATTGGTTTAATCAATAAATTTGATGAGTAGTGGCAAACAATCTAAATCCAGGGTATATGGGTAAGATATTTTCGCTTATGGCGAGTTGCTTTTCAATTATTATGCTTTTTACGGGTTGTAAACAAATAATCGAGAGTGACTTTGAAAGACAAAAGATTGTAGTTAACGGTCAACAGTTTGAGGTACTTACGGCTTGGAACATTTTTGATGACTACATTACAACAAAATCAAATTACCACCAGGATATTTTCGAAAGAATCAAAGACGAATTTAATCATGATCCTGAGTATCCGTTTCTGCTTGATGCTATAGAAGAAAGAATAGATCCGAATGACGAATTGAGTCAGGTTGTTGAGATAATGAAATGTATTGATTTTTCGATAATTGTAGATTCTACATTCCAACAAGTAACAAAGGAGCTGCCGGGACCCGACACAAAGATCTTATTCATCCCTTCAAATCCTGCTTATCGAAAGACTTATCGGGAATTTGGAGTTGGATTCCATGCTTTCACCCCAGGAACTGGAAGAATCATTGTTTCTTTTGACCCAACATTTGAAAATTGGCAACAGTTTCTTCCTTACGCACTTGCTCATGAATATCACCACAGTGTATGGACATCACGTAATTTTGAAACAGCAGATTTCACTCCCCTGGAATATATAATTCTTGAAGGAAAGGCAGATTCCTTTGCAACCGAGATTTTTTCAAATACTCCTCATCCGTTTTTGAATATGCTTGAGGGAGAAAAAGAAAAACATATCTGGAATTTAATTAAATCAGACATGTACCAGCGGGATGCTGAATTGAATGATAAGATTTTTTATGGAACGGAGGACATTCCTTACGGAAGTGTTTATGCAATTGGATTCAATATTATCCAATCACTTAAAGAGAATGATCCAGGAATACTTGATGCAGAACTAATGGATATGTCTCCCGTAGAAGTATTATATTTAAGTCAGTATGATCAAAAAATGAATGGCTTGTAAAAGTTAAGCGATCATGAAAAGAATTAACATTCCAACATTACTGGCTATTTCAATTGTTGCATGGATTCTGGTGAACGTATTGCACGAAATTGCCGGTCATGCCGGAATGGCGTTTCTGACTGGACTGAACGTCAAAGCCGTGAACACAACAACCGCATTTGTGGAAGCTAATTGGGAGAATGAAATCGCCAATACAGGTTTTTTCAAATTAAGACTCTTTCTGGCTGGAGGTGTTCTAATAAATCTTATTAGTTGGATAAGCGGGTATTTGGTGCTAAAGTTCAATAAATCAGCAAACCCTCAAATGAGAACCTTTCTATGGCTCTTTGCCTCTTTTAGTTATGTGGTTGTGGTCATGAATCTTGTTACAGCTCCTTTAACCGGAGGAGGAGATTTTGCTGGTATTATCAATACAGTTGATAACAAATCGATGGCTAAAGCAATCGTATTGACAGGAGGCTTGCTTTATGCGATTCTGGGATACCGGCTTTTGCAACAGGTTTTTTTGCCAAAACTTAAAAGATCACAATTAGGCACCATTGCTTTACTTCCAGTTGTTGCAATTATTATTCTTCAATCATTATCTCTGATAAGAAGCCCTTTCGCCTATTTACCTCCAGAAAGTAACCACTTCCTATTTTCACTATTTGCCTACTTTCACTTTCTGATATGGGCCATTTTTGTGATTTTTATTCCAGCTTCGAATTTGAATAATAAAACTGAGCACATCTTTCCTGGAAAATCCATTACCTGGATGATTATAGGAATCGCAATGGGACTTTTTTATGTTCTGATCATTGGGCCTGGGATAGGTTCATTTGAGGGTCATCCAATTCTTTGAGAGCAAAATTGTATGTAAAAACTTAATCAGAAACCCGAATACTACTGGTTCACAATTAATCTTTAATCTAAACTGGAGAAAGAAATGAAAAAGACAACGCTACTGGGACAATCTTCACTCGAAATTTATCGGATCGGTTTGGGTTGCATGGGAATGTCAGAATTCTATGGTGTTTTCAATGAAAAAGAATCCATAACCACTTTACATAAAGCGATTGACCTGGGAGTCAATTTCTTCGACACAGCAGACATGTATGGTCGCGGAGCGAATGAGCAATTACTTGGAAAAGCCTTTAAAGGCCGCTGGGATGACATTGTTCTGGCCACCAAGTTTGCGATAATGCGTGGACCCAATGGAGAGTTTATCGGGCTCAACGGAAAGCCAGAATACATCAGGAAGGCTTGCGAGCGAAGTCTTGAGAATTTAGGGATTGAGGCCATTGACTTGTATTACATGCATCGTCAGGACCCGAAAGTTGAGATTGAGGAGATTGTAGGCACCATGGCTGACCTGGTCAAACAAGGGAAAGTAAAACACCTTGGTCTTTCAGAAGTTGATCCCGAAACACTTCGTCGGGCGCATGCCGTACATCCCATCTCTGCCCTTCAAACAGAATACTCGTTGTGGAGCCGCGAACCTGAGCAGGCACTTTTTGATGTTTGTCATGAGCTTGGAATCACCTTTGTAGCTTATAGCCCACTTGGTAGAGGATTTCTGACCGGAACGATTAAAAGCCGAGCAGAACTTGAAGAGGGTGACTGGCGTCTGTCGAATCCTCGTTTCACAGAAGAAGCCATACGAGAAAACCTAAAGTTTGTGGACCTAGTCGATCAGATTGCCCAAAGCAAAGGGGTGTCTAAAGCCCAGGTAGCCCTAGCCTGGATTCTGAGTCAGAACGATGAGATCACCACCATCCCCGGTACCCGGAAAATAAACCGACTTGAAGAGAATATGGGTGCGCTGGATGTGGAACTCAGCCAATCCGATCTGTCTGTTATTGAAGAGTCATTGCCTTCATCAACAGTAGGAGAACGTTACTAAATAAAAAAATCAGGGAATTAAATTATGTAATTTATTATTTAATTTATTACATAATTCTTCATTTTACTCAATACTGATGAAAGGCCTGAGAAACGAAATGCAGCACAACTGGTAACGACTGCCGCCAGTAGGTCCAGGAATGTCCGCCATTGCGCACCCTGTATTCATGTGGGATCTCCTTTTTACGCATAGCAATATGCACCAGGCTGTTTCCCTCATAAAGAAAATCATCATCGCCGCAATCGATGAACCAGCGAACTGATTTCACCTTCTTGGCATCCAAGTTTTGAACCAGGGAAACTGCATTGTGGCTTTCAAAATAAGATTTCAACTCCTTTTCTGACAATTTATTTCCACCACGCACAAAACGCTTCTTAAAGTCTTCAAATGTAAGGGGGCCAATATAGGCGCTCAACGGACAGGCCGATGAGAATAGCTCGGGATGATGAAGGGCATACATAAATGATCCGCCACCTCCCATCGAGAGTCCGGCGACTGCGCGGTAGCGTTTCTCACCTTTTATCCGGTAGGTTTCCTCAACGTAAGGCATAAACTCCTCAAAAAAGAAATCCTCATAGCGCCATTCACCAGATACATCATTGAAATATCCACGCTGGCCTGAATTGGCATCAGGCATTACAATGATCATAGGTGTAGCCTTCCCATCCCTGATGGCTTTATCGGCGATGTGTAAAACTTCGCCAAACTGCACCCATCCGGTTTGATCGTCACCCGCACCGTGTAGAAGGTAAAGAACCGGATAACTTCTCGTTGAGCTTTCGTAATCAGGGGGCAGATAGATGGCAAATTTCCGCTCCATATCAAGAATGTCACTGTGCATCGACAGGTTATCGAACACCTGTCCGGATTGGCCAAAGGAAACAACAAAGAAGCATAAACTCAGGAATGTTAGGATGGATCTATTTTTCATGGCAATAGTTGTTAAATTTATTCGCCCATTGATTTAAAGACGAAGCATAAAGATGGCCAATATTATAATAAAACGAAAGGTTATTTCCACGCTGTTGATCATTGTCGTTCTGGTGACTCTTGTTGTATTCTCATTGGGTTGCAGCACCCTCTCCTATCTGGCTCAGGCTGCATCGGGCCACCTGCGTATTATGCGTGCCCGGGTGCCTATTGAAAAAGTTCTCCTATCGGATGAACTCGATTCGATTAGCCGCAATCGTCTGCAATTGGTACTTGACGTCAGGAAATTTGCCACCAATGTATTGGCCCTGCCGGATAATAAGAGTTATACTGTATTTGCCCAACTGGATGAGGACTACCCGGGCTGGAATATCTTTGCTGCCCCACCCTATTCCCTGACTCCCAAGACCTGGTGTTACCCGGTTGCAGGGTGTGTAGTCTATCATGGCTACTTCAACAAGGAAAAAGCCTTTAAATCAGCTGAAGAAATAAAAAATGAGGGTTATGAGGTTTATGTGTCACCGTTCACTGCATACTCAACCCTGGGTTGGTTCAAAGATCCCATCCTCAGCACCCACCTCCGTTATGATTCTGCACGTTTAGCCGGCCTCATCATTCACGAAATGGCCCATCAACAGTTCTACTACCCCAAAGATTCTAAGGTGAGTGAAAGCTTTGCGGTAACCGTTGAAAGAGCTGGTGTATTGCGTTGGCTTGAGAGTTTAAAACGACCCGACCAGATGAAGCAAGTCAGAAATCATTGGGACAACAACGAATCATTTGCCAAACGGATGCTGGAGGCCAAAGAAACGTTGCAAGCTATTTATACCGAGCATGATGACTCCCTTGTGATGCAGCTAAAAAAAAACGCCCTCTTCGACCAGCTTAGTCAGGAATCGGGTATAAACCGAGAACGACTCAACAATGCTTTTTTTGTACCCATTAGCACCTATGAAACTCTTGTGCCCGAGTTGACGGCTCTGCTAGATTCGTGTGGAGGGGATTTTGCTGAATTTTATACGCGAATCGAGCAAAAATTTCGCTAAAGCCATAATCGTTTCACCCTCCGCCAAACCTCGTACAACCCAATACATCCAGCATACGTAAAAATCGACAGGATGATGAATTTCAGTTCTGCTGGTAGATTCATTGGGAATAGAATATAGGACCCTGCATACAAAACTAACATATGAACCACGTAAACCGGATAGGCTGCTGGTGTTAGGTATCTCAGAATTTTTGAGTTTCTATTGAGATATTTCCTGGCCAGGGCGAAGGCGGCGAAAATCCAGGTTGCCGTTTCGATAGCCATCAAGGGATAGGGGGCCTCAAGGTCGAAAACTATCCATCTAAAGAAGTACAATGCTATAGCTAATGCACTATACAACCACCTGTATTTGATAAGCATATTGCCAGCTACCTCCTGACAGTAAATCAGGAGGAATCCGAAAATGAATGCGATTAATCCCAGTATGAACCCATGTAAATTGAATACGTAAAGAGTATAACTATCTGGGTTGACCAGTATAACTTCTACTATGATTAAAATGGTCATTAAGGCCCATCCGATAGGTGATTTAAACAGAAATTGAACCCTGCGTTGAATGGTCTGACCTTCTCTTCTACGCAAAAAATAGAACAGCGGCAAGCACAGCAAAACGTAAACGAAGATGTTGGCCAGAAACCACAGATGGCCAGGAGATGGAATATATGTAATGTCTTGCTTGTACCAGACTGCCCAGATCAACAGGTGCAGTGGAACTATGGTGAGGGATCCGATAATAAATGGCAGTAAAATCCGTCTGAATCGCTCACCGATCAATTGCCTGACGTTACGTTTGCGCATGGCGAAAGCCACGCCCATGCCAGAAATAGCAAAGAGAAGTGGGATTCGCCATACGTTCATGACTGACATAGCGGGCCAAAGACCAGGAAACGAATCTTCATTTACCAAAAAACCAAACAGGCCTCCCCAGGGCTGAAAACCGATACCAATATGGTATACAATCAATAGCGCAATGGCAAACACACGCAGCCAGTCAACATCATATCTTCTTTCCATGGTGTAAAAATAAAATCGTCAAGATCTGATTATCTAAGCAACTCTGCAATTTCGATACGGTCTTTTTTCAATTGATTGTAATCCAGTCTGAATCCGAGTGGTCCGAGTTCTTTGCTAAACATATCATAGATCATTTTGACCTCTTCGAAGTCAGTACTAACTGATTGCAAGGGAGTACTGCCAAAATTGTTGCCAATTTCTTTATCAGCACCCGCCTCCAGTAAGGCTTTCAGGATCTCAACCCGGCCAAAGAAAGCCGCACAGTACAGAGCTGTCGATCCATCGCGGTTGCTTGTATTGAGATCGGCTCCGGCGTCAATCAAAACTTGGGCAACTTCAGTTTTACCAAAAACAGCAGCGGTAACCAAGGGTGGCGATCCGCCCAAAGAATCAGGGGCATTCAGATCGGTTCCGGCAGCAATGTGCTGTTCAACGGTTTTCAAATCCCCCATCACAGTAGCCCCATAAATATCAATTTCAGGAGTCTCCACCTCATTATTTGCATTATTACAAGCCACCAAGCTCATCAAGATCGCGAAAGAAACGATAACATTTTTCATTTTGATTTTCATTTAGTTCAACACCACAAAAATGCGGCGAATCATGATGCATCGAATAGCAAATATGATGCAAAAGATGTTAAATTTGAAGTGCAGGGTGTTGGGTGCTGGGTGTTGGGGGATTGCCATTTATCGTATGTGATTTTTTACTAGCTGATAACTGTTCACTAAAGCATATTCATGAACGACAATCAATTCATAGAGAATATCAGAACGATCATTGATCGAAATCTTGGTAATAGTCAATTTGGGGTTACTGAGTTGGCTGAGGCTGTTTCTATGAGTCGGTCAAACTTGTTGCGGCGGGTGAAAAAGGAGACTGGGCTATCTGTGAGTGCTTTTATTCGTCAGTCGCGACTTGAAAGTGCCAAGGCCCTGCTTGAGGAAGGTGGAGTGACTGTTTCTGAAGTCGCTTATGAAGTTGGGTTCAGTAGTCCGTCGTATTTCATCAAGTGTTTTCACGAAGAGTATGGGTATTCACCGGGGGAGGTTGGGAAGCAGGGACCAGGGACTGGGGATTCGGGAGGTGAGACTCGGGACTCAGGGCGTCGGGAATTCAAGATTTGGGGATTATGGGGACTTATCGTAGTGGTAATTGTTGTTATAATCGGTATCATCCTGGTTGTTGTCGGGCCGTCATACTGGTGGCCTTCGCCACAAGCACCCATTGAAAAATCAATCGCTGTACTCCCGTTTCGTAACAATAGCGCCGATAGCAGCAATATCTATCTTATCAATGGGGTGATGGGTTCGGTATTAAATAATTTACAGAAGATTGAAGATCTGCGGGTAATTAGCCGAACCTCGGTCGAGCATTACCGCAATGCTCCAATGATTATCCCAGAGATGGCTAAAGAGCTGGATGTCAACTATTTTATTGAGGGGAATGGCCAGAAAGTGGACGATCAGATCAGGTTACAGGTGCGATTGATTGAGGCAAAGAGTGACAGACAGGTCTGGGCATACGAGTATAACCGCGAGCTAGTAGATATTTTCTCACTGCAGAATGATATTGCCATTGACATTGTGCGAGAAATAAAGGCCATTATAACCCCCGAGGAGATCCAGGAGCTCGAGAAAGTTCCGACTGATAATCCAGAGGCCTACGACAATTTTCTGAAAGGTTATGACCTGATGTTCCAGGGACAAGAACACTTGCTTACTGCACTGATATATTATCATCGGGCAGTTGAGCTGGACCCTGGATTCGCAAGAGCACTGGCCGGAATTGCCATCACCTATTTCTTTTTGGAAGCTCCAAAAACCGAACGAATCTTTCTGGATTCAATCAATTACTACGCCGATCAGGCCTTGCTGGCTGACCCAAAACTACCTCAAGGTTTACTCGCGAA
>CAYUGX010000002.1:0-31466 GCA_964444375.1 uncultured Porphyromonadaceae bacterium | reverse complement strand
TATTTTCTGAATAGTAATGAATACAAGAAGGCAGAACCTTTCTTAGAAAAGGCCTATGAATATCATCCCAATTCTCCACTGGTCATCAGCACCCTATCGGATTTTTATACAACGTACCTACCCAATACAGAAAAGTACCTGGAGTATGCCTTAAAAGGGCTTAGACTCGATAAACCTAAGGAAGACTCAGTGATGGTTAGTTTTCTCTATCTGCATGTAGCTAACGCCCTAATTCAAGCTGGATTCATTGATGAGTCGGCAGCCTATATCGATTTGTCATTGCAATATGATACCAATAACTTGTATACTGAATCTTTGGCTGCCTATCATCAATTTGCAATCGACCAGGACCTTGATTTGACTCATCAGAAATTGCTGGCTACATTTAATAAAGACACTACCAGGCTTGATCTGCTCGTTGAACTGGGTAAGATCAATTTTTACCGACGAGATTTTGAAGAGGCCTATAGATGGTTTTCTATTCTGCTTATGGTCAGAGAACAGTTAGGACTTAGTGCCTATACTGGAGAAGATGCCAAAATTGCTGAAACTCTGCAGCGTATTGGTATGCATAAAGAAGCAGCTCAACTTTTCGAAAACTATCGGCGGTGGGCTGAAGAAAACGAATCGATTTACAAAGATCTTAGTCTATCGGTCTATTACAGTGCCACAAATGACAAGCAGCAAGCGCTTGCACACCTCAAACGATTCTCAGAACTGGATCATTATCACTACTGGATCCTGCTATTTTTGAAAATTGACCCCCTCTACGACAATCTTCAGGACGAAGCTGAATTCCACCGAATGCTCCAGGTCATTGAAGACCGCTTCTTGAAGACCCAGGCCTCCTTCAAGAAACGACTTACCGAGCAAGGATTGCTTTAAACCCACATACATGAAAGTTACTACCTTCAATCTTGCACTAATTCTACTATTAGTATTTACTCTGGCAGGCTGCATTTATGAGAATGGTTTCGAAGCAAAAGAGATCACATTTATAAACTCGTCTGACGGAGTTAAGTTGGCCGGGACTTTGACATTACCAAGGCAAGCGGGCATTTTTCCGGCTGTATAATGAAATGGCTCAAATGCTGGCCCCGGATTTACGGCAGTTCTTCTACCCAGGACCACCTGAACGTGCTATTAAATTCTTCAGAACACCAGCCTTTCGGAAGTCATTTCAGGTCGAACCAACCGAGGTCTGGCAAGATGTCAATTGCCCAGTTCTCTTACTACATGGGGAACTTGATTGTCAGGTTGATGCCAAGGTGAATTTAGATGCTATAGAGACAGCGCTTAGAATCGGAGGGAATAGAGTCATTGAGCGTAAAGAAATTATTCAACATAACCATCTTTTTCAGGTTTGTAATACCGGAAGACCCAATGAATACGCTAATCGCCAACAAACCTTCTCTCCAACTACCTTAAAACATATAAGCGATTTCTGCTTAGCTATTACCAAGTAGAAGATGAATCATTTGCTTATTTTCGCTACTACTTATCGATTATTTACTTTTACTAACCTTCACATTCCTAAACATATAATCATTATCACTTATTCGCAAGGCCTTGCCACTTGCTGTACTTACATTATTCAGAATGACTTCTTTAGTGATGACATAAGGATAATCCTCCACATAAGTCTCATCGGTATTTCGTGGATTGAAATTGGTAAAAATCGCAGGTCCTGGGTACCCTACCGGATGGGTAGAATCGTCGATCTGCAGATTTTCAATGGTGATCCGCTCAGGCATGTAGCAGGTGTAGCCAAAATCATGTTTACCTGAATAAGAACCACTGATCAAACTGGCTGTTGTTGGTTTTCCGTTGGCCGGCACAAAAACACAATTGCGGATAATAAATTCCCCCTGCCAGGTACTGCCATAATCTGAACGGAGGTTGATGACGCTCCGTCCACGAATGATACAGTTCTCTACTTTAAAGGTACCGGTCCCGATGGCGTTGATGCCCATGTGTCCAAGAATCGAATTGCGGATTGTGGCATTTGCCACACCCTTATGTGCATCAAAACGCGAAAAAACACATTTCTCATACATTAAATTCTTGCAATAATTTGAACCGATGATCCCCCAGTAGGTGCGATCATTGATGTCGTTGGTCTGACTGCAATTCACAAAGGACACATTGATAGCCCGGGAGGCTAAAATATCATAGGATCCCATTGATACCGGCTTCCCTGCCCGACCGATTGTTCGATACGTTTTATGTCCGGTGAGGACGGTATTTTTCACTGTTACCTCAGCGCAGTCACTGATGTTGATGAAACCTCCATAGGGTGCCCCGTGCTCTCCTTCTCCCTTCACACGGTGTTCCAGTCTATTTACCACTACATTTGAGCGTCTGATGGCTATGTTGCGGCTGTAATAGTTATATTTTGAGTCTTCTTGATTGGCAATTGTGGTGAATCGTCCTCCAGTGATGGTTAATGTTTCCTTATCGATCGGCAGCGCTGTCATCTTTGTTATCTGGTCAAAATCCCAGATGATCGGCGCATCCTGATCCACCCTTCCCTTTTCGTCAACGATGAAGATATCCGTCTGCGGTGAGCCATTATTCTGGTTGAGCCCATATCGGATGTAGTGCATCACATTGGCATTCGTTACCGTAATCAAGCAAGGACCTGTTAGTGCAATACTGACTTTGTCTTGATTTCTTTTAAGGGTACCTACCGGATCAAGCTCGATTATTTTCTCTCTGGATGTAACCAGAAATATCGGTGCAGTGCGATTTTCCACCTCCCGGTCATCAATGATGAAGGAGGCTGTACCAAAATCAGTATCTGTTTGGATAATTGCGGTGCACTCTTTTCCACTGATATAGTATGTGGCTTCAGGATCAGCTTTGACCTTGAGCTTATTCTCGTTGGCGTATGCATGGGCCCTGGCAATTGCCTCGGCATCATCTGTTTTTCCATCTCCTTTAGCACCGAAGTCGCTGTAGATTACATATCCCATATAATCTGACTCAATCTCTCCATTACCAGGCTGACAATCTGCACTTTTTGTCATTAACAAAGTAGTGCTTAATCCCATAAACAGAAATAGGATTGGCTTCATAGGTTAAAGTTTAGTAGGTTATTCATAGTCTTCTCCATTGATGCTTCTTATTACAGACCGCATCCATGCATCCAGCTCATATTGCATTTGATTGAAGCGCTGAGTGTGCTGGGTATCCTCTGACAGGTCAGTTGTTTCCATAGGGTCATCCCGTAGATTATACAGCTCATACTTTTCACCATCGACTCGGTGCAGTTTCCATGGCCAGTCGTTCCAGGCAGCATGACCATGTGCTGTATCCTCAGGGTATTGTGGAAACTCATAGACGTCCTTTTGCATCCGATAGGGATTGTGAGGAAGAGGTGTATTGGTCTGTTGCTTTTCCATGATATCTTTCAGAATCCGGTCGCTCCAGGTGGCCTGTCCATTCTGGAAGAGGTGCCAGAAACCCATCGGTTTACTTCGTTTGTCGTCTGTTCCATCAATTATGTTACTCACATCAGTACCATCTAGCGGGAAGGGATAATCAGTTTCAACGCCGGCCATGACCATAAGTGTTGGATACATGTCGCAGGTAAATACAGGAACAGTTGTTAAACCTTGAAGCTTCTGAGCTGGCCATTCGATTATGGCCGGAACGCGCAGACCACCTTCATAGATGCTACCTTTCCGTGCCCGTCCACCGGATGTCTCGGCTACTAATCCGCCATTGTCGCTACAGTACCATAAGATGGTATGTTCACTGATTCCCATAATTCTGAGTTCGCTCCGCAACCGTCCGAATTGTTGATCGAGCAAGGTAATCTCTCTGTAATAGCCAGCATGCTTCTCATCATCGTACAGGCTGGGTCCTTCAGGAACTTCGGCGTGAGGATCGTGTGGAGAAGGAAACCAGATAACAGCGAACATTGGACGATCTCCCTCCTTATGATTCTTTAGAAAAGCAAGCGCTTCATCCATTAACACCACAGAGCCCTTGCCAGTGAACTGCTCGACTTTGCCATTGCGGCTCAGGTATGGATTGTTATCAAAGAAGTTCAGACCCACTACCCATTCATCGAAGCCCATACCGCTGGGATTACAGGGTGAATCGGGTTGGCCTGAGCCCAAGTGTACTTTTCCGAATATTCCAGTCACATAGCCAGCCGCTTTTAGTGACTCAGCAATGGTTTGCTCATGAGGACGCATGTACCGGCCATGATTGGGCACTTTCGTCCTAATGGAATTTCGCCCCGTCATCAAACTGGCGCGCGTGGGCGAACAAACGGGTGCAGCCGCATAGAAGCGTTCAAATACGAAGCCTTCGCCAGCCATGGCATCAAGTGCTGGTGTTTGTACAAAAGGATGCCCATTATAACCCACATCGCCCCAGCCCTGATCGTCAGCCATAACGAGGATGATATGGGGTTTACCGGAATTCCTTGAAATATCAGTACAGGATCCCAGTGATAAAAGTAGGCACATTACTATGGTGGAATTGAACTTCATTCTGTCAGTTATTGCTTTATTCAATTTCTTTTCCTACCGATTAACACAAGTGAATCAGCCTCCTCGAACTCTGCGTATTTTTCTATGAGAAGTAAATCAAATAAGTCTCCGAAGAACTCAGTTAAGGCATCTTCAGTATGATAATTTACAAACAATCCTTTGAAGATTTCTGAGCCTTCTCCAGCCCAAAAGGAATGGCATATGATTCCTCCCCTGGACAAGATATCATGTTGTCGAGTAATTGAATCGATCAATTCAGCGTTCTGGAGGTGATGCATCACTTTGTTTGAATAGATCCCATCAAACTTCTCCTCTATCTGCAGGGTTACCGCATCCAATTCAAGAAAGTGACCTGCCGGATATCTCGTTTTCAGGTGCTCAATGAATTCAGGAGAATTATCGGAGCCCAAAACCTGATAATCGCTAATTAGTAGGTTATAATCTGATCCTGGTCCTGATCCAATTTCAAGCAAATATGAATTCTCCGGTAAGAAAGATTTGAGTTTTTTAATCAACTCACCACCATTTACACCTTCAGCCAGCCTAATATACTCTTCGACTGAAGCCTTCGTCTTGTAATAGTCCGATGTCATGGGACGGGTTCCAGAAACTAGGATTTCTTAGACTTCTCATGCAGGTTCGAGACATGCCACAAAACGCCCAAACCAGCGAAGAAAATTCCCAAACCACCGAGGAGATAAAACAAAATCTGAGTAGCCAACAATGCAGTTTCCATACGATATTTTTAACTGTTTATTTCAATACAACATCCAAATATACCGAATGACGTCCGTAAGTTTCATAGAAAGGTTTAAAAACAACACCATCGATGCTGAACTCCAGCTGGGCGGGATCGCCAATAATTGTTTTACTGATGTCTGTCGCATCCATGGTGATTTTACGCCAGTCTTTACGTGGTTCAGGTTCCTGAGCAGCTAAAAGAACAGGACCATAAAACAAGCTGGCGATGTTTTGCTGATCCATCACAGGTTCCATTCTGAAACTAAAAGGCATGTGCAATTCAACCGTATCTCCCTTTTTCCATTTTCGAGTCAAGGTGAGATAGGATCCTGGTATAGCCTCTATTTTTTGTTCCTTTCCATTGATCGTCACGAAGAATCCTTTAGTGGACCATTTTGGCACCCTAAGCTTCAAATCGAAGCGGCCTTTGCCCTCTATGGTCAGAACAGTGTGGTCATCTTTTGGAAAAGCGGTTGATTGAGTGATAGTGATATTCCTTTCTTTCCAGGTCAGCGTTGATGCCACAAATAGATTTACATACAAGGCATTGTTATCGGCACTCTTGAAATAAATTGTATTCTGCAGTTTAGTGCTGCTTTCGAGTGCTGTACCATTACAACAGGTAAATCCATTCATCTCCGGATTACCAAAGTGTTTTACAGAAGCAGCTCGCAAAGGCACATGGTATGTGTTCGCCGGACTATGCTCTGCCACCGAAGCCAGGATGTGGTTGTATAATCCACGTTCATAATAATCCATGTACGCAGCTTGCTGATCATAGAGGAACAGATTTCTGGTGATCTTAAGCATGTTATAAGTGGCACAGGTTTCATTTTGCCCACCGGCTGAGAAGCCATTCTCGTAAAGACTTGCCGGTTGACCGGTGAAGCATTCGGCATTTGACGGATTTCGTGCACCCGCTACCCCACCGATGCTGTACATGTAGTCATGAGTGGCCATATCCCAGAAATTATCTGCAATATGGTAGTAATCTGCCGTTTCAGTTCCCCTATATATCTCCAGTGCTCCCATGATCTGTGGAATGTGTTGGTTGGCATGTAAGCCACGAAACATATCCACATTTTTTGCCAATCCGTGTGAATGATTGACATCACCAAAGAATACCCGGATGTTGTCAAAGAGTTGTGCCACTTCGAGATAGCGCGGCTCGTTTGTCAGACGATACAATCGTGCCATTGCCTCATTCATTCCCCCAAACTCACCGGCAATGTAACGGTTCCACATGGAGATCAGGGTCTCGGTAGGCAGCTGACTCAAACGGGCATGTACCCATGTGCCCATGCCCTTGACGATCTCGAGCGCTTTTTGATTGCCACTGAGTTCATAAACATCCATCAGTCCAGCCAGAATCTTATGTAAGGTGTAGTACGGTGCCCAGATCTTGTCATTGTCGCCCCCGTAACGAGCGCCATTTTCGAGCATAATAAACTGATCGGGCGGATAGGCACTTATAAAACCCTCGCCCCAATTCCAGTAATCGGTACGAATTCCATCTTCGCTCAGATCAGAATCAAATTCTGTCTTCCCTGGACCAGGTGGAACGGCAATGGGATCTCCCACATATGTCCCTCCGGTAGGTCTCTCTTTGCCAGACAATTGAGACAATTCAGAGAGCACATTCACCATGTATTCCATCTTCCCGGCAAAGTTCTTCTGTAGCGCCGCATCGTATTCAGTACTGGTATAGGCCTGAGCAATTGCGGTGAGGTAATGTCCAGTTGCATGACCCCGTACTTTGGTTTCCTGGCTATCCCAGCCCCGCAGTGGACTTGATCCGATAGGTTGTTCTTGTCCAAAAGCATTACGGAACATATACAGGAAATTATCGGGATTGGTCTTGGCCAGACCATTTATGAACTTATCCTGGTTCTCAAAGAATTTCGTTTTATTGCCGTGGGTATCTATATTCAGCGTCACCTCATCAAGGCCAAACACTTCGAGGGTGCGATCTGGGGTAGTTGGTGCTTCAACTCTTTTCACAGTTATCCTCGCTTTTGGTTGTAAATCCGATCCACCAATCTTTCCGATAACCATGTAGGTGCCAGGGGACAGCACCTTGCTATTATCTTCAGGTGCTGGCCATATCACTCTGACAGCAGGCCCAGTGATACCATCACTATAAACCCCTGCCACATAGCGCGGCAATCTTGGTAGATGTCCCACTGCTGTCTCTACCTGGATATCCTCAACGCTTGTCAGGTAGGCATTGTATAATTGGGGTGTGGTATCATCAAAAGCTGGCAGATTTGGATCTCGTTCTCTTCTCGTACGCACACCAGCTGCACCTTCTTTGAACGAATTTCGAAGGATGGTGCCAATTTGACTTTCACTCAGTGGAATTCTATACATCCTGAGATCATGCACTTTGGCATTCAGACAACTGCCATCAGCCATTGATTTCCCGATGTAAAGTTTATTCTTGTCGCCAGTTTGATCGAACAACAGATCCAACTCCACCTCAACATCTTTCTGTTCTCCTGCCAGTTTCCCATTCACGTACCTACTCAACGTTTTTGAAGGCACATCAATCACCACAGCCACATGACTCCAACGGTAGGCGGGTACGGCGGAAGAACTGACCGTATAATTCGCTGTTGGTGCATGAATATAAACCCCTGACAGATTCGCATAGAAAAGCGACTTGTTGTTTGACCCGAAATCAAAGAAACGTTGTTCACTATTTGTTGAGCCTAAGCGAAACCAACCTACAATGCTCAGTGATTCTTGACCGGTCAAAACTTCACCTGGAATGGAAACATGGGCCCCACCCTCTCCAGGTAATGAAAGCACCTGGCCAAAAAAGTCGTCATTGACGAATTGGATGCCTGTACCCTGAATGGTTGCATGCAGATTGTTTCGTGTCCAATCTTTCGTGTTTTCCTTAAAGGTATAGCGAGCGATGATTCCCGTTTCGCCAATTCCATCAAGAACCTGGTCACCTGTTTGCGCAACGACTTGTGTTGATGACAGTGTACTGAAACTGAATAGAATTCCTATGAGGAACTTGTATGTTTTCATGTTATACTGTTGTTCTGTTTTGGATTGACAAGATAATATTTCTAAAGTGTAATTCAAACACTTTTAAATATATTGCTTAGCCTCAGAAGTTTTAGGTCCTGCCTATTCAACTAGAGATGAGGCTTGGTTGATGTTTACCCTTTCCCTTTTAAAAATAAAGCCATGAAAGTCAGAATGGCTGCGAGTAAGTCGAACAAAACACTGGTGAACATCAAATAGGCTACGTAAGGCACTTCTGTGTTGGGGAGAAATGACACAGCGCCATCTGAATAGATTAATCCAAATAGCAACAGAAGAATGCCGATCAGGATGTAAGCTGTTTTTCTTGTAGCGCGAGCGAGCCTGATACTTCTGATCATAAATCTGTAGCCAACAAGGATGAGGAGGCGAACAATAATCGCTAGTGAAATTCCAATTGCAGCGCCAGAATTGTTGGTGTACGGTAATGTTTTTGTATAAACCCCAGGTAAGACAATGATCATCATTAGTATGGAGAGCATTAGCATACCAGCAGCGATTAGTAACATCCGTTCTTTTTTGTGCAACCTTTTCATAAGTTCAGTTTTACTATTCTTATAAAGTTCGCACTTTTCTACGACAATCTGGTGCTAAATCACTTAATAGCAGTGGCTACCTGCTTTGGTGCTTCTTACAGGTGAATGACATCAAAAACATCAACGAAACTCGTAACTTAGGACGCTTAATATATGAGTCCATTCACTTTCATCGTCATTACTGTTTTACTCGTCATCATAGCAATTACTTGGTATCGTAGCAGAAAATCCAAGTGGAAAGTGCCCAAAGATACTTTTCCTGATGAGTGGAGATTTATTTTAATCCGGGAGGTAGCCTATTATAATTCATTATCCGAGGCTGAGAAAAGCAGATTTGAATACAAGGTACAGGAATTCCTGTTGAATTGCAGAATAACCGGGATACAGACTTCTGTAGATCTTACAGACAGGATGCTCGTTGCTTCCAGTGCGGTAATTCCCATCTTTCATTTTAGTCATTGGAGATACGCAAATATTCATGAAGTATTGCTGTATCCATCAAGGTTCAGTGAGACTTTTGAAACGGAAGGCCCGGATAGAAGTATTCTGGGGATGGTTGGTACCGGTTACATGGAAGGTAAAATGGTGTTATCACAACAAGCCTTGAAACATGGATTTAAAAATGAATCGGACAAGCAAAATACAGCAATCCATGAGTTCGTCCATTTGATAGACAAAACAGATGGAATCATTGATGGAATACCAGCATTACTAATGGAAAAGCAGTATACAATACCCTGGATTGATCTTATCTCCAGGAAGATTGACGAGATTACCGATGGGAAGTCAGATATTAATCCATATGGAGGCACGAATCGGGCTGAATTTTTTTCTGTAGTTAGTGAATATTTCTTCGAACGACCACAACTGCTTGAAAAGAAACATCCAGATTTATATAAATTGCTGGAAAAGGTATTTAAACAAAATATGTCAGCCAGAAGACAAAGTATGCGAAAATTGAAGCCACCAAAACCCAATCATATTATACAAAAATGAGACTAAAGACCTATTTAACCATCGGATTCGTAGTTCTGAATTTGTTTATAACGGCAACAGCACAGGATTCTGATGAATTATTCACAATCTATTTGGTCAGACACGCAGAAAAAGAAATATCGGCTGAGAATCCAAGGAACCCGCCCCTCACAGAATGTGGACAACAAAGAGCTGAGAGCCTGGCAGCCTTTCTGAAAGACGTCAATCTGGATGCCATTTATAGTACTGACTTCATACGTACGAAGAGCACTGCACAGCCAACAGTCAGGCTGAAAGAGATCGAGCTTACATTATATGACTCTCGTAAACTAGCCGATTTTGCTGCACTATTAATTGAACGTAAAGAAGACGCGCTTGTGGTTGGGCATAGCAACACAACTGGGGTTTTGGCTGGCTTATTGGTGGGTAAAGACATTAAAGCATTTGGCGAAAGTATATATAATCGTATTTACCAGGTAGTTATGTATAAAGATAAAGGGCACTTACAGGTTTTCCATACCGCTGTAATTTGCACTAATTAAGCCTTAATGTTTGGTGGATTTATATCTGCTTTTAACTCATTTCCTTAATTAACACCACAATGTCATCGTAATCTTTCTCCGTTTCATCTAATTCAATGTCAGACATCACAAATCCTGCTTTCGCATAAGCTTTTATGGCATTTATATTCCTACCGGATGGTGCCAGCATGATCGATTTACAATTGAATTGAGCATTGAGATAGTCACAAAGAAGAAGTATTGCTTGGGTACCGATTCCTCTCCCAGTGTACTTTCTATCACTCAACCAAATATCTAAATACGTCGATTGATTATCAATATCAATTTCATTGTAATTGATTTGCCCTACTTCAAGGTCTCCGGCCATGATGATAAAACACCGCCCATTGATGGGATCGCTACCATCAAAAAAATGATCCCGATAGTCCCCTGTAAATTCGTTCCAGCCAGGAATGGTTGCATCGGGATAATTTGGCGGCCCCAACATCTCTTTGGTAAGGTTCGAATTTGTTAACCAATCAAAGACCTTCCATTTATCCTGTAAAACAGCGGGTCTCAGTTCTATCTTTTCACCCCTCAGAAGCGTGTGCATATCTTATAATTCTTTCAATTCCCAAACTATCATGTAATTTATAAAACGTATTTCGAGTTCTATTTCTTCTACAGGCATTCCAGGCTAGAATTGATAATACTGAGCCAAATACTTTGCTGTGTGGCTTGCTTTACAATGAATCAACTTGTCTGGTGTGCCCTCAAATAGAATATCACCACCTCTTGCTCCACCTTCCGGCCCCAGATCGATGATCCAATCGGCATGCCGGATAATATCCAGGTTGTGCTCAATGACAACCACTGTATTGTTGTTTCTGGTAAGACCGGTAATTATCTTCAACAGCTTATCCACATCAGCCATATGCAAACCGGTTGAGGGTTCATCCATGACATAAATATTCCCTTTCTTATGGAGTTCAGATGCCAGCTTTATGCGCTGGGCTTCCCCACCCGATAGTGTGCTTGAAGCCTGCCCGAGTTCAAGATAGCCCAAACCCACATCGCATAATATTTGCAATTTTCGGTTGATTTCTTTCACCTCAAAGAAATCGATCAGGTCATCAATAGTTGTTGTCAAGATCTGAAAGATGTTTTTCTCTTTGTAAGTAAGCTCCAGAACCTCTTTCGTGAATCGCTTGCCATGACATTCATCGCATTCAATTTTTACTTCATCCATGAAATTCATCTCGAAGCTAATCGTGCCAAGTCCCTTACATTTTGGGCATGCTCCTTTTGAATTAAAACTGAATAAAGCAGCAGTAGAATTAGTCTCTTTGGCCAGGGCTTTCCGGATGGCATTGAAAACACCAATGTATGTAGCCGGATTTGACCGCGATGATTTGCCAATGGGCGATTGGTCAATGATCACCACCTCGTTGTTTTCTTTCAGAAAAACTTCATTGATCAAACTGCTTTTTCCCGATCCAGCCACACCTGTTATACAGGTCAAAACCCCTTTTGGGATTTTCGTTGACACATTTTTCAGGTTATGCAGACATGCCTCCTTTATTTCAATCGCTTCAGTCCAGGATTTTGGTTGCCGTTTTAGCTTGCCTTTGGCCCTTAATGAATTTCCAGTAATTCCATCCGATTTTCGTAACCCCCTAAAGTCACCCTGATATACAATCTCCCCACCCATCGTACCTGCCATTGGTCCAATATCGATAATGTGATCGGCACATTGAATGATATCGGCATCGTGCTCAACCACCAATACGCTATTCCCTTTTTCTTTCAATTGGATGAGCAGATCTATTAGTCTGTCCGTGTCACGAGGATGTAAGCCAATAGAAGGTTCATCGAGTATATACATCAGATCCACCAAATCACAATCGAGCTGACGTGCCATCTTTACGCGCTGACTCTCACCACCTGAGAGAGTCGCCACTGAACGGTTGAGCGAAAGGTACCCAACACCAATATGATTCAGATGGCCTATGATTTGAAGCATTTTCCGAACAATAGGTTCGGCAATTTCACCTTTGACTGAAGTGAGAAAGGCATGCAATTCGGTAAATTCCATGTCGACCAGGTCTGGAATAGTTTTACTATTAAGCTTCACGCTTCGTGCTTTGTTATTTATTCGCGAACCTTCACACACATCACAATCTGAATAGATAAAATACTTCTGGTAGGCGTTTCTCCGTTCTTCAGACAGTTGATCTTCAGCCTTGTTCAAATGCACTCTTTCAAGTTTCCGGATGATGCCTTCGTAATTCTTCATATAGACCCCGGCTCCGTGTTTCTTCTCGATCGGGATTCCTTCTGTATATAAAAAATCATGCAACTCTTTCTCGGAGAAGTCTTTGATTTTTTTATCGACATCAAAAAGATTAATGCTCACAATTTCTCGCCAGTTCCAGGCACCCACTTTATGGTCGGGGTGGTCAATCGCTCCTTCTCTTATTGATTTATTCTTGTCAAGGATTTTGTCAATGTCTACCCTGATTTGTTTACCCATGCCCTTGCAATCCGGACACATGCCTTCGGGATGATTGAATCCAAAAACATACGATGGGCCAATAAAAGGTTCTCCGCATCTTGAGAAAAGCAACCTCAGGTAGGTATTTAGCTCTGTCGCTGTGCCCACCGTGCTTCTCATATTCCTGCCCATACCTTTCTGGTCGATCACAATTGCAGTAGAGATATTTTGTATCGCATCAATATCAGGCTTCGTCAGTTTGGGCATTCTGCTTCTGGCGAAGGATGAAAAGGTCTCAACCAGTTGTCGTTGTGCTTCGGTATAGATGGTATCAAACACAAGGGATGATTTGCCCGAACCAGATACACCCGTAAAGACAACAATCTTATTTTTGGGAATCTCCAGCGAGATATTCTTTAAATTATGCGTTCTTGCATTCCGAATTATGATACTTATTTCGTCTCGCATTTATTCCATTTTCTTGATCATTACCCCATTTTCATGATAGTCTTTTCCCCTCGAGCAAATCACTCATGGGATAACATTCCGCTTAGTGTATCCTATTGTGCAATTCGTAAATCCTAGCTCTCATCTCTTCCAGGTCCCCGACAAGGATGTAGTAATCGTACTCAAAGACTGAGTTTTTATACAGTTTTACTTTTTGCAATGGTGCAATGTAAGCAGTTGAAGCATCAAGACTTTCCCCTCCGGGTTCACCTGACATTCCGGCTAAAAAGTTCTTTGAGTTTGGTGTATAAACAGCCATACCCCAATTAGTATCATCAACAAAAGCCATCCAGCTTTCGCCAATGGTATCGTTCGCGTATCTTCCCCAAAAACCATCTTGCAAATACTCAACTTCAACTTCAAACAGCTCAGCTCCAGTAAATGGATCATCACCAAAATAGGTAAATAAATGATTTAGGGCCGAAATTGGGTATACAGCAGGAAGCTCCTGATCTGCAATAATTCCTTCACCATAAATGGTATCCGTTCGGTGGCAGGTCAGTTTATTCTTCACATGCAGTGTATTCCCATTTAGGGTTGTCCACTGCTCCAAAAAAGCCTCTGCGGGTCTGTTATTCATATCCCATTGCATCGGAATACACTTCACATAAAATGAATTATTCTCTTGCTTATATTCAAGAATCTTAGCCCGGTTTCCAAAAACATCACCAGCCTGAATGGGATTCCACGACCAGGGCGACCAACCTGGACTTTGACCCTCTGCTTGTCTGTCTAAACTTTTACCTGCATAGTACGATTGCTGAATATAACGACCTTCGTCGTGAATATTAACTAAATTTCGTTCTGAACCTGATAGGGAGATATAGGAGATTGTTCCTCCTCGATTTAAATCCAGTTTCAATTTTAAGGTTTCGTTATCGATTTCGATGTTTCTCTCGTCGCTTGCCTTCTCAGACTTTAAATTACATCCCTGCAAGAACACAAGCAATAGTAAGCTGCCAGCAGTTAAGATTAGTTTACATGAGTCAGTCAGTTTCATTACTTGAAAGGTTCAAAGACTATAGCTAAAATCAATCTTAATTGGCTTTAGCTCTTGTTGAAGGCCGCTTTGTTTTTCTGCTTTCAAATAGAGCTAATAATCCCAGCAGTGGCCCTACGGCTAATACTACATAAATATACATTGGATTCATAACATCACTCAAAATAGTCAGAATTTGAATGCTGATTATTGTTATGGAAAAGCCAATACAGTTTACAATGGTAAGAGCTGTTCCTTTTGTTTCTGTCGGAGCATTTTGAGCCACCAGCGTTGAGAATAATGGTGAATCGGCTATTACAACCATTCCCCAGAATAAGAGAAATCCTATTAAGAGTATTGGGGATACAAAAGTAAAAATGAGAGGAGATACGATGCAACAGAGGCATGATAGAAGTAAAGCAATAGAAGCTGTTCGTTTTGCACCCTTATTCATTGAAAGATAGGCCCCGATTACGCATGCAACGCCACCCATCCCGATTATTAAAAACGATAGAAAGGGAACGTTAAGGAATGACTCAGGATGCATAACCCGGTATGTTGATAACATAACAGGGACAAAGGCCCAGAAAGCATATAATTCCCACATATGGCCAAAATACCCGAATGCAGCTGATCGAAAATCTCGTGTATTAAACACCTTAAAAAAGGCCGTTAGGTCTAGTTTTTGACTGGCTTTTCGATGAGGACCATTAGGAACCAAAACATACATGAGCAATCCACCTATGACGGCCAGCGAGGAAGTGCCTATTATCACAAGCTTCCAGGGTAGAGTTTCAGTAAAACCCTTTAGCAGATGCGGAAAGGCTGTACCTACGACTAAAGCGCCAACTAGAAATCCGAGTGACTTTCCAAGATCTCTTTCATAATAGTCAGCGGCAATTTTCATTCCGACCGGGTAGATGCCTGCAAGAAAAAATCCTGTGAAAAAGCGAAGCGCAAGTAAACTTGCGAAATCATTGCCTTCCCACATAGCGCCAGCATTAAATAAAGCCCCAATTAGCGCACTTATCAGGAATACTTTGGATGGAGAAAATCGATCAGCAATGGTTAATAGTGCGAAAAGTAAGGTGCCCGATATAAATCCGAATTGAACGGCTGAGGTCAAGTGGCCCAACGCACTTTCATCAAAGTGAAAATTAACCACAAGGTCATCCATCACCCCATTTGAAGCAAACCATAGCGAGGTGCAACAAAATTGTGAAAACACAATTACAGGCAATATTCGTTTAGGGACTTTCAAGGTACCAATGTGGTTAATCTATTAATGTGATGGACCGATACTTATTACTTGGTAAGTTTTACCTTCAGTGGTTTCGAATTGAAAAGTACCGTCTTTGTTTCGATTGGTTTTGATTTCTGTTTTATTGTCCATTACCTTGAAAACGCCTTCAGTGAGAATTTTACAGGGTTTTCCAGCCTTTGATTTTATTTCAAGGAAGGTTATTTTCTTATCCTTCCAGCCAAAGTTAAGTTCAAATCCACCCCGTACACATACTCCTTCAAATTCTCCGGAACTCCATTCATTGGGTAAAGCTGGTAAGAGATCGATTACTCCTTCGTGAGATTGCACAACCATTTCTGTAATGCCAGCAGAAGCTCCAAGTGCTCCCTCGACAAGAATAACATCAATGTTGCTGCCACCCATGGCAAAAAGGGATTTATGACATTGTTCTTTGAGATAGCCTTTGTAAATAGATAGAGCCCTTTCTGCATCATAAAGCCTGGCCCACAACGACATCTTCCAAGTTCTTGAGAAACCCAGTCCGCCATCACCTCGCTGATTGAGGACGTTTTTTATGGGTTCAACAAGCTCTGGTGTTTGTTTAGCCGACAATACATTTCCAGGATAGAGTCCATACAGATGGGAAAAGTGTCGATGGCTTTCTTCAAGCTGATCGTAATCCTCGACCCATTCCTGCAAGTTGCCGTTTTTCCCTATTAGCGATGGAACCAGTCGTTTCCTTGCATTCATAACCTCGGATGCAAACTCTTTGTCTTTTCCAAGTATATCAGCGGCTTCAGTATAATAGGCAAATAAGTCTTTCAGAATTTGCATGTCGATGGTGGCACCATAACAAATGGTGGTGAAGTAGTAGAATCCCACTACTTCATCATAGAAGTATTCGTATCCAGGTGCTTTCGGTGGATTTTCAGGAGAGGAAGAAGGACTGGTTACCAACCACTTTCCATTTGGGTGCTCAATTAGAAAATCCATAAAGAATTCAACACATCCTTTCATCGTTGGGTAAATCCTTTCCAGGAATGCTAGATCCAAATTGTACAGGTAGTGTTCCCACATGTGGGTGACCAACCATGCTCCACCTACGGTAAAAGTTCCCCACTGAGCCCCATCCATTGGTGCTGCCGTTCTCCACAAGTCAGTATTTTGGTGAAAAACCCAACCATTGGCTCCGTAATGCTCTCTAGCTACTTGAGATCCTTCATCCGTCAGCTCCTCAATCATTTTAAAAAGTGGATCATGCATTTCCGAAAGATTGGCGGATTCCACAGGCCAATAATTCATTTGTGTATTGATGTTGGTGGTGTATTTGGCATCCCACCAAGGATTTTCACTTTTATTCCAGATGCCCTGCAAGTTTGCAGGCTGAGTTCCAGGTCGGCTTGAAGCAATCAGCAGGAACCTCCCAAATTGATATGTCAGGGCAGCCATTTGCGGATCGGGATTTATCATTCTAATATCAGTAGGTAGAAAAGAATTTGGAGTAGTTTCCAGGTTGAGTTTTACTCGATTAAAATAGCTTTGATATTCTTGTATAGCGTCTACACTAACCTGAGCATATTTCTTGTCACCGAGAGCATTGAAGCACTCCATTACCTTTAAAGCTTCATCCGCACTGACATCCTTATAATTGACAAAATTGGTAGCGGCAACAAAAAATATGGTAACTGCATCAGCATTTTCAATTTTTATCTTGCTATCGTCCCTGGAGATTTTTCCACCTTCAGTATCAAAACGGGCCCTTGCTTCATAACGCAGTTTGCTCTCAATACCCAGGTAATCGGCAGATCTTCCTCTAAGTACCAGTTGGTTGGTTCCTTCTCCATCCATTCTGAAATAGTCTGTTCCGTAGTTAGAGTGCTCAGTGTTTCTGGTTCCTCTCAATTCTGCCTCAAATGAAATCATGCCCGGTTGGCTTGCCGTTAGCCTGATTGCAATTACCTGATCGGGGTGTGAGGAAAGTACTTCTCGAGTGTAGTTTACACCATCAATTTCAAAGCTTGATCCTGAGATGCCTGTACTGAGATCCAGCCATCTTTTATAGTTGGTTTTATCCTTACCGTGCTTGAAGAATAAATGTAAATTGCCAAGGCACTGATACTTTTGTTGCTCAACAGGATATCCCATCAAATGCCTTCCGAAAAGTTTATGCGCTTTTAACGGTTTTCCTTCGAAGAGCAACTTTTGAATCTCGGGTAGTACTTTGTAACCGCCTTTAACTACCTGACTGTATGGTCCACCTGAATAGTAGGTGTCTTCATTGAGTTGTATTCTCTCCTCGTCAACACTACCGAAGATCATACCTCCGAGCCTTCCGTTTCCCACGGGTAGCGCATTCTCCCATTTATCTGCCGGCTCCTTGTACCACATCAGTGTACCCGGATCAAACTCCTTCTTGTCAATTCTATCAGCGATATCATTTGACCATAAGTTTGTTGGGAAAATGCTAAGCAGAAACAAAAAAGCAATGGAAAGAGATGTTTTGTTTTTACGACTGCAGGTCATCTGTATTTGATATCTATGGTTTTAATAATTGATGGCATTTAGAATATTTAGCATGTCCTCGGTAATTAAAGTGTTTCAGAATTCCCCCTCCCATTCTCGATAAAACTCATTTAAAAACCCAATCATATAATCATGCCTTCGCTCTGCGAGGGCCCGTCCAGTAGCCGTTTTCATGCGATCTTTTAAGGTTAACAGCTTTTCATAAAAATGATTAATGGTGGGTCCATTAATCTTCTTATAATGATTGCCTGTCGGATTTTTCACAGGCTTGATATGGGGATCGTATAGCATGTGTCTCTTATAACCGCCATAGCTGAAAGCCCGGGCTATACCTATTGCACCAATAGCATCCAGACGATCTGCATCCTGTACAACATCAAATTCAGGTGACCGGAAGGTCGAGCCGCTGATCTCTTTCCTGAAAGACATGTGGGTGATGATTGAAACAACATGCTCCACAATCTCATGATCAAGTCCTTGTTGCTCCAGAAAAAACCGGGCTGTTTCAGGACCGATAGATTCATCCCCGTTGTGGAACTTGGCATCGGCAATATCGTGTAACAGCGCACTGAGTTCGACCACAAACTGATTGACCTTTTCTTCTTTGGCAATTGTTCTGGCCAGCTTCACCACTCGGTAAATATGCCACCAATCGTGACCACTATCGGCACCATGTAAGCGATCCTTTACAAATGTTTCGGTTCGCACTACCACTTCACGCTGCTGATCATTCAAAACAACCCATTTTAATACTTCTTTTCCTATTGTCCCGAGTCCCAAGCCTTATTCTTTCTTAAAAACTACACCAGCCATTGGAAAATATGCCCCTCGTTCGGTATATCGCATACTTGATTCCATTCCTTCCTTTAGAGGACCCAACCACAATTCAACCTTCTTTTTCTCCAATGGGTCCAGATCAAATATTTTTCCCACCGGTCCGCAAACAACGATATAGGCAACGCCTGTTTTCTCAGGATTTCCCCAATTCTTTTTCAGTTTTGCTCCCTTGAATTCTGTTTTACCAATTCGACCATCCACGCTGAAATCCTTGTTGATGGTAAATGTGATGGCACCCTCTCCTTTTGTGAAATTGAATTTCTTCCTTGATTCTTTTGTGCGAATGGTAATATCTACAACCCCACCCGTCCAGGTCCCGATCAACTCTACCGGATCTTTCTTTTGGCCCATAGAAGGGCAAACCCCGATAGTCACTATCATGACCAGCAGGAATAATCTTACAGTAAACTTACTATCATTCTTCATAGTGTCAGGTATTTGGTTATCTCTAAAAATAAAAAAAGCGGACGTTGAACTGATATTCAATGATCCAATCTCACCATTAGCGGTGGGCAAAAATGATCGACTCCACAATCTCATCGAAGCCATCATACCAATCCTGAATCTCCTTCGATGCTTTGCCCTTATCTAACAAGTATATGAATTCGTCAATCCTATCCATGTTCCACAACAGGTCATCTCCGCAATTGGCTTTGTCTTTTTTGAAGAATTCAGACATAGTCGCCCTGAGTTTTACGACTGATCCATAGCTGGTAATAACAATTTGTTTGTTGTTAAAGAAAAAGAGCACAGATCGTTCCAATGCCACATCGCAGACATCAAAGCGACCTGTGACCATGTAATCCTGGGCAAATAAAAACCCAATTGACCGAACCTTTTTTGAAGATTGTAATGCCCAATCATATTCTTCACCATATTTACCTGAGGTTAGTTCAGAAATCGTTTTCATTGCTTGCTCTTTATTAAAGTCCCCGGGATGTAGCTTTTCTCCAATGTTTTGGATAGAGACTTTAATATAATAATTGCTTCGATCGTTACTATACTCATTGCTCTTCAACAGCTTAACTCCAGCAGGGTAATCAAATGAAAAACCAACGGCTTTATTGTTGTATTTTTTGGTTTGCTGGGCATGCAGGTTAGTAGAGATGGCAACCAGGATCAGGAGACAAAAGTACTTTTTCATAGTTTTGGTTTTGCTTTTCCGTTAAAGGTAGGAAAACTGGACCGAAGAGCAAGGTGTAGGGAGCGGGGTTCTGGGTTTTGGGTTTTGGGTAGACTAAGGTGGAAGTGATTGTCTCCTTGAAAATGATATCGCTTCCGAAGGAAATGCCATTTTGAGGAGACGGAAGACGAGAGGCGAGAGGCGAGAGGCGAGAGGCGAAAGGCGAAAGGCGAGAGGCGAAAGGCGAAAGGCGAGAGGCGAGAGGCGAGAGGCGAGGCTGATCGAGAAAATAGTTGCAAATTCGTAGGTCTAAGAACAATTATACCAAGCCAAAATTGACTGAAGATTAGAATTATGAGAAACATCCTCCTGATCATCATTACTTTACTATTTTTCAACTGTAACTCGCGCTCAAAGGGCGAAATTGAAGTTGCCAGCCCTGATGGACGATATCATTTTGTTCTGGTGAACAAGGAACCGGACACTTTGCTCCAATACAAGGTGCTGTATAATGGCCATGAAATTATTCACCCTTCAGAACTAGGTGTTGTGGTGGATGGCCCGCAAGTGATTGGGGGAAATCTGTTTTTCCAAAGAATAGAGACCCGGTCGGTATCAACAAGCTGGAGGCCTCCATATGGGGAACGGTCTGAGTATCCTGAAAACTATAATGAAACATGCATTCAGTTAGGCCGGTCAAAGCAGGGCCAAAGCTTGTTAACTTTGATTATTAGAGCCTACAATGAAGGTGTGGCTTTCAGGTATGTCTTGACAGATGGAGATCAAATTAGTGTGATTGATGAACATACTGAGTTTGCCATTGATCCAAATGCCGATGTTTGGGTAACTGAGATGTCACAAGGTCACATTTCCAAGCGTAAACCAACTGATATTCAAAACCGGGTTGAACGTCCTCTGCTCATCCAATCAGTTCAAAATCTGTTTATTGCCGTTGGTGAAGCCGCACAAATCAACTATGGGCGAATGAAATTCATTGCATCCACTAAACCTGGTGTTCTGAAAGTCAGTGTCAAGGGAGTAAATTCTGGTGAAGCCCCTTTTTCAACTCCCTGGCGATATATAATGGCTGGTCAAAGTGCTGGAGAAATTCTGGAGAATAATTACTTGATTTTAAATCTGAATGAAGAGAATCAGCTAAGGGCCAACGATTGGTTAAAACCGGGTAAAGTTATCAGAGAAGTGACACTCACCACCAAGGGAGGAAAGGCCTGCGTCGATTTTGCAGCCAAGTACAATCTTCAGTACATCCATTTCGATGCCGGTTGGTACGGACATGAATACTTAGATGAAGCTGATGCGACCACGATTACTGTTGATCCGGATCGATCAAAAGGTCCGCTAGAATTACTTGAGGTGATCAGCTACGCAAAAAGCAAAAACATCGAGGTCATTCTGTACGTGAACAGACGTGCACTGGAGAAACAACTCGATGAGATTCTTCCCCTCTATAAGTCGTGGGGAATAAGAGGACTTAAATATGGATTTGTTCGCACAGGCGATCAGGAATGGACCAGCTGGATGCATGAAGCAGTTCGTAAAGCTGCCGAATATGAAATGGTTCTAAGCATTCATGATGATTACCGGCCTACCGGATATTCCCGTACTTATCCCAACCTGATGACACAGGAGGGAATTCGTGGGGATGAGGAATCACCGACAAATGAACACACCCTTATGACCTTGTTTACGCGTATGATCGCCGGAGGAGCGGATAATACGGTTTGTTATTTTGCTCCCCGGGTGGATGAGAAGATGGGATCACATGCCAGTCAGTTAGCAAAGGCGGTGTGCATTTATAGTCCGCTTATGTGGCTCTATTGGTATGACCGACCAAATGACTCTCCCCGGAATAAGGGGGGTGCTGGTGGTTCAGCACCTGTTATTGAGGAAGTGCCGGAACTGGCGTTTTTTGATGCTTTGCCAACGGTGTGGGACGACACCCAGGTGATTCATGCTGAAGTGGGCGAATTGGGAACAATTGCACGACAGTCAGGAGATCGCTGGTTTGTGGGAACAATCAATGGGAATGAAGCCCGAGATATTGAAATACCCCTTGACTTTTTGGATGACAATCAGGCCTATCAGGCTATCATGTACTATGATGATCTCAAAGTACAAACCAAAACACGGGTTGGTATTCAAAAAATTGAGGTCATCAGTACCGAGACCATTACTCGCCACATAAAGGCAAACGAGGGCCTGGCTCTGCAGCTAATTCCCCTCTTTCATTAATTTATAATGGATATCGCCAAACAATCTATGGCCCAAAGATTTGTCATGACATGAGTTACAACTCATTTTACCTGAGGTATTGGCCATTTTACCTTTACTTCCATGACAGGCCATACAACCATTGAGGGTCTCATTGTAATTGGTATTAGACACAAAAGTACTGTCGAAATAGCTGTTTAATACCTCTACTGTTTTGGCAGCCACATCAGCCGTTAACCGTCGACACCTTTCTTTTCGCTCATCGCTGTCTATTCTGTATCCAGTTTGCTTACCCCACCTGGTTGTGGAGGCATGGCACAACACCGATTCTGAAACTGTTGCTTCTGGGGTAAAATCAGATACGGGCACCTCTGGCTCAAATAGTGGGAATTCGCTGCTTTCATACCAATGAAATAGCTCAGCTATCAAGGCATCGGTGGTTTTTTTATTGTTGTTTAATAATCCCATTACCGCAGCAGCACCATTCAAGGCCCCACAAATCGTTCCTGATCCGCCTACACCGCCGTGTCCGTATTTCATCATGTGAACTGGAAATGAGCTATACGGTTCACCATAGTGCTCGCCCAATTGAGAGATAATGCTGGTACAAACACCATACATGCAACTTCCACCACTGTAGCTCTGATAGGCGAGTTCAGCAGTAGTTACAGGATCTAAGCGGGTGTATTTCCAAGCTGTCTCGGTGGCATCAGGCCCAATCTTTTTTGGTGTTAGCACTGGTGGGTTTTCGGGTTTAAATGCTGAGGTTAAGGTAACCACCCCGGCGCCACCGGCCAGTAGGGCCCCTGCTGAAATAGTGAGTGCTTTACGTCTGTTCATAAGAAAGGGTGTTTTTCAAAATTAGTACAGTTCAATTGGGCTGTCCAAGCAGTCGAATACGAATTGTTACTCCCTCTGAATCATGGTGATCCGATTGCAAAACCAGTTCCAGTCTTTTTAAGTTTTCAATGCGTTTATCCAATTTGAATGGAGGCGGATCGAGATCCATAATCGCAAGGGTTATATCTGGATGCGAAAGGTTTTGGACTTGAAGTTCCTGTCCATCCTTTTTCAAAATTGCCCCATCATCCGTAAGCTTAACCGCTGCTGTGGTGAGCAATTGCCAACAGATTGTTTTTGTTTCAGGTGAAGGAACAATTTCATCTTCGATTAGCAGAGAAACAGGGGTGTTTTTTTTGAACGTGCGCTTTGCGCTCTGAACAAATCCGGCAAAGGTTGGTGATAAATCGAAGGTCACTTCAGGCTGGTCACCGGCGACCGAATTAATCATCTCAGCATGACCGTCGACCACATGCAACTCTCCATTCACCGTAATGGTGCTATGTCCGAAATTATTCTTTGTGAGCAACTTCCAGCGATCGCATGTCTGACAGCTACTCCACAGATTAAATCCTTCTTTCTCGAGTTCATGATAGGGTTGTACACCCGGATCCACTACCCAACGTACTCCATCCAATTCAAATATGAATGATCCGCCATCCATATTGCCGTGATTGAGTATACCGGCTCCGCCCTTAGCACCAAAAAAATATCCTCGATCACCTTCAGGATCAGCAAATATCGCAATAGGGTTTGTTCCCTGACCAAACCAGCTATGAGGTAATTCACTAGTCCTGCTTGGTTCGTAACGGGCCATCCATATCAATGCAGCACCGCATATGCGGCTCAAGCTCATCTCTTCAGCTGGAGACAGGAATAAATCATCATCAAAGTAGTTGGTATTTCCTGTTTCCGCTGCAAACCAGGCCAGTATCGGATCGCCCGATTGGCTTGGCCGATCACCACAATCGGCAAAATTGTAGTAGAGTCCAGAAGGTGCCTTGGTCACGGCTACAAATTCAGCACTTTCCATAAATCCCGGAAATGCACTGATTCCGAAGTCTTGGTCAAACGCACTGCGGAGCATTTCGATGGTCATAACTGAAAAACTGGTTCCGTATGACCAATATGTTGGTCCTTCGGGATAGACTCCATCTGGCACATATTCACTTAAAGCTTTAGGCATATGTTCGAGCGCCCTGCTGATGGTTTTGGCTGCCACCTCAGGCTCGTCTTCAGCCACAGTGATAGCTGCCGCAATCAAGCCTCCATGACAAACCTGGTTCCAATTGTTATTCGATTTTACCCACCAGTGGTCAGCGCCACCCTGTTCGGGCCAGCTGGGGGACAAGGCTTTCTCAAGGAGAGCTGCTTTGGCCGTAGCAATGGTTTCATCCGGCAGGTGACCTGCAGTCCAATCAAGAGCCAAAGCTACTGCCATAGCCATCTCGGCTACATCAAGGAAATGCGATGGATTCCAATCAGAGAAGGCACAAACTGCTAGCAGTTCTTCATTGATTCGACTGAGAATTGCTAGGTCTTCCTCAATAAGATAAACGGTTCCCAGAAGGTTTATCCTTTTTAACATTTCACGGGACACCGACAGAAGTCTTCTACCGATTTGCTTGCGTTCTAATAGAGGTTGCCCAAGGATTGCATGAGCCTGCTGGTGAATTGCCTCATATACATTTATAAGAACTGGATCTGATTCAAGTTTCTGCTTCAGATTTTTTAAGACATCAGGTGAGTTAACCAGTCTGGGTTGGGTAGCTTGCAGGTGTTTATCCAGGTACGATACGGACATTGGATTATCCAACAAGTATTCTGAATGTTGCTTTTCATCATTACTGCATCCTAGCAGCAGTAATAGCGATATAAACGGGATCAGCTTTGCATTGCTTGGTGATAACATGAGGCATACTCCAATTTAATTCAGTGGGATTACGGCAGCCTTAGCATTTTCTGAGAATTCTGTCATCAGCTGATAGAGAGATTCGACTTTCTCAGGAAGTTCATTGGCTCGGTTGTATTTTTCTGAGGGATCTAGATGCAAATTAAACAATTGAATCCCGTCGGCTCTTGTCACACGTAGTTTCCATTCACGATGCCTTATCGCATGCAG
This sequence comes from uncultured Porphyromonadaceae bacterium, assembly GCA_964444375.1. Lineage (GTDB taxonomy): Bacteria > Bacteroidota > Bacteroidia > Bacteroidales > UBA12481 > JABHCC01. Next base: position 6,252 of record CAYUGX010000002.1, on the reverse strand, counting down.
GTTATTGCCTGATAAGTAGTAGAAATTTTCTGTTTCGGATGTCACCCCTTCTATTAAAACAGGTGTAGCGTCGTTCCCATCTATGATTCGGTCATCGGGCAATGTTGCCCCACAAGTATTTGCAATGGTGGTGAAGAGATCCATTGAAGTCACGACTTCATGACTGGTTTGACCTGCCGGAATGGTATTTGGCCAGCTCAAAATAGCCGGCACACGCTGTCCGCCTTCATAACTGGTTGCCTTGGCTCCATTTAGGAGTCCAGCATTGCCACCATGCCAGTGCTTAACGCCACGTTGCAACATGCGTTCAGGTAGATTTTGCCATGGACCATTGTCGCTGGTAAAGATCACCAGCGTTTGGTCTTTAAGGTCAAGTTTATCAAGCGTATTTAGAATTTCTCCAGCGCTCCAATCGAGTGTTTCTATGACATCACCATACAAGCCGGCAGTGGATGTACCTTTAAATTCATCGCTTGTGCTGATGGGAAGGTGCGGCATGCTGTGTGCCAGGTATAGAAAGAAAGGATTTTCCTGATTTTCTTCAATGAATTTGACTGCCTCCTGGGTGAAGCGTTTGCTCAGGTCATCCTGATTATAGCCAATTTCCTCAATCGGTAGTGTATCGCGATATAGCCACAGTTCATGAGACTCATCGAGCCATGGACACCACGGAATCATCATATCGTTGCTGTATCCCAAACCAAAGAAATGATCGAATCCACGGCTGGTTGGCAAGTAGTCAGTTTTGTGTCCCAAATGCCATTTACCAATAGCCATGGAAGTATATCCAACCTCTCCGAGTAGATCCGCTAGGGTAATCTCATCCAATGGTAAACCGTTTTCTGACCGGGGCCCTAGATTGTAAAAGAGATGCCTACTCGGATACCTGCCTGTAAGCAGAGCAGCTCTCGATGGCGTACAGACTGAAGCAGCCACATAAAATGAGGTCAGGCGAATTCCATCGTTCGCCATCTGATCGAGGTTCGGTGTTTTTATCAGGGGATGCCCATATGATCCGAGATCGCCATAACCCATGTCGTCGACGAATATTAAAACGACGTTGGGCTGTTCAACTGGACTTGTATCGGTGACACAAGAAGGCAGAAAAGCCATCATAATAAGTGCAAAGCAAAGGGGTATTGTTCTCATGCGATTCAGGTTTCTTCAAAAGTATGAAATATCTATTGATTGCTCCCACTAACCCATTCACTTGACAAATTAACAGAACACTATTTTGTCTAACTTTTCCGCTATATTTAGTCATTTGATCTAAATGAAAGCACTCGTATTTAACAAGAAGCAACAACCCCAAAAGCTTCAAGTCAAAGATGTGGAGAGACCTTTACCGGGGGCTAATGAGGTATTGGTTAAAATATATTCAGCATCGGTTAACGCTGCAGACTACCGGTCGATGAAATTGGGCATGATTCCGAAAAAGAAAATCTTCGGATCGGCCATTTCTGGCACCGTTGAGGCTGTCGGCGATACAATCTCACAGTTTAAGCCAGGAGATGAAGTACTCGGAGATTTAGCTGATTGTGGGTTTGGTGGCTTCGCTGAATATGCCGTAGCCCCTGAAAATGCTTTAGCAATCAAACCTCCTGACACATCTTTTGATGACGCTGCTGCATTACCTGTTGCGGCAACGACTGCATTAGCAGCTCTTCGTGAGAAAGGCCAAGTGCAGAAAGGTAATAAAGTTTTAATTGTGGGTAGTTCAGGTAGTGTGGGCATATTTGCCTTGCAACTTGCCAAATACTATGACACCCAGGTGACAGCAGTTTGCAGTACGAATAATGTGGAGTATGCACAAAGGGCTGGTGCGGACCATGTAATTGATTATAAAAAAGATGATTTCACCAGAAACAGTGCACAATTCGATCTGGTTGTGGCGATCAACGGAAATTATCCGCTGCTGGGTTATCGGCGAATTCTAAATCCAGGTGGAATCTGCGTCATGGTGGGTGGTAAATTGATCCAGTTGTTTAAGTCTATGCTATTTGGCTGGCTCTTCTCGCTCAAGGGGAAAAAAATGAAGATTTTGTCGGGTAAAGCCAACACAAAAGATTTGGAAGTTGTAGCCCAATTGCTGGCCAATGGTCATCTAAAACCATTCATTGAACAGCGCTTCCCATTTGAGGCAGCCGCAGAAGCCATGAATTATGTAGGCCAGGGACACGCCCGAGGTAAGGTAATTGTTTCCATTCATGCACCAGAAGAATAGTTGCTAACGTGAGATACTGATTTAACAAATCAGCAGAAGAGGCAGGTGATTAGACTTCTTTATTCTGATCTTACTCAACCGTCCATTTCAAGGCGATCCACACGGTTAGTAAATTAAAGAGAAGTCCAACTACGATTAAGAAATTATCATAGGCACCTTTATAGGGGAGTCCGAAAATATTGAAGACAAAAAGCAAGAGTGCGACAACAATGCAGACAATTCGAACTGCAGGGAAGGGGATAATCAGGGTGAGCAAGATCATAACAATTGGAACCAGCATAATAGCGGCCATTCCGAGCCACATCCATTTTGTGGCTTCAACACCATCGATCTTTCCGGGTTCAAAGTGTCCGGCAAAGATTCGCAATACGTCACCAAGGAGGTAGGTCAGCATGAGGGCAATCCAAATGCCAGTCAGAATTATACGGGGATCTTTCATGGGTATGGAATTTCTAGCCAATTTACCAATTTATTGTCGGTAATTGTGCTTGCCTGGGCTCCATCCGGCAGGGGATAAATATTTCTCTCCTGATTCCACTGCCCCATCTTCCATCTGAGTTCCCATGGAATCGTTCCAGCGGTTTAAAAAGCCAAACAAGGCTACCACTCCGGTAATTTCAACAATTTCACCGTCGGTATAATGCTGTCTCAGCCGTTCAGCGATTTCATCATCGACTTGATTTGGAACAGATGACGACAGGAGCGCAAAATCGAGGGCAGCTCGCTCGGCTTCAGAAAAAGCCGGATGGGTGCGGTATTCCCAAATGTGATTTAATTGATCTTGTCCAGCCCCATAGCGTTCGGCGGCCCGGATCGCATGAGCCTGACAATACTGGCATCCACTCGTATGACTACTGATGTAAGCAATCATGCGTTTTAGTGCACTGCTGACCTTGCCTTGATTCTCCATCACAGCTTTATTCATGGCAATAAAAGCTTTGGCAATGGCGGGACGATGATACATGGTGATGATGCTGTTCGGACAAAAGCCCAGAGTTTCGTTGTAAAATGTGATAAGGTCTTGCAGTTCACTGTCTTGCTTGGCAGAAGCTGGTGCTACTAATGGTCTTTTCATCATACTTTTAGAAACACTTTGCAGATTAGAATGTTTCAGCCCGTTTAAAATGGTTAGGTCCATTACAAAACTCAAGCTTAGGCAGGTTGACTAAATTCCAATATCCAACACCTAAATTTTCGATTCGATTTTACTCTTGCAGTAATGAAGGAGTGGTAAATTCGCAATTTGTGCACCTACTTTTCTTTCTCAAATGCCTACCTTTAGTAAAATTTTGCAAAAACTTAAGCCATGAAAAACTCGCGTCGATCATTTGTAAAAACCATGTCGCTGGGTACAGCCGGCACCCTGTTGTTAGGAACTGCTGCATGCACCAATGAAATGCGTGCACATAATCGTTCGGTGAGAAAATTCGTTTGGCCTTCTGATAAATTGAACGTAGCCGTGGTCGGTGCCGCTCACCGTGGTAAATCAAATATCAATGCCATCAAAGACCTGGATGTTAACATCGTAGCGCTTTGTGATGCTGATTGGCGAGAAGATCAGTTAAAAACTGCTGCTGAGTTTCCGAATGCTAAACGGTACATGGATTTTAGACGGATGTTCGATAAAGAGAAAAACATCGATGCTGTTGTGATTGCAACACCCGATCATACCCACGGTGTTATTGCCTCCATGGCCATTCAATTGGGTAAGCACGTTTATTGTGAAAAACCACTTGCCCACTCAGTATATGAAACTCGTCGGATGACCGAACTGGCCGCTGAATACGGGGTGCAAACGCAAATGGGTAATCAGGGCCATTCAAGTGAAGCCATCCGTCAATTGTGCGAATGGGTAGATGCAGGATTAGTGGGTGACATCACTGAAGTTCATGCCTGGTGTGACCGTCCGGCTGGTGGAGGAACCGTCTCATTTGTTCATGGTATTGAAAGACCTACCGGAGATTATCCAATTCCTAAAGAACTGGATTGGGACCTTTGGTTGGGACCTGCCATGGATCGTCCGTACCACCCCGATTATCTGCCTTTCAAATGGAGAGGTTATCTCGATTTTGGTTGCGGCGCACTGGGTGATTTTGGTTGTCACACCCTAGACCCAGCATTCTGGGCACTTGATTTAGGTAGTCCAGAAAAAGTACTGGCGGCTACCACAAACCAACTTCCAAAAGTCCAATATGATTCATTTCCTACCTCATCAATCATTACCTACTGGTTCCCGAAACGAGGAAATAAACCCCCAGTCAAATTAATCTCGTACGATGGCGGAATACGTCCGACCTGGGATGAACGCTTTCATGGAATGAATTTCGGTGGTAATGGCGCATTTTTGGTTAGCGAAAAAGGTATTATACGTCATGGATCACATGGTGCAGGTGGCTTGAAATTTCACCCCTTTGATGCTTCCTACACATTTGAGAATCCAACACCTACTATTCCAAGAATTGAAGGTGGACATCAGGCCGATTGGATCAATGCCTGTAAAACCGGTAAGGCTGCCAGTTCTAATTTCAATTATGGCGGACCTTTAACCGAGATGGTGTCTCTTGGTGTGCTCGCGGGCTTGCTCAGAGAGCAGACAATTACCTGGGATCCTAAGACAATGACTGTTCCTGACAACGATGTGGCAAACGCCATCCTGAAGCCTGAATTCAGGAAAGGTTGGGAAGTTTAAAATGTAGTGATTTAAGTGAGTGGTACAGGAAGTATGCTATTTATCGTTGAGATGAATACTATTGCCATTTTCATTCCATGCCAATAATTTCAAATTCACCCGATTTTGTATACGGTATCGTTATGTCGACGGGAAACCCACTGACATCAATTACATGCAAGTCACCAACCACCTCATAGGCAATGATGCCATCCGATAGGGCATTAATAAGCGCCAAGCCATCGGCTAAGGCGAGGGTAAAAACAATGGGAATCTGTAATGATCCACTTTGATCTGCCTCTATATAGAAGGGGCTTGAGTTCAGATCAGTATACCTGCCTGGGTCTGACACAATTCCTTCAATATCAACCGTATAGTTCATCTCGTCGACAGTAATGGCATAGGGATTTTCATTTACTACAGACAGGGTCACCGTAAAATCGAATTGATATGTTGTGAGATTGATCAGGGTAAAATCTACTTCAATGTCGCTTATTTCTACTTCTGGTTCTGTGTAGAAATCTTCATACCCGATATCAACCGAAGCTGATCCAGTCACATTTAAGGGGATATCGAATAATTTGAGTATTGGATCATCAAAATGAATGGTCCCAGTTACCTGGTAGGCCAATTCCTCACCCGACTCAATCTGGCTGAATAAGCTCAGTGCATCATGCGTAGCGACACTGAGTGGGAGATCGAGAATGAGTGGAGTTTCTGGGGAGAACTCCTGGGAAATTTTCACTTTCTCGGGTTTAGCCATGATACCTTCAATGCTTATTTGGTAAGCAATCTCGTCGATGTTAACGGTACGATGATCATTGTTGGTGATCTGCACCTCAATCTCAAGATGTATCGAATCATCTGGAAACTCAAGCAGGGAGTAGCCAATGATCTCCATACTTGGTTCGATGAAAAGGGGTTCTTTTTTGCATGACGTGAAGATTAGGAGTAGGGCTAGAGGGAGGAGATAGCTTCTTTGGAGCATATACGTTTGTTTTGGGCGAAGATAAGGAATAAAGATATTAAGCCAGCCTCGGACGGGGCGGTTGTATTCGTGCATGGAGTTTGGGTTGAGTGTGGAGCCAGCCTCTGGCTGGGTGGGGGTGGGTGGCTTTTTTATTATCTTTGGATCGTATGAAGAATCCTGAACTCAGCCTGGCCATTCCGGTTTTTAATGAGGAGGGTAATATACCTCAGTTAATTAGTCGTTTGACCGAATTATTGGAGCAGCTGGATAAGACCTGGGAGATCATTTTGGTAGATGATGGGAGTCGAGATAAGTCCTATGAATTGATTCAGGAGGCCGCTGAAGCCGATTCACGGATTATCGGGGTATCACTTTCGCGGAATTTCGGGC
>CAYUGX010000001.1:5685-52490 GCA_964444375.1 uncultured Porphyromonadaceae bacterium | reverse complement strand
GTTGTCGTGGGTGTTTCTGGTGGGTGTAATCGGGATTCTAGCTCAAAGCCACCGGTGACATTGCCTCCTACGACTGCTTCGTTGGGGATTGTTTATGAGGAATTGAGCCGGGAATTGGCGAAACTGAGGCCTCAGGTTATCATGCCGGCTGATGGATATCTACAAAACCCATACATGATTCCAGCAGGTTTCTACAAGCAAATGTGGGACTGGGATGGTTTCTTTATTGGTAATCACCTGGCCAGTCTGGATCCTGAAAATGGCAAATACCTGAAATATTGGGCGCTGAACTTTCTTCACGCGATTGATAGCACGGGTTACATAGCTGGATGTATTACTACCGAAGGTCCCAGACCTATTTTTGGCCGTTTTGCTATGAAGCCTTTTTTGGCACAGGGTTGCTATTTTGCTGCAGAGAAACTGGATGATTACGAATGGATCAGGTCGCAGTACGAAGAATTGCAACGGGCCCAGGAATACAGAGAAAATTATCAGAAAGACAAAGAGACTGGTTTATTTTTCTGGGAAATTGCCATGCAATCCGGAGCAGACAATAATCCTGTTTTAAATTATTATCAGGATGACGAGCGGCAGTTTCTGGCCTGTGACATGAATACCTGGCAATATCGAGAGTATCTGGCTATGGCTGTGATTGCCCAGGAACTGGGAGCTGAAAATGACGTTTTACTCTATACGGCCAAGGCCAATAGCCTCAGAAATCAGATCATCGCCCATTTGTGGGATGAAGAAGACCAGAGTTTTTACAATATTGAACGCGAAAGTCAGCAGGTTGTGCGCCGGATCAGCTTTTCAAACTTTGTTCCCCTGCTTGAGTCGTTTATCACAGCCGACCAGGGTAAAACGATGATTACTCGCTACCTGTGGAATGAAGATCACCTTTTGGCACCCTATGGATTACGCACCCTATCCAAACAAGATGAAGAGTACAACAACAAAAATATTATTGTACCCTTCTCTAATTGGCAAGGGCCAATTTGGCCAATTGCCAACTTCATCTATTCGATCGCCTTGGTCAATTATGGATTTGTAGAGGAGGCTGGTCAACTGGCAGCCCACATGGGTGCATTGTTGATAAAAGATATTTATGCCTATGGATCCATGCATGAAAACTATCATGCTGAAACAGGAGAACCACTGGCCCCAACTGCCGAACAGTCACTAGACGGTGTTTTCACGGGATTTGTTGGATGGAATCTACTGGTTGAGAATATGATGAAAGGGGCTCTTGAACAGGACTGGCTCACACTGCCGATTAAAAAAGTCCGTGGAGTTCAGCATTGATTTTATCAATAATCAAACTAACATCTTCTGGATTGCCGAGGAAGTCCATTGAATCGGCATCAATGATGAGCAATTTACCATCTTTATAGGTTTCGATCCAGCTCTCGTAGCGTTCATTCAGACGTTTCAAATAATCGAGCCTGATGGAGTTTTCATACTTTCTACCCCGGCGTTGAATCTGGTTCACCAGTGTTGGAACCGAAGCCCGTAAATAAATGATGAGGTCTGGGGGTTTTACCAGCGAAACCATGAGGTTGAACAGGGTATAGTAGTTTTCAAAATCACGTGTACTCATCAGGCCCATCGAATGAAGGTTAGGGGCGAAAATATAGGCATCCTCGTATATGGTCCGGTCTTGAATAACGGTTTTAGGGTTTTTATGAATCTCCAGTATTTGGTTAAATCTGGAATTTAAGAAATAGATCTGAAGGTTGAAAGACCAACGCTGCATATCTCCGTAGAAATCATTAAGATACGGATTGTCATCCACGTCTTCAAAATGTGTATCCCAGTTGAATTGTTTACCTAAAATTCGAGTGAGTGTGGTTTTTCCGGAACCGATGTTCCCAGCAACAGCAATATGCATACCCTAATTGTTTAATTGATTCAGACCAATTCGAAAGTACGAATAATTTCATTAATTATTTCTTCTCCGAAATGAGATTTATCCCTGATTCTGCAAGCTGCAAAGCGATGGCGTCTGTGTCGCTTTTTTTTATTTGCTGACCATACAGATCAAAGACATAAAAACGCTCACCCGGTTGCAAAATGTACAGATTATTTTTCCATTCGAGCAAGTGAAACCAGGTCTTACCATCTGCCCAATTAAATAGGCGAACGGGAACGGCTAATTCCTGTTGGTTTTGCTTGTTAACCAATACCAGTTGCTGTTTTGTTTTATCCAAAAGCCAGAATCCGCCATTTTTTGACAGGCACAATCCAGCGGGCTGGTTGTATGTCAGCAGGTCTAAATCAATGCCTTCTCCAATCGGTGATAGCCGATTAGTCAAAAACACAAGCTGGTTGAGATCAGCATGGTATATCAGCAAACGAAAGGGATCACTGTAATCAACCCAATGGATATCTCCATAAAGAAGATTGGTATAGCGGTATTTCACCGATCCATCCTCTGCCAGTTTTTGAAGCTCCAGATGGGAAAGAACGTACTGATTTCCCAATACATCACGTTTGATTTCCTGAGACATGAGGTCTGAACAAAACAAAAGCAATAGCGTTATGTAAAACAGGCTTCTCATTTTTTGTCAATCAGTTCGAGAATCTCTTCGACGAATGTCCGGTTATTTGATAGGCGGGGCACTTTATGCTGACCCCCCAATTTTCCTTTTTTCTTCATCCAGTGGTAAAAACTACCAGAGGGTGCTTCAATAATCTCAGGGGCATGTAATGCTATACTTTTATAACGCTTGGCTTCATAGTCAGAATTGGTGGCTTTCAGGGCATTATCAAGCAACTCTCCAAAGAAATCCAGGTTTTCTGGGGGCTTTGAAAACTCAATTATCCATTGATGGCGTCCGGCTTTGCGACCGTCCATGAATACAGGTGCTGCTGTATATTCGGTGATCTCGGCCCCTGTTTGGGTACAGGCTTTTTTAAGGGCAGTTTCGGCATTGTTGATAATGATCTCTTCACCAAATGCGTTCATGAAATGCCTAGTTCGACCGGTTATTTTTATCTTGAAGGGCCAGGTTGAGGTAAAGGAAACTGTGTCTCCGATCAGGTAACGCCACAGACCACCAGGTGTTGAGATTACCATGGCATAGTTTTTATCCTTTTCAACCTCCTCAAGTGGTACAGTCTGAGGATATTCGTCATCAATCTGATTGATGGGAATGAATTCATAAAAGACTCCATAATCCAGCATCAACAAGAGGTCTTTTGAGCTTTGATCATCCTGAATACCGAAAAAGCCCTCAGAAGCATTATAGGTTTCCATATACACCATGGGGTCAGAAATAATCTTCTTGAATTGTGCTCGATAGGGTTCGAAACTAACGCCTCCATGCATGAATATTTCCAATTTTGGCCACACCTCCCGGATGTCAGCTGTACCCGTCATCTCCATGATGCGGTTCAACAAAACCAGGGTCCAGGATGGAACACCCGATATATTGGTAACATTCTGACGGCTGGTGACCTGAGCCATTTTCTCAATTTTCTCTTCCCATTCATCCATCAGGGCAATGGATAGGTCGGGTGTTCTGAAAATATGTCCCCAGGTCGGCATGTTCTGTAGCAATACAGCCGACAGGTCACCAAAATAGGAGTCTGAGTTAAAACTAGAAATTTGGTGACTTCCCCCGATGACCAAACCCTTGCCCTTGAACAAGACTGATTCGGGATAATTTCGGTAGTGGAGTGCCACCACATCTTTACCTCCCCTGAAATGACAATCCTCCATGAATTCTTTAGTCACCGGAATGAATTTGCTTTTGTCGCTGGTTGTCCCTGATGATTTGGCAAACCATTTCACCTCCCCTGGATACAAAATATCAGCCCGTCCATCTAATACCTGTTGGATATAGGGTTTAAGTCCCATGTAATTGCGCACAGGAACCTGGGCAGTAAAACTCGAGTAGTTATGGATGTCTTTGAATCCATGATCCTTCCCAAATGCTGTGTCTCGAGCACGCAGAAGCATCTTGTCAAGGCTTTCATGCTGAACTTCAATAGGGTACTTCTTAAAGAAATCAATCTGGTATAAACGTTTCGTGATTACCCAGGATATTATGGAGTTGATGAATGCCATAGCTGTCTGTTAGAGAAGTCAAAATTACAAAAAAAATATACCTACTTTTGGATCAAATTCTAGACCGTATGAACTGGTTGGATATCATTTTACTATTACTGATGGCCGGAGGTGTGGTCTCTGGTTTTAAGAACGGATTGATTGGTGAGATTGCTTCTTTGGCGGCACTGGTGTTTGGGATTTGGGGTGCGGTAAAATTCTCAGGCTGGACCGGTCAGCAGTTGACCGATCTGGGTATTCAAAGTCAATACATGCACATCATAGCCTTTGTCGTTACATTTATAGTCATTGTTATACTGATTCAGGTCTTGGCCAAGTTTTTAAATAAAACACTTGAAAGTTTGGCTCTGGGCTTTGTGAACCGACTGGCCGGTATTGTTGTGGGTATATTGAAATCAGTATTGATTTTGAGTGTTTTGTTATTGGTACTCGACAGTGTCGATGATCAAAACAAACTCATGAATGAAGAGATCAAGGAGAATTCCCTGCTTTATGAACCCATGGTTAATTTGGTACCTTCATTGTTGCCTTTCCTGCCTCTTGAAGAACTTGAGGGTATTTCGCGGTCGAATACGGGAGATGAATTCAGTTTATTACCCTGATTCTATTGTTATCGTTATCTTTGCACAAAATTTTCTGAAATGAGTTTTGCTGAGGAGTTAAAGTGGCGTGGCATGATCCACGACATGATGCCCGGAACCGATGAATTATTGCAGAGTGAAATGGTTTCGGCCTACGTGGGTTTTGATCCTTCATCAGATTCCCTTCATATTGGTAATCTGGTGAGTATTATGATATTAAAACAATTGCAGCTAGCCGGCCATAAGCCCTATGCCTTGGTGGGAGGTGCCACCGGTATGATTGGAGACCCATCTGGAAAGTCGCAGGAGAGAAACCTGCTCGATGAAAACACACTCCGGCATAATCAGGAATGCATCAAGCAGCAACTGGCCAAATTTCTGGATTTCAATACCGTAGAAGAAAATGTGGCGGTAATGGTAAATAACTACGATTGGATGAAAGATTTCTCATTTCTTGAGTTCATCCGCGATATTGGTAAACACATAACCATTAATTACATGCTGGCTAAAGATTCAGTAAAAAACCGACTGGATACCGGCATGTCATTCACTGAATTCAGTTATCAATTGGTGCAAGGCTACGACTTCTACCATCTGTATCAGGAAGCTGGTGTGAAATTGCAGATGGGTGGGTCAGATCAATGGGGGAATATCACCACGGGATCTGAGCTGATCAGGCGCAAGGCCGGAGGTGAAGCGTTTGCCCTGACTTGTCCGCTAATTAAAAAGGCCGATGGGGGTAAATTCGGAAAAACTGAATCAGGAACCGTATGGTTAGATTCAAAAAAAACCTCTCCCTATAAGTTCTATCAATTCTGGTTGAATGTGGCTGATGCAGATGCTGAGAGCTACATAAAAATCTTTACCTTGCTTGAGAAGGATGAAATCGATGCATTGATCGCTGAACACCTTACTGCTCCCCATTTGCGTCTTCTTCAGAAGAGACTGGCCCAGGAGGTCACTACCCTGGTGCACTCGAAAACTGATTATGAAGCGGCTGTTGAAGCATCCGGAATCTTATTTGGAAAGGGAACCCGCGATTCATTGATCAAAATGGATGAAGAGACTTTCTTGTCTGTTTTTGAAGGTGTCCCGCAATTTGAACTAGCCCATGCTATGATCAGCAATGGAATACCCGTTTTGGATTTGTTGGCAGAAGTCACTTCGATTTTCCCCTCCAAAGGAGAATTAAGACGTTTGATCAAAGGGGGAGGTGTGAGCATCAATAAAGAGAAAGTAAGCGATGCTGAAATGGTAATTCATACAGACATACTCATCAATAATAAATACCTTCTGGCCCAGAAGGGCAAAAAGAATTATTACCTTATTACAGTTAAATAAGCCTCTTGACCATGGAAAACTATTTTAACAACAAAAACCTGCTCGACCTGGTCCTGAAATGGAAGGTTCATTTGTTTATCATCGCCCTGATTGCAGGTATAGCCTCGGTGGTGTTCTCCTCATCTACTTTCATCAAGCCGAAATTTAAATCATCTGCCATTGTTTATCCGGTAAATCTGGGTGAATATTCTGAAGAAAGTGAAACAGAGCAAATGCTTGAGTTACTAAATTCAGGTGATATTCGTGACGCCATAATTGATCAGTTTACCTTGGATGTTCATTACAAAATAGATAAGGAATATAAGTACTACCTCACAGCCATACATGGAAAATACGCAGACAATGTAAGCTTCAGGAAGACAGAAAATGAGGCAGTTAGAATTGAGGTCCTGGATACTGATCCGGTGATTGCTGCTGAGATGGTGGGTGGAATTATTGAGGCTTATCACAGCAAGGTACGCCTGATGCACAACGAAAAGTATCAGGAGGAGCTGGAGGTTCGGGTTAAAGAAATGAAACGCCAGAAAGTCTTCATCGATAGTCTGGTCAATCGCATGAGCGAACTTGGAGAGGAATTTGGGATCATTGATGTGGTGGCACAGGCTGAAGGAATGTTTAGCGGCGGTAGTTATGCCCCCAATGGACAAAATATGAAAGCTTTCATGAAGAACATCGGGAAATACGGTCCGGAGTTTCTAAAGCTCGGTTCAATGCTGGAGCCTTTCTTAGAGTCATACAATGCAACTTATCTGAAATACAATGACGCATACCGTGAGCTCAACAAAGAAATCTCATACTCCTCTATCGTCACTCCACCATTTGTGGCAGACAAGAAATTCTGGCCCAAACGGTCAGTCATTGTGCTCATGTCGGTTGTATTAACACTTCTCCTGGCCCTAATCGTTATCGGTGTTATCGAAAATAGAAAATATTCTCAATCCAGGTAAGTACCTGGAAAATAAAGCAGTTAGAATAGCACTGGTTTATCTGGTCGCGGTTTTGTACGTGGCTGGATTGGCCTATTTTCTGATAAAGGATAAGTATCATTTAGTGGCCATCCCTATCGGATTATTGATACTTGCCCTGGCCATTTATCGGATGCAATGGTTGTATTGGCTCGTATTGTTTTCTGTTCCACTTTCTTTCCCACTGAAGGAATTGGCCCCTTCACTTGGGTTTAATATGTTTCTGCCAACCGAGCCGCTGCTGGCTGGATTGCTGGTGGTTTTCATTTTGAAACTTGTTGTAGATAAAGGGTTCGACCGGGCGATATTGAGTCATCCCATTACGCAGATCATCCTGTTGCAACTTCTTTGGTTATTCATTACAGCACTAACCAGTACAATGGTTGCGGTATCGTTTAAGTTTTTCTTATCGAGGCTGTGGTTCGTTACAATTTTTTATTTTATAGCGACCCAACTATTTAAAAATCCTCAAAATATACGCAAGTACTTGTGGGTGTATCTGTTTCCTTTGGGATTGATGATCATCAAAATAACTTTAAAGCATGCTGGTTTAGGATTATTTGATCAGAAAGCGTCTAACCCAGCCGTTGATCCATTTTTTAACGATCACACATTGTATGGGGCTATTATGGCAATGATGATTCCAGTAGCCTTTGGCTATTTGGTCAGGTCAAATTTCAACTGGTGGCAAAGGATAGTCGCATTACTGGTGCTAGCCTTGTTGTTCACTGGCTTATTGTTTTCTTACAGTAGGGCGGCCTGGGTGAGTTTACTGGGAGGTATTGGGATTTATCTTATTCTTCTTTTCAAGATTAAAGGAAGGACAGTTTTGCTGGCTACTGGAGCCTTAGTCGTGTTGTTTCTACTATTTGGGAAGACACTGTTGATGCAAATGGAGCGGAATGACCAGGATTCTTCTGACAACCTCACCGAACACGTTCAATCCATATCTAATATCACAACCGATGCATCGAACCTTGAACGATTAAACCGATGGTCATGTGCATTGCGTATGTGGGTGGACAAACCGGTTTTTGGGTTCGGTCCTGGAACCTACATGTTCCAGTATGCGCCCTATCAAAAAGAATCTCAGAAAACCATTATCAGTACAAATGCAGCTGATGGAGGTAACGCCCATTCTGAGTTTCTGGGTCCGCTCAGTGAATCGGGTATTTTGGGGGCCTTATTCATGCTCATTCTCGTGTTTTATGCCCTGAAGACAGGCATTAAAGTGTATAAAACCGAAAAACAGCCTGAATACAAAATGGTGGCGATTGCCCTAACCATTGGTTTGGTTACCTACTTTCTTCACGGTATAATGAACAACTTCCTGGATACCGATAAAGCTTCAGCGCTAGTTTGGGGTTCCCTGGGTGTCCTGGTTGCACTGGATGTTGCCCAGACCAGGCAATCAAAAGCAGAGTAGCACCTCTACTTGACTCTTTCCATATAGCTATTGTCGCGGGTGTCAATCCGGATTTTATCACCGGTATTTACAAATAAGGGAACCATGATCGTGTTACCGGTTTCAATGGTAGCCTGTTTAAGCGAACTTGATGAGGAGGTGTCTCCGCGTACACCAGGCTCAGTGTAAGTGACTTCCATAACAACATTGACAGGGAGTTCAGCATACAAAGCTGTTTCTGTATCGGCGTGTACAACTACCTCTACCTGCTCTCCATCTTTCAACAAATCAATATTATTAATTAATTCCCCTTGAAGAATGATTTGCTCATAGGTCTCCAAGTGCATCAGGTTATAGCCCATATCATCCTTATATAAAAATTGGTATGGCCGACGTTCAACGCGGGTTTCATTGATTTTATGACCAGCAGAGAATGTGTTTTCAATAACCCTTCCGGTTGTTATGTTTTTCAATTTTGTGCGCACAAATGCCGGACCCTTACCGGGCTTAACATGTTGGAAAGAAACAATGGTAAAAAGCTGCCCGTTGTGCTCAATGCACATCCCGTTCCTGATATCTGATGTTGTTGCCATACTGTTTTCTAGTTTTGCCACAAAAATAGTTGAAAAGCCGCAATATGCAACGATTATCACCTCCCTGGGCCTTTACTCATCTACGGGATGACCTTTTTCTTGGGGATCGTCGCAATAAAATCTTTCAGGTAGAAGGGTTCGAAATAGGCGGTATCGACAAATTCTGAGGCACGATAGTGGGCCATAGCGATGGAAACCATATACTTAGATGAGGGATGAACACCCTCAATAATATGGGCCTGAGGATGATCAATAACGGTGCGGCATTTTGAACTGCCATTTCCAAAGAATAACAGGGTATTCCGGCCCAGCTCGGTCTGGAATGATTCGTGATTGACTATGACTGCTTCAACCTGGGTCAGGGGTTTGAGTGACAGATCATATTGGGCCGTATATACTTCCATTCGGCGGGCATCGATCATCGGACACAAGACGATGTTTTCATCCGGTAGGTGATGAGCCTGAAGGCCTGGATTGTTCAGGTAAGCATTGGCGATGATTTGTAGGGTGTCGATACCTATTATGGGAATATTTGCCCCATAGGCCAAGCCTTTGGCAGTTGATACACCGATTCTGAGTCCGGTATACGAACCTGGCCCCAAACTCACCGCAATGGCATCCAATTCAGCTACCTGAAGCTGTGTGTCTGATAGAAGTGTATCGATGAATACCCCGAGCTGAGTAGAATGCATGTTGGGCTCAAAACTTTCTTTCAGTCCAAGTACCTGTTCATCATCACTAATACATACCGAGCATACGTGGGTGGCTGTTTCAATATGTAGTATTTTCATATCATCTCATTTTGAGCGGTAATCCACGGTAAAAATCTAAAATTTTTTGATTAAACAGGTACTGATATTTGGCCTGGAGCAAGTCTGACTGTGCCTGATCGAGGTTGTTTTTAGCCAGGTTGTAGTCTAATGAAGTGAGTATACCCAGATTAAACTTTTCAGTTGTGTTGCGAAAGGCCTCTTGAAGAGCGTTAACTGTTTTCAAGGTAGCTTGATATTTTTTCCACGCGGCTCGTGCATCAGCATGAGCTTGATGAATCTCTTTTCGCAAAGTGCTTTTTATCCGCTCTAATTCATAGTTGGCATGCAGTACCCCTAGTTCGGCATTTTTTATTTCGGTCTGACTGGCCAATCCATCAAAAACTGGAATACGAAGGATAAACTGGAGGCTGCTTGTACCTGCATAGGATAGCTGATTGGTGAAAGGCATGATATTACCTGTTTGAAGGTCGTGAATTTGATCAGAATATCCGGTCCCTAGGTATGAATGCATGCCCAGACTGGGCAAGAGTTTGCCCTTGCTGATGGCCAGGTCTTTTTGGGCAAGTTGGAGAGCGATCTCAGCACTTTGAATCCTGGGCAACAAAGCTAGAGCTGTGTTGTAAATGCTTATATGGTTGTCATCGGTCACAAAGCCATCAAAGTGGGTTAAACTCGGTGGTTTTATAATAAAATCATCAGGGTCTTCGAGATCAAGCAATTGTGCCAGATCGAGAAGGGATAATTGATGTTCATTTTCTGCAGTTACCAGGCTTAGTTCATCACTGGCCAGTTGAGCCTGAATTTCCAGGTAATCACCCCTGGGTAGTGATCCGGCGTCTACCAGAGTTTTTGTTTGGGCCACTTGTTGTGCTGTTATCTCTAAACGATTTTGGGCCATGGTCACCAGCTCCCGGTTGAACATAACCACCAGAAAATAGCGAGTAATGGATAAAGAAAGATCATTTTTAGCCCACTCAAGATCACTCATACTTTGATTAAGTTCAAGCTTGTGCTTTTTAACGAGGTTCTGCTTTTGCCAGCCCTTGAACACGTCAAGATCAGAAGATAGGGTGAATGAGCTGCCCAGTGTATTCTCTGTACTGAACTCATAGGTCAGTGGATCAACTGATCGACCAAAGCGAAATGTTTGTCCGGCCAGTCCTCTAATCGTTGGAAGTAGAGACCATTGTGATGCAGCAAATCGGTTTTGCGATACCTGAATACGCAACTCCTGTTGCTTCAGCTGAATATTATTAGCCATGGCATGATTAATGCAACGATCAAGTGTCCATTGTTCCTGACCATGGAGCATCGTGGTCGCTGCGATAAAAATATACAGAAGAATAGGCTTGATATGCATGGGCTATTGCTTGCCAATGGTGCTTTGAAACAACTTAAATATTCGCCTGTATTCATCTGTCCAGGCATCTGGATCACTAAAAGAGTGTGCTTCGAAAGGGTACACAGCTAATTCCCAGTTTTCTTTGCCCAGGTCAATCAGGCGTTGACTAAGCCTAACAATATCCTGGAAGTGCACATTTGAGTCAAGCATTCCATGACACATAAGCAAATGCCCCTGCAAGCCTTCAGCAAAATAAATGGGTGAACTTTTTGCATATGCCAGGCTATCCAGCACCGGTGTGTTTAGAATGTTGGCAGTATACCCATGATTATAGTGTGCCCAATCGGTTACCGATCGCAAGGCAGCTCCTGCAGCAAAAACATCGGGCTCATTGAATAGGGCCATGAGGGTTATGAAACCACCATATGATCCACCATAGAGTCCAACCTTATTAGAATCAATATTACATTCTTTAACCAGGAATTTTGCGCCATCAACCTGGTCTGACAGGTCTTTCCCACCCATCCAGCGGTAAATACCGGTTCGCCAGTCTCTGCCATATCCGGCACTGCCCCGATAATCAATATCCAAAACAGTATAGCCATTATCTGCTAAAAGATTGTGGAACATGTATTCATGGTAGTAGGTTGACCACCACTTGTGGGCATTTTGCAAATAACCCGCACCATGAACAAAGATTACCGCTGCCTGATTCTTTTTACTATCATCAGGTTGATACAAACGGGCATGAACCGAAGCGCCATCTTCGGCCGGGAAGGTGATAAACTCAGGTACTCGCCAATTGTATTCTTTAAATGCGGTTGACCTTGAATCTGTTAGTTGAACAGGTTCTGAACCGGGTTTGCAGGCCTGATAATAAATCTCAGGCGGTTTATTGGCAAATGAGAAAGTGATGGCCATGTGCTTCTCATCTGGAGATAATCTGACGGCGTTGCTCCCACATAGGCTGGTCAACTGTATCCTTTCTCCACCCTCAAGAGCCATTTTGTAAAAATGCTTTTCTCCGGGGTGAACTTCGTTTGAATGGAAATACCAATGTTTCTTATTCTTGGATAAAAAGGGCTGAGACACCTCAAAATCACCGGAAGTCAGCGCTTTTTTTTCTCCTGTTTTAACATTGAGGGTGTACAGGTGAGAGTATCCTGTTTCTTCAGATTGAAAATAGAGGGTTTCATCATCTGTCAACCAGTTTACAGATCCTCCATAGCCAATACCTGGGCCACCAATCCAGGCCGGATCATGCTGATGGTCCAGGTTTTTAACTGTTCCCGATTCAAGATCAACTAAAAATATCCATCGGTCTTTATTATCAAACGAACGGGCAACCATGACTCCGTATTGACCATCTCCAGACCAAAATGGACCATTGATATTAACCGCTTTGGGTTTATCGTAGGTTAATTTGCGATCCGGATAGTCTGCATAATACTCAGGGGCATCAAATATACCTGGCAGGCTCGACAAGTCAAGGTAATAGGCTGTATCTCTTTCAATATCAAAGATTCCGAGTTTTGATTTACTTGGAAGACTACCCACTTTTGAGCGAGTAGATCGCATCTGTGTGTATCCCGAAATGGTTACATAATCAGGCATTTCAGTTCCCTGTACTTGTGGAGCAGGCTTATAGAGAGAGTAGGTCACAAAGCGATTATCCGGAGACAGCTTGGCTCCGTACATGTTGAATCCTTTCAGATCAATCTGACTCGGGCCACCTGCTGATTGGCCTCCTCCGCGCTGATTTCGATAGCCGTAAAATCGACTACCAGACCGGTTTCCTCGTTCTTTGAGCTTAGGAAATAGCTTTTTTTGATCCTGATACAGCCAATCATCCTGCGCATTCCGTTCGGTTTTGGCTGCAGGCGGTTTCGAATCCGTTTTCTCCTTGTCTTGCTGAAAATTGGTCAACTGTCTAAAGCCCCCATTTTGGATATCCCAGCTGAATAAATCTCTGTCGATAGTGAAAACAACCCTTGATTCATCAAATGAAAAAGATAAACCACTAACCTGGTCATTGGCCGTATAAAACCAGATGGTATCGCCTTTCTTGGGGTAAACAATCGCCAAACCTTGTTGATCGCTTATTAGCTCCATGCTTTTATCCCGGTTGAAATTTCCAC
Organism: uncultured Porphyromonadaceae bacterium; assembly: GCA_964444375.1. GTDB lineage: Bacteria > Bacteroidota > Bacteroidia > Bacteroidales > UBA12481 > JABHCC01. Next base: position 39,283 of record CAYUGX010000001.1, on the reverse strand, counting down.
GGCGGGGCCGATCAATTCGCAAATCTTTTGCATCTATCCGCTCAGGATTCAGATTTTTAGTACTGATTCGGAAAGATGAATCACTTTCAGCATGAGCTTCCTTCCAGTTGAAATACAAATACTTGCTATCAGACGACCACTGTGTAATTCTGGGTGCCTGGCCAATGTAGTCTCTAGCCATGAATTCTTGAATGTCTAGAGTGGATCGATTTGGAACCTGAGCCTGCGAATTGAACGTAATAATAAGGAGGCTCAAGCTGATAATAACGGAGAGTTTGCCGGATGCTGTCATGATGCTGTCATTTTTGTAAATCCCGAAGTTAGGAAAATGATGTCTAATATTACATTTGTAAAATAGCCCAAGAAAGTGTAATTTTAACACTTAAATACTATGGCATGAACCAATATTACCCCCATCAAGATCGCCAGTTAATTGCTGTTGACTGCATCATTTTTGTTTTTGACAAAGGACAGCTCAAACTATTACTGTTGAAACGGAATTTTGAGCCAGCCAAGGGGAAGTGGTCGCTTGCCGGAGGGTTTTTGAAGAAAGATGAAAACCTTATAGATGCTGCAGAGCGAATATTATTGGATCTCACAGGCTTGGGTGATGTGTATCTGGAGCAACTTCAGACTTACGGTCAGATTGATCGGGATCCGGGTGAACGTGTTGTTTCAGTCGCCTACTATGCTCTCATAGAAGTCAGCGAACTGGATCAGGCGCTTGTTGAAGAAAATGCCGCCCAATGGTTGACAATCGATGAGGTACCTGAAATGATATTTGACCATGGTGACATGGTGGCGAAGGCTTTAAGACGCTTGCGGAGGAAAGCCAAAATCCAGCCCATTGGCTTTGAGCTACTCCCCGATAAATTTACCCTGCCTCAGCTGCAAAGCCTCTATGAAGCCATCTATCAGAAAGAATTGGACAAGCGCAATTTCAGGAAGAAGATTCTTTCACTTGATTTATTAGAAAAGTTGAACGAAAAAGACAAAAGCAGCTCGAAGAAAGGGGCCTTTTTGTACCGATTTGAGCAAGCAAAATACGATGAATTGACAGCTAAGGGATACTATTTCAGTTTGGATGTGTAAAAACTGCAGTGTTTATGAACGAGTTACAAGAGTTAGTATTAAGCGCCAATCTGGAGTTGGTCAATAAAGGATTGGTCAAACTCACTTGGGGTAATGCAAGTGCTATTGACAGACAGCAGGGGATAGTTTACATCAAGCCCAGTGGAATTGATTATGATAGAATGAGGGCCGGCGATATGGTCCCCGTTGAATTAGACACAGGAAAATGTCTGGGATCATTGAAGCCTTCATCAGATACTGATACTCATTTATCCCTGTACCGCACCTTTCCATCCATAGGAGGAATCGTACACACCCATTCATCCTGGGCCACTTCTTGGGCTCAGGCTTGTCGTGAGATACCCTGTCAGGGTACTACTCATGCCGACCATTTTTATGGACCTGTGCCCCTAAGTAGAAAACTTACTCCAGATGAAATTCAGGATGGGTATGAATTGAACACGGGTGTAGTGATCGCTGAACGATTTAAAAATCTGAACCCCCTGGCCATACCAGGCGTATTGGTTGCTGAGCACGGACCTTTTACCTGGGGATCAACTGTCGAGGATGCGGTTAAACACGCCACCATACTCGAAGAAGTTGCCAAAATGGCTTACCAAACTCATGTCTTGGGCAATCAGAATCCTATACAGAAAACCTTACTGGATAAGCACTATTCGAGAAAGCACGGACCGAATGCATATTATGGACAAAAATCCAATACTTAATTTGCTAACATGAAAAAGCACTCATTTACTTCATTTAGTAGTCTGTTTATAATCGCAGTGATCTTCACTGCTTGCCAAACAAAGACAGACATTACGGGTGATTATCCGATTCAACCCGTGGCCTTTAATCAAGTATCCCTGCATGATCAATTTTGGTCACCCCGCATTAAGTTGAACCACGAACTCACGATTCCTTATGCTTTTGATCAATCCGAAAAAACAGGCCGCGTGAAGAATTTTGAAATTGCAGCAGGTTGGGAAGAAGGATCGTTTTGTTCAATCTACCCTTTTGATGATTCTGATGTGTTTAAAATCATTGAAGGAGCAGCCTATTCGATGCAAATGTTTCCGGATCCAAAGCTGGACGCCTATGTAGACAATTTGCTCGTTAAGATAGCCGCTGCTCAGGAAGCCGATGGGTATTTGTACACCAATCGAACTATTATGGGCGACAGTGCCCACCCCTGGGCAGGAAGCCGGCGATGGGAACTGACCCATGATTTGAGCCATGAATTGTATAACCTGGGGCACATGTATGAGGCCGGAGTTGCGCATTACCTGGCGACTGGTAAAACGACCTTTCTTGATATTTGCACCAAAAGCGCCGATCTTCTCGTCAGGGATTTTGGATGGGGTAAGGAGGAGAATTATCCCGGACACCAGGAGATTGAGATTGGTCTGGCAAAACTGTACCGGGTAACAGGAAAGGAAGAATATCTCGATCTGGCTAAATTTTTCCTGGATGTCAGGGAAGGCGGGAGTGAGTATTCGCAATCGCACCAGAAAGTAACCGATCAGGAAGAGGCCGTAGGGCATGCTGTTCGGGCCAACTATATGTACACCGGAATGGCCGATATTGCCGCTTTGACAGGCAATCAGGATTACATGCAGGCCATTGACCGCATCTGGGATAATGTTGTGACAAAGAAGTTATACATTACAGGGGGAGTGGGTGCCTCTGGGCACGGCGAAGCCTATGGAGACAACTATGAATTGCCAAATATGAGCGCCTATTGTGAGACTTGTGCTGCCATTGCCAATGTTTTCTGGAATCACCGCATGTTTCTGATGAAAGGAGAAGCCAAATACATGGATGTACTGGAGAGAAGCCTGTACAACGGTGTTATCAGCGGTTTGGGCCTGAGCGGCGATCGGTTTTTCTACCCGAATCCACTGAAATCCAGGGGGCAACATGAGCGGAGTGCCTGGTTTGGATGCGCTTGCTGCCCAAGTAACATGACTCGTTTCTTGGCATCGATACCCGGTTACCTATATGGCATTAAACAATCAAAAGTATTTGTCAACCTGTATGCGAGCAGTTCAGCTAACCTGACGGTGAATGATCAGGAGCTGGTCCTCAAACAGTCTACCGACTATCCCTGGGAGGGTCAGGTCAAACTGGAACTGAAACCTGCTCAAAAACAGAAATTCGCCTTGTATTTGAGAATCCCCGGCTGGGCCCGGGATGAGGTGGTCCCAAGCGATTTGTATGAATTCCTTGATCAGCCATCTGGAGACATTGAATTGAAGATCAATGGCAAGAAAGCTGGCTTGCGTATGGAAGACGGCTATGCTGTAATTAACCGCAATTGGGAACCCGGAGATGTGGTTGAATTGAATTTCCCTATGGATATAAAACGCATTCGCGCTCATGAACTGGTGGAGGCAGATCGTGGTCAGGTTGCGATTCAACGAGGACCATTAGTCTATTGCCTCGAATGGCCCGATCAGGAAGAGCAAAAAGTATTGCATATGGCCCTGGCTGAGAATCCTGATTTCTCCTACAACTATAAACCTGAAATGCTGAATGGTGTAGGGATTATTCAAACCAGTGGGTATTCTCTGACCAAAAGGCTGGATGAAGGAGTAGATCAAAGAGACGAAGTACTAACTGCAATTCCCTACTATTCATGGGCAAATCGCGGCAGAGGGGAAATGACCGTGTGGATCCCTGAAATGGTTGAATCTGCCAACCCCTTGCCCGCTCCGACCATTGCCTCATTAGCAACTCTGACTTCTTCTCCCACCAAAGGATCATTAAGTACGATTCATGATCAATTGGTACCCACCAAATCAAGCAGTAAAGAATTTGGTCATATCCACTGGTGGCCAAACTTTGGAACCCAGGAATGGGTTGAAATGACGTTTGAGGCCCAAGAGACCATATCCGAAATCGAAATTTTTTGGTTCGATGATGAAGACCTCAATGCTGGATGTCGAGTGCCAGCGTCGTATACCCTATTTTACAAAGATGGGAATGCCTGGCAAACCCTAAGCCCTCAATTGGGGTATCCAAATGAACGAGATCAGTTCAATAAGATCACTTTCAGTCCGATCAAAACGACTGCACTTAGACTCGAAATGCAGCTTCATGAAGAGTACTCAACCGGTATCCAGGAGTGGATTGTGAGGTGAAATAATCGCTTAGACGAGTTATTTTTTGAAATAATTGGGTAGTTCTGCTCCATAAGTGGGCGCAGGGTTTTGGATTATTCGATTCTCTGTTTATCTTTAACGCTGCCGAGGAAAAAACGAGATTGTTCAATTGTAATTTAATATTTCTTTAATCTGTTTGCGTATGAAAAAATTTACTCTTCTGCTTGCATTCTTTGCACTTGTTGGCTACACTGTATCCCAGGCGCAAAGTTTAAAAGGTAATGGCGAGGTTTTCTACACCAATACTTTTGGTTGGGAAAATCCCGATGATGAGCGGGGCTGGTCGTTGCCTGATGGTTTTTATTTTGAGGATCCAACTGACAACGGGTACAACTGGCACTGGTGGCCAAATGATAGTCTTGACGCTCAGTGGACCAAGGAGCCTCCGTTCCAGTCGACCTCAAAAGAAGACGGACACCTTTGTCTATTTTCAAACCTGTACAACAACTATCTGGATCCCAGGATTGGATTAGACAACTCCATCGTGTTCCCGGCTTTTGACTTCAGTGACAGAAGCTCAGTGATTCTTCGCTATGAAACCAACTTCATGAACTACTCAAGTGGTTTGCAGCAAATTTTGATTTCAAATGATGCTGGTGTACACTGGGCAGCTTATGATTGCGGATTTGGTACCGGTCACAAAGACCGTCCGAACGACGCGGCTTCGGGTCAGCCTGTGATTTTCCAGGCCAATATCTCTGAAGTAGCAGCTGGTATGGCCGAGGTGATCATTAAAATCAGATGGGCCGAAACGTCCATGTACTACTGGTTGATTGATGACTTCGAGCTGGCTGAAGCCTGGGACAATGACCTCCAGATGCAGCACTTCTCCCTTGGATGGGATGACGGTGATGAGAACACCATGGAAAGTACAACAACTTACATGCCTTTGTCACAATTAGGCGGTAACTCTTTCCACCTGTTTGAGTCAAGCGTTCTGAACTTTGGTGAAAAAGATCAGGATGACATGTTCTTAGAGGTTGACATTTCAAAGGCTGGAACAAGTGTTTATAATGAAACGTCAGAGCCAACCTGGTTGAGTCCACTGTGGATTGACACGGCCAAACTCGAAGGTTCTTTTGCTCCACCTGAAGAATATGGTCATTATGAAATCAAGTGGACCTGGAAGCAGGCTCAAGAAGACCAGGTACCAGAGAACAACTCTGCATCCGTATTCTTCCATGTAACCGACTCGGTATATAGCCGTGCTGATGAAACACCAGAATTAGCCTGGTCATATGGTTTCGAGCGCTATACCTACGGTTATGGTGAGGAATTCTGGAACATTGACCACTTTGCCGGTATGCGCTTCCCTATCTATGGCGACTGCGAAGTTGACGGTGTTTCTGTGTATATCATGGGTGGTTTGGCCGATGACTCCATTGACTTCCGCTACACCCTGTTCTGGGAACCTCCTGCAGAGGAAGATCCCGATGGTGAAGGTGCTATTGAGTGGTTAACCACCGAGCAATATGTACTGGACTCATCTATGTTTAATACATGGGTATACATACCATTTGACAAAGATGGTGAATCAGAATTCTTGTTTGAAGGTGACATGATATATGCTGGAATTCAGTATACTAACATGCACTATCATGAGTTAACCAGAAGGAACAAAAACCTTGTTGTTGGTGCGGATAAAACTTCACCAAGACATGATCCTCGTTCCATCGGTTGGACTCCACAGGTGGGTTGGGATACCGGTTCCTTTATTGGTAAGCGGAACCTGCTGATTAAACTTTTCATCAACGACCACAGTAATGTGATTGATGATGTTGATCTGGTTGCTGCGGCTTCAAGTTTGGATCAGAACTATCCGAATCCATTCAGAATGACCACAGATATCAGCTATCAGCTGGGATCAGCTCAGGATGTTAGCATCGAGGTAACTGACATGACAGGACGTAAAGTGATGATGATCGACGAAGGCTCTAAGCCTGCTGGTCAGCACAGCTACACCCTGAATGCAGATGAACTGGATGCTGGAATTTATTTCTACACCCTGACTGCCGGACAATTTACCGAAACAAAAAGAATGATTGTTTCCAAATAGGAAAAGTCCCTTGACCTAAACCAAAAGGCCTCCACAAAGTGGGGGCCTTTTTTTATTTCATTGTGATTTGTACCTTTAATCGCCCTGGTCTGAAAAGTTTTAACCATAAAATCAATACGATGAAAAAAACCTTTACGCTATTATTTACACTTTTATTCATGGGTCTCCTTCTATCCAATGCAGCTGCACAAGGACTCAAGGGAGACGGTGAAGTCTTTTTTTCCGAAACCTTTGACTGGGGTAACCCTGATGATGAAAAGGGATGGACAGCTCCCGAAGGTTTCTACATGGAAGATCCAGATGGAAATGGATTCAACTGGCATTGGTGGCCAAACGACAGCCTGCGTGCTGAATGGACCTTTGAACCACCATTTCAATCGCTAACCAAAGATGATGGCCATCTCTGTCTGTTTGCTAACCTGTATAACAACTATACAGCGCTTGGTGATTTGATCCCGGTGAATAACTCGGTAGTGTTTCCAACACTCGACTGCTCTGACCACAGTTCGGTTATTGTACGTTACCTGACTAACTTCATGGGCTATTCAGGAGGTTGGGAAATGTTTCTTGAAGTATCCAATGACGCAGGAGTACACTGGGCAGCATTTGATGCTCGATTCGATTGCGGGCATAAAGATCGCCCCAATGATATCGCTCCCGGAGAAGCAACAGTTTTTCAGGCCAATATTTCAGAAGTTGCCGCCGGAATGTCAGAGGTCGTAATAAGACTCACATGGCGTGGAACAGGGATGTATTTTTGGCTGGTTGATGATTTCGAAGTACTCGAAGCCTGGGACAATGACCTGCAGATGCAGCACTTTAGCTTCGAATGGGACGATGGCGATGAGGAAACAGCTGAGAGTACCTTTTACCAAATGCCATACTCCCAACTGGGTGGTTCATTTTTCGCCTGGGAATCCAGTGTGCTGAATTTTGGTGAATTTGAGCAGAATGACATGTTCCTTGAAGTAGATGTGAAAAAGAATAGCCAGAGTATATTCAATAGCACCAGTGAACCAACCTGGCTGAATCCATTGTGGATAGATACGGTGAGGCTTGAAGAGGCGTTTACTCCTGAGGATTATGGTCATTATGGGATCACTTTCAAGTGGAACCAGGCAGAGGAAGAAAGTACGCCCGAAGACAATGAACAAACCATCTTTTTTCATGTCACCGATTCAGTGTACAGCCGGGCTGACGAAACAGTAGAGCTGGCCTGGGCTTATGGATTTGAACGTTATCGGGATGGTTTTGGAGAAGATTTTTGGAATCTCGATCACTTTGTGGGATCAATCTTCCCTATTTATGGAGACTGTGAAGTCGATGGGGTATCCGTTTACATTATGGGCGGATTGGCCGATGATTCAATTGATTTCAGATACACCTTGTTCTGGTTACCTCCTCCTGACGAGGATCCAGACGGTATGGGTGCTCTGGAATGGCTAACCACAGAAACATTGGTATTGGATTCAAGTATGTTTAACTCCTGGATTTATTTGCCCTTCGAGAAAGACGGAGAATCAGAATTCCTGTTTGAAGGGGATATAGTGTACGCGGGAATACAATACAATAATTTCCATTACAGCAAGTGGGACAGACGGAACAATAATCTAACCATCGGGGTAGACATGACTACCGGATACAAAGACAACCGGTCAATAGGCTGGGACGAAGCAGGCTGGTACACCGGAAGTTTCGTTTCAGACCGGAACCCTTTGATAAAACTATTCATCAATGATCACAGTAACATCATTGATGATGTCGATCTCTTGAAATCGGTTTCAAGTTTGGATCAGAATTATCCAAATCCCTTTAGAAAAACTACTGATATTACTTATCAATTGGGATCTGCTCAGGAGGTTTCTATCGAGGTCACAGACATGACCGGACGTAAAGTGATGTTGATTGATGAAGGCAGAAAGCCAGCGGGTCAGCACACCTGTACGCTGCATGCCGATGAATTGGAAGCCGGAATTTACTTTTATACCTTGACGGCCGGACAATTCACAGAAACGAAAAGAATGATTGTTTCGAAATAGTAGATAACTGTTTAGTATTAACCAGGGGCCTCCACATTGTGGGGGCCTCTTTTTTTGTGAGTGTAATCCCACACTTATGAAAAAGAATGCATCACCTCTCAAACAACTGGCACCAGGCTGTAATGTTGGTGTTTTTGTGTCGTCTTTCTGTTGTAACTTGTTCAGAGCAAAGCACCCTTGTCTCATCCAGCTTACTAAGCGTACAGTTATGAGACTTTGGCTAAAACTCGCGATCTGTTGTTTTTTTGGTTTTTGGGCAGCCAGCTTCCCGTGTTTGGCTCAGGAGCTAAATGAACAAAGCGTTGAGTTCTTGCGAGCGCAAGACCCGTCGGGTACTTTATCAAAACAGGCTATTACGTTCAGCCCAATCCGGCAGGGCAATATGTATATTCTAGAATCCATTGATCCCCCCTGTTTTATCGCCTATAAAATAAAAGGAAATGATCACAGGGTGATCAGCTACTCCACTCAAAATTGCTTCTCCAATAGCACCGTCGATCCACAGTTTATCCAAAACTGGATGAACGAAATGGAAAAAACTCCCTTTCGTCTACTGAAAACCACCACCTTGATAGACCATCCGGTAGGGCCTCTTTTAAATACAACATGGTCTCAGGGGAAATGGTTTAATCGCTATTGTCCGATTCAAATGCTAGGACCTGAAAGAAAGGCTTGGGCAGGTTGTATTGCAGTAGCCATGGGCCAGATTATCAGGCACCACGGTTACGACAACGACACTGCTCGATTACCCAAATACCTGTGGGAGCAAATGATTGATCGACCAGTGTGCTACGACCTGACGATATCAAAATTACTGGCAGATATTGGCCAGGATTTACGAATGAACTATGGGTATCAGGGATCATCGGCCTCAACGGGCATGGCATTAAAAACTTTCCAAGCCTGGGGCTATACAGAGAGTTATCGAGCACGCCGAAATGAATATGGGCGAGAAGACTGGGAAGAGCTTATTCTAAATAATTTGTTGTCGTATAACCCTGTTTTTATGGCAGGAGGAGGACATGCCTTTGTTTGTGATGGAATCGATGAGAACGGTTATTTGCATTTCAATCTGGGTTGGGGTGGTATTGGAGACGGATACTATGCCGCCAACATGATTCACGGGTTTTCGGTTCAGGAAGCGATTGTCAATATCCAGCCCGATAATCTCTACGAAGAACCAACCGATCTGAGTGTTGAGCTAGGTGATGAAGGCCATATTATTCACTGGAAAGAACCGAAAGGATCGGAAATGCCCGAATTATACCGGGTCTATTACTCAGATTATGAATTCATTGAAACGGAACAACTACATATATCTGCCAACCTATTAGCCCCGGGCTGGAATCCCGTGCGGATTGCAGCTGTTTACCAGTCAGGTGAGTCACTGAAGATCGGGCCACTTTGGGTCTACTATTCAGGTAATCCGGTTCAATTTGAAAGTACAGCCCTCTATAGCTATATTCAGAATCAACTGAATTTGCCTGAGACAAGATCAGAGCAGGCAATTCTTGAAGGAGAATTAGCACAGCTGACCACCCTAACGGTAAACACATCGATGATATCAGCTCCCCTTCTGAATAAATGCTTGGGCCTGCACGAGCTTGAACTTGTGTTTGATGCAAATGATCAGGTAGACCTTCAATTCATTTCTGAACTTCCACATTTACAGATTTTGCGCCTTCATAATCCCAATCCAGCTTTCTTTACCTCTATTGACCTACCGGATAAATTGGTGCAGCTCAATCTGTCAGCCGATACCTTGTTGCGGTTTCCTGAATTGCCTGATGACTTGAAATTACTTGTTTTACAGCTTGATCAGGTCGTCATCACTAATGGGATTGCGGCTGATTTAGCCCATCACCTGCTGCACCTGGAGATAGCAAGAGTACCAATGGATACCTCACCTTGGTTGAAGCACCTCGAGAATCTGGTGTGTTTAAGCATTTCTGAAACTCCCATGGAGTCGTTGAATTTGGCCAAGCCATTGCCGTTTTTACAAAATCTTGACCTGTCAAGAAACAAGATTACCAATAGCACATTTATGGCCAGTGTTCCCAATGTTTTGCTCATAAATCTGAGAGGCAATCAGTTAAGCAAACTGAGGATTCATCATTCACTACCTCATCTGATTAGACTGGATGCTGGCGAAAATCAGCTCAATGCACTTACTGTAGCATTTGATCTGAATCATATGGCTGAATTAATTCTTGATCAAAACCATTTCAGCCAGTTTCCTTCGGTCTTTCGCTCCATGCCCAATTTGAAGAGTCTAAACCTGAGTCAGAATCAATTGGCTGCCTTGCCGAAAACAGCAAGCAGATCGCTACGAGTGTTTGATCTGGCAAATAACAGGCTCACGACCATGCCCTCTTTCAAGCATTATGGGAATCTTGACCATCTGTCGCTTGCGAGTAATCTCATAAGCGATCTGTATCCCTTTTGGTCGGCCGATTATGATCAGCAAATTACATTTTTGGACCTTCAAAATATGCCTTTGTCCAAGGAAAGTTATACCCTTTACCTACCGGATGTCGTATTGTCGATACCTGTGGTTAAGGTCGATTCACTTTACGAAGACCGCAGTCCTTGTTTTTTGCGCCCAGCCCCGGAGAATCAAATCGTTACCCGTAAGCTCACCTGTTCCTGGTCAGTTCCGGGATCTCAATCGGCTGCCTCTTTTGATTTTTTGCTGGGTTCAGATGAGCTTCTTTCTCCGGTTAGCATCGGTTTACAAGACTCAAGTTATACCTTTTATCCGACCAAAGGCCAGGTGTACTACTGGCAAGTTCGAGCAAATTATCCGGATACCGAATATTATTCAGGAAAGCGCAAGATCAGCACCTGTGAAAAATTGGAATTGCCGTTTGTTGATGGTTTTGAAGACTACGATGCCAATACTCAGGTGACCCGTGAATCATCTTTCTGGAGCTTGTCTCGGGGAGGTGCCGATACCTACCAGGATGCTGAAGTAAGGACTCAGGATCCTTTTGAAGGATCGAAATCACTTCATCTACATGACGAATCCAATATTATGCTGGATCTGACACACATCGATCTGCCCGTTCTCAAAATACGTTTTTTTTTAAAGACCCTGAACAACAAAGGGGCATCTATTAGCTTGATTAATCTGGCAGGTGCCAATGTCAATGTGCGTTTGCAATCTGGAGAGGGAAGTATTCGATTCGATGAATCGATTAAATCAAGCTTTGCCTATCCAGGTGACGAATGGATTGAGTTCTCCATCAGGATTATGGCCAGGAATCGTCGAATCTTCATGTATTGTGGTGAAAAACTGGTCTTGAATCAGCAGTGGGAATTTAGAGACGACAAAATTTCACTTGAGGGATTAGCCTTCTCAAGTCAAGGCCAGCATCAAGCGGGTACAGATTGGGGCGAATTCCTCTTAGATAGAGTCGTATTGGGTGATTACCAAAGCAGTGCAGTTACTAGTCTGCACCAGCATGATATGGAGATACAGGTCTTTCCAAATCCAGTGAACGATGTGCTGTATGTGTCTGGCATTACTACCCAAATCAATTCTATCCAAGCGCGCTTATTCAATAATCAAGGCCGTTTAGTGTTTAATACAATACTGGAATCACACCAGGGCAACCAGCACATCAATCTGAGCCAGATCAACCCGGGTATTTATTACCTGCTACTTGAAGACGAATTCGGTTTGTTATCCCGACAAAAGTTGATCGTAGCCAGATAGCGCTACCACGACTTCACGACGGGAAAAGCCACGGCTTTCTCACCGGCCTTATTGGCTTCGAGAAACTCATCAAAGTAATTCCAGTAGACCAAACCATCGTCGGCTTGTGGTTCGAGTAAGTAAAAGATAAGCCAGGCCAGGGGTTGAGCCAGATCAATTTTGAAATCACCTGGTTTGAAGGTCATTTTTTTTGTTTCAAAATAACCATCCAATTGAACCGGTTTGTGCCCCGGATATCTTGATCGTTCATTCTTTTTAAAGGATTCTACTACAAATACACTGGCCTCAAGGCGTTCTTTTTTGGTGACCTGGTCAACTGAAATGCCATGTTCCATCAATTTCTTGGCTATTGACTGGTGCTTGGCCTTGAAATAGTAATACCTGGGAACGGTGCTTTCCAAAGTAGCTTCGAAAGCGTTATAATGACTAATGCTGTCGGCCCATCTGATCTTTCCGGTTTGACGCATTCGTCTGCGTCCGTTACTGTCTTCATACGTTTCTGTTTCCCTGACCAGAATTTCAACCAACTCAGGATCTGAGATCCGCTGAAAACGCACACCTTTTGTTAGTTTTCCTGCCTCCGCAATGATTTGGGTGATGGTTCGTTGATCTGCCTGGGTAATACAATTCTGAATGTCAGCGGCATGGTCATTGGTATAGCGTAGAATGGATTCTACTAACAAATAGGTTGCCAGGGTACGCTTTTCAAATAATTGATGCGCGAAAGTTTCACTCAGTATGCCCATCCTGTTTCTCAGGCCTACGTAGTTGACCATATAACGTGGCAGGTGAGAATACGCCGTGTACATGCCAGGTTGTCCGGGTCTCATTCTTAGATAACCATGCCACCAGAGCGGCACTCCAGTGCGTTCCGACACATCCTCCTTCACCCAGGGCAATAACTCATGTTTGGTGAGAGAAGTAGGTGCAAGATCTCCAACAGAATGGAATGAAGGGGCATAATTTAAAGCATATCCATGCCATGATCCATTATCGGTATGAAGGTCAACAAACAGAGCCGGGTCCCAACGATTGAAAACATTTTTAACCAGCGCTTTAGCTTCGAGGGCTTCGAGCTTCATCCCTTCACGATTTAAATCGAATCCTTCTCCCGATGCGCGTTCTCCAGCTAATTTCGGACTACCTTCCTGACTTCGACGATTGGTTTCTGAAAGTTTATCATTCCCATCCGGATTATAATTAGGACAGAACAGCAGGATTTGATTATCCAGCAAATACTGCTTGTTTTCGAAAGCAATTTCTCGCATTAAGGTTATTGTAGCTTCCTTGCCTTCGACCTCTCCGGCGTGGATATTGCCTTGCACATAAATCACAGGTTTACCACTGGCTTTTGCCTCCTCAGGTGTGGTAATAGCCGGTTTTGCCATAACTACTAATTGGAGGGCTTGCCCCGAAAGCGATTGCCCGAAAGTTTCCACATGAACCAGTGCTGAGCGTTTATCGAGTTCGTTGACAAAATTTCTCACATCAATACTTAGTGATGTTTCTTCAAAATTGGTTTTTTCAGCCCTGGAAAATAGAGCGTCTGGATAGCCGGTTTGCTGTGCCATTGCCCATGCAGTAAGCAGACACAGCAGTGTAAGTGCAGCAGTTTTTTTCATAATCAAAAGGATGTATTAAACTTGACCCCTGGTCAACGGGCAAGTTAGTGATTATGTCTGGGTGCAGACCTGTTATTGAGCACCAACCAGGGAAATTGATGAAATGGTGTCGCCCATGCCCACCAAAGTTACGGGTTGATCAATGAGAATGCTGGGCACGGCAATGACCGTGGTTGCCTCAATCTGGGCAATCCCGGTGCTAAGAAAATCACCTCCACCAGAACCACCCAGGAGGGTATCCAATGCAACCATTTCGTTTAGTCCTTGTTTGGAAACAGCACGGTCTTTCGCCCAAAGTAAAACGGCTTTATCATGAATTGAGCCCGTTCCGGCTTTGGCAGCAGCAATAACCGCCGCCAATTGCATCCCATTTCTGTTTTGTTCGGCAGTAATAACAAAATCTGTGTCTTGCAGAGTCAGGTACAGGCCAAACATGTGTAACTGTACCCTCGGGCAACGGGTATAGGCTCTCAGCTTCTGCATACCCTGGAAAAGGTGAACGGCATCTGTCGATGCATCACAGGCTTCGGCGAGTTCTGTCTCACCCATTACTTCGAGCAGATCAATCAATTCTCTCTCGTTAAAACCCAGGCTGTCAACCTTCTGTGCCAGAGTATCAAGCAAGTATTTCCGCATTGCCTGGTCTTGGGTTGAGGCCATCTCAAGATGCAGGATGGCATCAGGATGGCATTCTTTCCAGCGGTTGATCACACGAATGGCTCGGTCTATTCGTTCAGCACCAGTTTCACCATCCGCCAGGGTTTCTTGCAACATCTGAAAACCAGATAATACAACATAATCCAGTTTGACTTCTGGTTTTGCCATCTCATGGGCAAAATAGGGATCAATGGCCAATCTGAAATTCAAAGGATCGTAGGTGGCAATAAAACGATTTGACTTGGGGCATTTTATCACCTGGTCAGCCAACCTTATCTGATCGCCTTTATCAAACTCGATAATCCAGTGTATCAGGGGGATATCATCTTCGCGATGTGTAGTGTGGGCTTTACCCAAATGTCCTTCATGGTCAGTGGTTTTGAGATTCTCTAGATCCAGGAAGAGCCCGGCTTGCTCTTTGGGTATAGCTGCACAATGCACATATACAGATTGAACGCCGCAGACAGCCATCACGTTGGCCACAATGCCGCCCTGACCACCCATTTGGAGTTTGTCATAACCCACATGGGTATGTAACCATTCAAATACCAACCTGTCTCTGATTAACCATTCTTCAGCAATCCCACCGGAGAAGCAATGAACTAAACCGCGGATGGCATCTTCTGAAGATTCGATTTTGCGTTCTCCAGGAGAAAGGATGGCGTCAACAGAGAGATTGTGTTCAGCAATCAACGATTCTATCATGCTGCCGGATACCTTGATAACAGCATCAATATTCGCGTTGAAGGCAGATATTAAGCCATTTACATTCGATATTTTGCTAAGTTGCGAAGGTGCAGTTTGATAGTTTTTAAGCCAGGCCGCAGTAAATTCAGTAGATTCCATTGGTGTTTCACGTGATTTGTTTACGAAGATAAAAGAATCTTGCCTAACCTGTTCTTGTTAAACAAAGCTTTGCAATTTTTGTAAGTTTACTATTGAAACCGAGCGCTTTATATGTGCCATCCTAAACTGATAATCATGAGTAAAAATTACGTTCTAACTTTCGTTCTCGCAGTTGCGTGTTTTTTTGTTGCCCAGGCACAAGAGGCTGATCAGACTATACCGACACCCAAAGCGTTTTTTGGTGAGCAACCCGGAACTGATCGTTTTTTGTTTAATTACCAACCGCTGATCGATTATTTGGGGGTGTTGGCTGAACAGTCACCAAGAATTTTAATGACTGAAATAGGCATATCACCCAACGGAAAGAAAATATATGCCACCTTTCTGTCTACAGAAGATAATATAGCCAAGCTCTCACAGTTGAAAAAGATTAATCAAGATCTGGCCCTGAATGTGAAGCTCTCTGAGAGCGAAGTGCAAGAAGCTGTTGCTGATGGGAAAGTATTTGTTATGGGAGCTTTGTCAATGCATTCAGGAGAGGTGGGACCTTCACAATCAGCCCCATTAGTGGCCTACGAAGTGGCCACCACTGCAGATCCAGAATTGCTCGGTTGGCTTGAAGATGTGGTATATATGATGATTCCTTGCCATAATCCAGACGGTATGGATATGGTAGTGGATCATTACAATGCCTACAAGGGGACTAAATACGAGGGAGGATCAATGCCTCAGGTATACCACAAGTATGTCGGACACGATAACAATCGAGATTTTGTGACACTGACGCAATCCGATAACAAAGCCATTGCACGAGCATACAGCAAGACCTGGTTGCCTCAGGTGATGGTAGAAAAACACCAGATGGGCTCGACCGGTCCCAGGTATTTTGTACCCCCGATGCATGATCCAATTGCAGAAAACGTCGATGAGCAAATTTGGAACTGGACCTGGATCTTTGGATCAAACATGAGCAAGGACATGTCGAATAAAGGACTGGCAGGCGTTTCACAGCATTATTTGTTTGATGATTATTGGCCCGGCTCAACAGAAACGGCCATCTGGAAAAATGTTATAGGCATGCTGACAGAGGCGGCCAGTGTGCAATTTGCTACGCCAATTTTTGTTGAAAAGAACGAATTAAAGGCTCGCGGTAAGGGCCTGGGTGAATACAAAAAGAGCATCAACCTGCCTCTACCCTGGGAAGGAGGCTGGTGGCGCTTATCGGATATCATTGAATATGAGTTAGCCACCACCTGGTCAATACTGAAAACTGCTGCCTATCATAAGAAAGAGCTTCTTCAGTTTCGAAATGACATCGCGAAGAAAGAAACGGAAAAAGGTAAAACAGAGGCTCCCTACCATTATGTTTTTCCAGCCCGGCAAGATGATCCCGGGGAATTACAGGAGTTACTTAACCTGCTTGATGAGCATGGTGTCGAAGTATACCAGCTTGAGAAGACCATTGACCATGATTCAAAGCTACTTCGTGAGGGTGATTATGTTGTTCCACTAGCCCAGCCGTTCAGGGCATTTATAAAAGAAGTGCTGGAAAAACAGATTTTTCCAGCCAGGCACTATACACCAGGCGGTGAACTCATACCCCCGTACGACATCACCTCCTGGTCGCTACCGCTTCACCGGGGCGTGCAATCCATTGAAATAAACCAGGTAGATAAGCAGATTGGTTCAGCCCTTAAGAAACTCACTTTCCCTGTTTCATTCGAACCGCAAATACCCGATTCCTATCATTCGGTGATCCTGCCCGCAGCCTGGAACCGGAGTTATCAGGTCGTCTTTGATGCACTGAAAGATGGAAGACAGGTTGAGCGGGCTACCCAAGCCGGAACTTTGTGGTCGGCAGGGGATTTTATCATCTCTTTGCAGGATGTTGAGAAAGAAAAACTCGCGGGCATATTTAGCCCATTAGCTGGTCAACTCGAATGGTTGAAAGAACCATTTTCTGGGCCAACTAAAACCGTGACACTTCCTGCCATTGCGTTAGTAGAAACGATTTTTCATGATATGGATGCCGGTTGGACACGCTATGTGCTCGACTCCTATCACATTCCGTTTACAGTGATTCAGCCAAAGGAAATCACCAAAAAAATGCTGGCTGATTTTGATGTCCTCATCCTTCCGGATGTCAATAAAGATCTCCTTGTTGAAGCCAAATCGAAAAGAGAAGGCGGTACCTATTCCATCCCCAACTATGATCCAAAATTGCTGAAAGGGATGGGTAAAAAAGGTCAGTCTGACCTAATGGAATTCATTGACAAGGGAGGTGTGGTATTGTCGTGGGGAAAATCAACAGCCTTGTTCATGGGTAACCAAAGCATCCAAAAAAGCAAAGATGAGAATGAGGAATTCCAATTTCCAGTAAAAGATATTGGCTCTTCTCTGGCTAAGAACGGACTGAGAATTCCGGGTTCATTGCTTAAACTTGATCTGAATACAAATTATCCTTTGTGTTATGGCATGCCAGATAAACTCAATGTGTTCAGCCGTGGAAAGCCGGTTTTTGAAACGAGTATACCGTATTTCGACATCGACCGTAGAGTACTTGGCACATATGTCGAGCGAGATATCCTGGTCAGTGGCTATGCAGAAAAGGTTGAGAAATTAGCGGGCAAACCGGCTTTAGTTTGGCTTAAAAAAGGGAAAGGCCAGGTCGTGCTCTTTGGTTTTAATCCACAATTCAGAGCCTCCACAACCGCTAACTTTAAGTTGTTGTTTAATGGATTACTCTTATAAGTTATCAGTTATCAGTTATCAGTTGAATCACAAGTCACGAAACACATCTTGGGCTGCTTTCTGTTCACTGTTTGCAGAAAACTAGGGCTTTACTGATCCAGCCATTCTTTGAAGTGCTGCACTCGTTCACGGCTTACTGTGGCATTGTAATTGGCCGGCTCAAGGTAGACGGATAGCCTGCGGTTGAAATAGGGGTGTATTTTACGGATGGCTTTTATGTGTACAATTGTTTTACGGTTTATTCTGAAAAAATGAGCCGGATCCAAGAGCTCACCTAAATCATCCAGGCTGTGCTCAATAATTACACGTTTGCCATCCAGCAGATGTGCAAAGACCAATCCTTCGTCGTATTCGAAATACCCAATGTCATCCACCAGTATATACTGAATCAAATCGCCTGATTTGACCAGGAATCTTTTCTTATATAGAGGTGCATTGCCATGGAGTAATGATTTGATCCAATGATGATTGTGATGCCCAAGTGTGCGCTTCATTTGGTCAAGCTTGTTAAGTGCTTGCGATAGCTCTTCGTAGTCAACCGGTTTCAGCAGGTAATCGACGGCATTAACTTTGAAGGCCTGGAGTGCATATTCATCGTACGCGGTAATGAAAATGACCGGTATTTGAATGCTAATACTTTCGAATAGTTCGAATGATGTACCATCAGCCAGCATAATATCTAAGAAGATCAAGTCAATAAGCTCAGGAGGGGATGTAAACCATTCTTTTGCGCGCGCAACAGAATCAAGAGGTCCAAACACTTTGAATTGAGGATCAAACTGAATAACCAACCTTTTTAATTGATCAGCTGTTCGCTTTTCATCTTCTATTATCAGAATATTCATGGGTAATTTTAGGCAGTTTAACGATAAATTCTCCATTTTCTGTGCTTACCTCAACTTCAGATTCGCTGGCAATTGCGTAGCGGTTCTTAATGTTACTCAATCCCACATGAGTGCTTCGCTGCAGAAGGCGTTTTGCACGCAGTGCGTTTCGAACAATCAGTGAATCAGAGTTTTCAGTGATGTAAATATCGATGGGTTCATCAGCTGAAAAGGAATTGTGCTTCAGGGCATTTTCAATGAGCATTTGCATCACATGTGGAACAACCCTTACTTGATTTTTACTGGCCTCACTCAATTCAATGTGTAATTGAAAAGCTTCATGGAAACGGATTCGAAGCAGAAAAGTGTATGATTCAAGGATGGCCAGTTCTTCTTGCAGGGTAATCAATCGATCGGTATCGCTTTCAAGTATGTTGCGATACAGTTTTGATAAGTGACTGATGTAGGTAGAGGATAAGCCAGGATCTTCATGAACTAAGGATGATAATACACTCAGACTATTGAAAAAAAAATGTGGATCAATCTGATTCTTCAAAGCCTGATATTTGGCATGGGTGTTTTCGTGTTGCAAAAGAGCCGTGCTGACCTCCATTTCTTTCACATGATTGAACAATTCAATGAAAATTATCACTCCATAAGCCAGGATAATGAACAAAAACAGACCGTAAAACAATTCAGGATTGATCCGCAAACTCTTTAAGATGGTGAAATCACCCATGATCTCTGGATTGAGCACTGCAATATCATTCCAGGTATTACCGAAAATGAAATAATCAGATAGGAGGTACCAATAATTGTAAATCAGAATGGTGAGAACGGCAAAAATCAATATGACGGTAGATACGAGGGTCAGTTTTCCATATTGTTTGGGTTTACCAATCCAATTTCCCATCTGTTTACGATAGATCCATCTGGCCACTTCCCATACTCCCATCCAATAGATCATAAAGAATATTGAAAACCCAAGAGAACGAAGACTGGGTTCCAAAGCAGAGGTAAATGACAAATCAACGACCTTGAAAATCAGATGAACCACAAAAACAACCAACAGTCTAACAAAGAAGTAATTTCGCTTAGGCATAACGAAGATGTTGAGGTGTTTTTTGACTGTTAAGGTATCCATTATTTGAAAACCATGCTATAGCTTCCTCAATCGCTTGACTGATTGGTGTATATTGAAATCCGAATGTAGAACTCGCCAGTTGACCTGAATAATAATTTTTAATACATAGAAGATTGGCATTAATTGAGTTCAAGTCTTGTTTGAAGCCTAAATGCTCAAATCCGGATCCCAGGGCACCCAGCATTTTTGTGAATCCTTCAGAGAGTATCCAAGCCTGACGAGACTTACCACGAATTTGATACACCTGGTTGAAGAAATCGTGATAACTCAGATTTTGGTTAGCCAACAAATAGCACTTCCCAGCTTCTCCCCGATGCAAGGCAGATAAACTGGCTAATGCCACATCGTTGACGTGGACAAAGCTTTTTCCACCAGGGGGAAGGAGAACTGGATTTGACCTGGCCATCGAAAGCAGCAATCGACCTGAGCTAGGCTTGTGATCACGTGAACCAATCATAAAGGCGGGATTGAGAATAACCGCATCCAGCTGACCTCGATCAACTGCCGCCTGGATGTTAAATTCGGCCTCTAATTTGGTCAAAGCATAACCGGATGACCGAAAGGGTTCACTCAATGGTAATTCTTCATGACCGGGATGCAGCAGATTGCCAAAACCAATGGTGTTGGCCGAGCTGATGAACACAAGGCGTTTGCATGATGCCTGTTGACAAGCTGCTAGAAGGTGGCGAGTTCCCATTACATTCACAGGGAAGTAGTGATTATAATCATTTGGGCTGGGTCCGGTACAAGCTGCAGCGTGGATCACATAGTCACATCCAACAAGCGCTTTATTCACATCCTCAACCTTTGTAATGTCACCATAACAGGGCTCAAAAGTACATCCTGTTAGTCCCAGTTGATTGGCAGAGGATCGCATGAATGCCCGAACTGAAACACCATGTTGGTTCAACATGGCAACTATATTGGCACCCAAAAATCCATTGGCACCTGTGACAAGTACTTTCATACTGTGTTTTTTAAGATAAAATGTATTCTTTTGGTTCGTCAATCTCTCGTTGAACCACTTTGGCCAATACTCCCATCCGAATCCAGATCGGCACTATCTTCATCATCGCCCAATTGACCTTGTTGAGAATTCCAGGTATTAGCAAGGGATCCTGATTGAACAACTGACGGATAGCCACCTTTGCCAGTCGGTCTGGACTGACCAGACCTAGTCTCCCGAATAGTTTTTGTTTTTCAATTCGTCGGCAAACGTCCGGATTCGTCTTGATGGGTCCGGGATGAACGACTCCAACAAAAATTCCTTGCTCCCGCAATTCCTGATACAAACCCCGGCTGAAAGACCAAACGAAAGCTTTTGAGGCTGGATATACTGTTTTGTAGGCCATCGGACTAAAAGCTGCCATGCTCGATACATTAAGCACGTAGGCCTGTTCATGCTCTTTCAAAACAGGCAACAATCGGTTGATCAAAATTGCCGGAGCAGTCACATTGACCTGAATAATGCGATTCAAGTAGTCTGTAGTGGCCGATTCATAAGGCATAGTTCCTCCAATTCCGGCATTATTGATCACGACCTGAACAGGGTAAGCCGATGCCCAGTTAGCCAGATCAATCTGAGCCGAGCTTTGAGCCAGATCTGTTTCATGCAACAGCGCCGTAATCTGGTATTGTTCGCAAAGTAAGCGTGCCCAGGCTTCCAATCCCTCGCCTGGTAAAGCTGATAACAAAAGATTATACCCCTGTTCGGCCAGCTCTTTTGAGAAGGCTTTTCCCAATCCCTGGCTGGCACCAGTGATGAGCGCGAATGAATGCTTATGCTTCATTTCTTTTGAGATTTCTGTTTTTTAAAAGGCGATATAGTAAGTAATAAACGGTGAGTGCAAAGGGAATCCCTGTAATAATTCCACCAATAAGTAAAGCGGCAAATACTTCAAAACCAGCCTCGAATACCTGTCCTATAAAACTAATATTCAGTTTCTCAGGTAGCGTGAAATCATTTTGAATCCCCAGTATTTTACTACCCAGATAGTAGTTGAATCCGAATACAAATAAACCGGTAGCCATGTTAGTATTGAACACCCCAAGGCCGGCGGCAATTTTATTCCATTTAGCCAGGCTTGCAATGCTGACAGAAATCAATATCTGCATGCCCACAAAGGGAGTCATCCCGATAAATGAACCGAGGGCAAATCCACCGGCAACCTTCCTGGGATCAGCTTCTACCTGCAACAGTTTGCGATACGGTTTGGCTATAAAAGTCATTATCTTTTTCATGGTTGCAGACCTTCAATTTCATTCTTAAATCGTGAGAAATTGTCAGCAAACAGGCGAACCAAAACTGGATCCATCATCCAGCGGGGAAAAGGTGGAGGATCAGTTGAACTGGCGGTAAATACAACTCGTGAGCGGCCTTGCTCTGTTTCTTTGATGTGCCATTCTGCCCGATAATTACTCAATCGCTTGTATTTCCTATTCACACCAATGAGAGCCCGTAATTGAGCTGGAGTTTGGTCAAGTCCTTTGACCTGGATGTAGTAGTTTTTCTCATATTGATCCTGGCTAAGGGTGTATTCAGACAGCAAATCTTGTTTCTTAAACGGCCATGGAATGGCGTATACGGTGTAGCTGATCCACTGGTTGGGTGATGATTTCCCAAAGGAATGAAATCGGTCAACATTTCCCATCCAGCACTTGTTAAAGTGATCTTGCCTGAGTAGTTCTGTGACTACTTTGGCCTTTGCTTCAACCAAAAACTCAGCTCTTCGCTCACGAGTCTTTTCACCTGTAAGATTTGTAATCCACCTCTCCTTGATGATAATCTCCTCCCGGATGAAAACCGTCTCCCACTTTGTTGATCTATCTGATGGCAATGAGAATATCGAGAAGAAACTAAGTATCGAAAGCATTATCGGATGAACCATTATTCTAATTTTGGTTCAAATGTATGCCCAGGTAATAGGGGTGAAAAGAGAAATCTGGTGAACTGTACGTTCAACGGGGTGAATTGTACATCGGCAATAACTAGTGCTTACCTCGAGAACGGAAACAATGTGGCCGGCAGGTTATTTTCTGGATAATACCAGATGAAAGGAACTGGACCATATCCAAAGCTTCGGTCCTCGTAAACCAGGTACAAGGTCAATCCGTCAGGTGACAGACAAATGCCTTCGCAATCGCCCAATACGTCCCCTGTGGTTCCGTTGCTCCGGGGTAGTTGTCGTTGGCTGATAAATTGTCCATAGCCGGTAGTATCTGGATGTGGACAATAGTACTCAGCCATTTTATCGTCGAACCCACTCAATACATACAATCTTTGCAATAAAGGGTGATAAAAGAGGTCACTGCCTTCAATCCATTGATCACTAAGGCCATTAAATATATCGGTGACTTCTTCACCAGAGGTGGGATCGATTACCTGTTCATCGAATTTCCATTTCCATCGGTACAACCTGGGATGATCATCAACTCCTTTTTCACAAATCCCATAGATATACTGGTGGTGGAAATCATAGGCTATACCCTCCAATCGCCTATTTGAATTAGCTCCATGAGAACTGGGAAACAGCGGGGTAGGATCCACAATCAGGCCTTCGTCATTTTTGTTTATCTGGGTGGTTTCTGAGGTTATTTGAACAAATGAGACCTCTCTTAATCCCTCATCGGCCAACATGAACCAGCCATTTCCCAAATAGTTAATACCTTCTGGATCAACGTATCCATTTAAGGGGATGGTCTTGATGTGGTTGCTATTCAGATTGGTTTCATCCCACTCGTCACTGCCCGGAGCATGAACGGCCCATACGGCTTTTGCATTATTCCCGACAATATATAGTATGTCTTCGTCCCAGTTTAGGGTTATTCCAGAATACCCATTACCCAAATTGCCATGAAGTGGAAATACATTTTTCCAACCTCTGAAATTGTTTCGAACATGCCAGCCCAGACTGGCTTGCAGAACATGATATCCAGTTTCTTTTGTGGTGATGGAAAAATCTTCAGAATAGTTGATGCCACCGGCGTTTGTTGCGAAGGCCCGGATGTAATAGCTTGTATTAGCACTTAAGGTATCTAACAGCCCTTCGAATTGCAACTCAGCATTCAATGATGCAAAGAATAGGTGATCACTGGTATCAGGCATGGGGGTCAGGGCCCAACAAAATCCGGCTGTATCAACCACTAAACCACTGGTATTTACTACGCTTGATTGGATTATGACGCTGTGGTCAGTCAGGTGGAGACTGTCAATTGCTCCTAACACAGGAGGGCCAGGCAAAGTGGTAAAACTTTGTTGACCACCATATACCAGCCCGGCTTCATTGGCCGTAAATGATCTGAAGAAATAATTTGTATTTGCTGATAATCCTCTAATGACCTGGCTATATTGACCTAATTGACCAGCCAGTTTAATGTGTTGTTTTGTCGTATCCGGATTGCTTACCGTATCCCAACAGAATCCATTGAATAGGAGTGTACCATATCCATCGTAATCAACAGAGGCATGTAATTTTGCACTATCCTGGCCAACATCAGTCGCAGCCAGAGTTTGTATTGTGGCTAAATCAACCCGTGTAGTGAATGATTGATTTTGTCCATACGCCACTCCTGCCTGATTGGTGGCATAAGCTCGGATGAAATATTCAGTGTTGGGTACCAGGTGTTCAATTTGAAGAGTAAAAGGAGCATTACCCTGACCCAGAGATGCTGTTGAATCGCTCAAAGTGGGATCAGAACTAATCCCCCAGCATAAGCCTTTGTCATTGATGTATCCGCCGCCCGTATGCGTAATTTCGCCACCTGCCATCACGGTGCTAGTGCTTTGGTCAGTTGGGGTAAGTGTGTTCACCTTGGCCAATCCGATCTGCGTGATGGCCTGGATCGAATTGCCATAGCTGATCCCGGCTGAATTGATGGCATAGGCCCTGAAATAATACCGTGTATTCGGTGATAAGCCCGTAATCGTTGAAATAAAAGAATTTGATCCAGCCCCTTCAGCAGTGTATTGTTGGCTGGTATCCGGATTTTGAGAGCTTGCCCAGCAAATCCCCTTACTTGTTATTTGATCACCTCCGTTCGAGTGTATCTGGCCACCAATTTGAATAACCGTATCGCTAATGGCAACTGGATCGAGGGTTTCAAGTTGGGGAACTTCAACCAGTGTGGTGAATGCTTGACTGATCCCATAACTCAATCCGGCCTCATTTTGGGCAAAGGCGCGTACAAAATAGTCGGTACCCGGCTCAAGTGAACCAATAACTGAACTAAAGTGACCTGATCCGGATCCCAGATTGATTCGCTGCTTGCTGGTGTCAGGATTGACCAGGCTATCTAAACAGAATCCTCTACTACTGATCGATCCATTACCTGGATCTGTAACCTGACCTCTGATTTCAATCGAACGACTACTGATATTCTCAGGAGAATTGGTTAATACGGTTGGCAATATGATCAACTCATATTCAATTGCTGGGGCAAATAGCCAATCGCAGTTTACTTCTTTGACACCCACTCGATAAAAGACCTGAGTAATAATAGTTGTTTGAAGACTGTCGCGGTTTTGACCACTAATCTCTACCCAGGATTGGCCGTTGTACGACTCTTGCCACATCAATGTGCCCCGGTAATCACCAGCGTATAAGGTAACTGCAGTGTTGGCCACAACCTTTATGCTGTTACCATATTGTTTCAAGCGCTGGTCTTGTGCCTGAAGGCCGAGGGCCATAAACAGTAGCAAACTGCATAGCAAACAAATTCGATATGGATGTCTGTTGAATTTGATCATTGTGGTTTAGAGCAATAACACTCTACGAATGGTTTGCTGGTTATTTGCTGAGACACTAATCAGGTACAGTCCGGTAGAATAAGCAGACAAATCAACTTCAACCTGACCTGAACCAAGCCCTTGAAATTTCTTTTGCCAAAGAAGCTCACCGAGCATCGAGTATATTTTAATAGTAGGTAATCGTACCGGCTTTATGAATCTGATGTGGAGGATTCCAGGATTGGGATTTGGGTAAATAGCGATCGACTCTTCCAAATCCCATTCAATAATTCCGCTTGCGTCAACCCCTACAGTGATTTCGTCCTGCTGTTGACAATTATTATCATCAATCACGGTCAAAATATAAGTCGTTTCTTCAAGAGGAGTGGCAATAGGATTGGCAGCTGTGGGATCATCTAAGCCTGTGACAGGCGACCAGGAATATACATAGCTGCCGTATCCTTCAAGGGCAGTCGGATTTCCACCCAAGCGGATGCTATTTCCCTTCAGAATGGTAGTGTCGGGGCCAGCATCAACGATCAATGAAGATGGTTGGTTGAGCGTAAAAGTAAAATTCTGGGCCTGGCCGGTAAGGGCAAAGCAACAGAATAGGCTTACACCCAAGATGGTTTTTCGAATCCATATCATTGAAAAACAATATTACAAAAAAATACAGCGTGCTTGTACGTAAAAGAGCCGCAGTATCCGATGTACTACGGCTCTAAAGAAGAAAAACGCTTGTAATTGAGATTGTTATTTTGATCGCATGCGTACGTTGCAATGTCCTAGTGCATTTTCAGCCGTCATGCTAATTGTCCATTTTCCAGTGAAACCAGCTTCTTCTCCATCGATTTTCACTCGGTGGCTCCACTTTACGTCGGCTGCCGGACTCAATTCAATGTCTTGAAATTCGGTGCCATCAGGCCCGACGATGCTTACCTTGACTTCTCCTTTTTCGAGAGATCCATTAACACTAACCTCAAATTGATTGGCATCATCAGCAACGGTATAGGTGTAGTCTTTGGCCATGTTTTCACTGTCGAGTTTTTTATTGATCAACAGGGTATTTTCATTTCTGGCATCTTCATATACATCTCCGAGTTTACTATATACATCGGGAAATTCAAAATGGTACTCTGGAATTGCGATTTCCGGAAAGGAAAATTCGTGCAGCTCAAGTTCAGGCAGGTCAATTTCTGGGAATTCAAAATCAAATTCAAAGTCAAATTCAGGCAAATCAAATTCTGGAAATTCGAATTCATCGGGGTATTCTTCACGGTATTTTTCAAAGTGCTCCCGCTGTTTTTCAATTTGCTTCCTGGCCTGTTCCATGGCCTTCCGCTGACTTTTTCGGGCCTTCTCAATGGCTTCGCGTTGATGAACCCTGGCCAGTTGCTGGGCTTTTCTGGCTTCTTCGAAAACTTTTCGATGCTCTTTTGAATGAATTCGCTCAACTTCTCTGATCGCCTGTTCGTGCTCACGCAAAGCCCTGACTTCTGCCAGTTCGCTTAACTCGTGGGCTCGCTCAAGTTCTTCGTGCAACTCTTTAAGTTCAAACTGCTTCATGAACTCAAATTCTTCACTTTTGAGCTCTTGTACCTTTTTCATCTGCTTCTCCAGCTTGCGCATTTCCCGCTTTAATTTGCGCTCTTTCCGGTTCTGTGCTTCAGCTTGTGGAACGGCAACCAGAAAGGCCAACATCAGTAAGGGAATAAATATTCTTGTCTTCATTTAATTATGAGTATTGGTTACTGGGTCAAAAATACAGTCTAACTGTGTGAGCTTGAGTTAATACTTGGTTAATGACGTGTTAATGGAGAGGCGAGAGGCAAAAGACGAGAGACGAGAAACAAAAGGCGAGTCGGAGCGAAGCGGAGATCCCGATTTATCGGGAAGTCGAATTTCTTTTATCTTTAACTGGATAACCGGATAACCAGGCCGCTAGCATAGCAGCCCGACAACTTGGAAACTATGACCATTAAAACAACCCTATGTCTCATTTCTATATTATTGCTTGCCTCATGCGGGGATTCCAAACAAACATCCTTTCCCCCCAACATTCTCTGGATTACCTGTGAAGATATTTCTCCATTTATTGGTTGTTATGGGGATTCGCTGGCAACCACTCCGCATTTGGACAAGCTCGCGAAAGAAGGGGTACGCTTTACCTCGTTTTTTGCGAATGCACCTGTTTGCGCACCAGCCCGCTTTACAATTTTGCATGGTGTGCATGCTTCATCGGCCGGAACCATGAATATGAGAAGCCGATATCGGGTTCCGGAAGAGTGGAAAGCGTATCCGGTTTTTCTTCGTGAAACCGGATATTATTGCACAAATAACTCTAAAACCGATTATAATTTTGACGGTGACTGGCAAGTATGGGATGAATCTTCTCGCCTGGCTCATTATAAAAACAGGAAGCCTGGTCAACCTTTCTTTGCAATATTCAATTTCACAGATACCCATGAGAGCAAGGTCCACAAGTATAATCCTGATGAGTTGATCCATGATCCGGGTAAAATGGTGTTGCCATCCTATGTACCTGATCACCCAAGCATCCGGGAGGATATGGCCAAACTCTATGATAATATAACTGACATGGACAGTAAAGTGGGAAAGGTATTAGCCGAGCTGGATGATCTTGGTTTGAACGACAGTACCATCGTCTTTTACTACAGCGATCATGGGGGTGTTTATCCGAGGTCGAAGCGGTTTATACATCGCAGCGGGACTCAGGTACCGCTCATCATCAAAGTTCCTGAGGCAATGGTGGATTGGTGGAATGGTGGATTCGGGAAAGAACAGGTCTCTGGTCGTTTGGTTTCTTTTGTTGATTTGGCACCAACCGTTTTGAGTATTGCTGGAATTGAGCCCCCTAAGTACATGGAAGGGCGCGCGTTTATGGGGGAGTATGCTGAAGCGCCTCAGGAAGAGATTTACCTGTTTCGGAACCGGATGGATGAGCGAATTGATTGCATGCGGGCGATAACCGATGGGCGCTATCGCTATCAGGTAAATTATTATCCACACCGACCCTATGGGCAGCACATTGGTTATCTGTGGCGGGCTACCGGTATGCAAACCTGGGAAGAAGCCTGGTTGAATGGTGAATTGGATGCGGTGCAAAGTGCTTTTTGGACCGAAAAGCCTCTGGTTGAACTTTATGATATGGAGAAAGACCCCTGGGAGGTTATGAACCTCATCGGTGACCCAAACTACCTCGACCGGGCTGAATCGATGCATGCCAAACTGAATAATCGAATACTTGAACTGCATGACGCCGGTTTCATTCCCGAGGGAAAACTGGTCGACATCAATGCAGAACAACCGGTATATACCTATAGCCACCAGGATGATTATCCCCTTCCGGATTTTCTGTCCCTCATGGATAGCCGCCTGGATGAAGATGAAACACACTTGAATGCCCTCGTCAACGCACTCACTCATCCCCATGCTCTAATCAGATACTGGGCTGCCACATCATGTCAGCTGTATCCGGGAGGAAAAAACCCATTGATGGAGCCCCTCACTACCTGCTTAAGCGATGATGATCCCGAAGTTCGACTGGCTGCAGGAGAAGCACTATACAGATTCGGAAATCAATCCCTTGGGGTGAAAGCCATCCAAGAAGGATTGAGAAACACCAACCCAAAAGTCGTTCTGTTGGCCTTCAACATGCTAGAATATTTTGACGAAACCGATAAACTAAAACTGCTGCCAGACATTAAAGCAGTGGGAGGGCGAATCGATTCGGAGTATGTCAACCGGATGGTGGAACACTTTGCGGAAAGATGAGAGACGAAAGACAAAAGGCGATAGGCGAGTCAGAGCGAAGCGAAGATCCCGATTTATCGGGAAGACGAAAAAGTGATTGAAGGTGATTGTCTTCTCGAAAAATGATGTCGCTTTCGAAGAAAGTGCCATTTTGAGGAGATTATCACAGAAGCGACGGCTATTTCTTCCTTTTGATTGCTTTGCGACCAGTCTTTTTACCGGTTGGATTGCTTATTGATTGCGTGTTTTTAGCTGGTGTATATAAGCCGGTTTTGGTTTTTGCCAAGATGAACCCCGTTCCGCTTTGATTGATTCTGGCCTCACCAGTATAGGCTTGGTACAGCACGATTCGTTTTCCTTTGTATTTAGATTTGTAGAAGCCTCCTTTGTAGGCATTGTGAAGTTCATCCATACAGGCGTCAAGTGTATACACCACACAACCACGGTGATAAGCCGGAAGTTTGACAGTCGATCTCGAGACTATCCAATTGTGAAGATGCACGTCCTTTAAAGTAAGGTTTAATTCATAGGGTATGTCAGTCATATCGTCCATCGAACCACCACCTTTGACAAAACCAAAACCATCAAATACATATTTGGCAAACTCAGTATCGTATTGGCAGATCAATTTATTGCCCTCAATTTTGGCATTTGATAGGCGCAGTACCGGCACGCCTCCGAAAGCTTGCAAAATGTTCTTCCCGTCTTGGATACTTTTAGGAAATTCATATTCTAACATACAGGGACATATGAGTTCATTTTGTGCATAGTTCTGGGCAGATGCCAAAGCGCCCAAAAGCAGACTTATCACTATAATTACTGTTGTTTTCATGATGAAGGTTTTTGCTGATGATAATCAAAGTTATGGATAATATCGTGGGTAGCAAAACGACATCTTATCGCATGAATTACATAATTAATTACATAATTTATTATGTAATTAATTCAAAGAACAAACACCTCTTCAATCGACAGTCCAAACACCTGGGCAATGTCATAGGCCAGTTGCAAAGAGGGGTTGTACTTCGATTTTTCAAGAAAGACGATTGTTTCCCTTCTGACACCAACACGATCAGCCAAATCTTGCTGTGTTAATTGGTGCTTTGCCCTGAGCTCTTTGATTCTATTTTTCATCAAAGTCTGCTGTTGTAGTAAAATACCATTGACAGATACCATACATAGCGGCTGATCCTAGAATACCAATTCCTAGAAGTGTTTTCGGATCAGAAATTTGACTATTAAAAGCAAACAGGATGAGCCAAAGAGCCATGGAATAATAAAAGGCCTGATTGCCTCCATAAAGGCGGGCCCATTTCACGAATTCGTCATCATGTACCCGCTGCTTATTTTGGGCTGATTTTCTTTTTCGCCATCTCAAGAATGATATCACCAGGGAAATTATTCCGATTACGATGATTACAATGATTTTGGTATCGACATCTGTTTTGTATTCAGTTAACCAAACGATTAGAGCGGCAATAGCAAGAACCATGAGGAAGGCAAAAAATAGGGTTGTTTTAATTTTCATCTAATTATATGTTAGTTAATTCTAACACAAAGTTAGAAATATATAACACATTGTGCAACATTTTTCTTTTATTTTTAACCTTGATTGAATCCGACATCTATGTTTAGCCATGCCATCGTAAGAAAACCCGGTAAAAGCCTGATCCAAGGGTTGACCACAGCGAATCTTGGTCCTCCTGACTATTCACTTGCCCTGAAACAACACCAGAACTATGTGGAAGCGCTGAAATTCTGCCAACTTGAAGTTGTGGAACTGGAGGCGGATGAGCAGCATCCTGATTCGTGTTTTGTCGAAGATGTGGCACTGCTGACTCCTGTCTGTGCCTTCATTACACGTCCTGGTGCACTTTCGAGGCAGGGAGAAGTTGAGGGAATCAGGCCGGTTATAGAAATGTATTACGATGATATTGTAGAGATTGTCGATCCGGGAACGATAGAGGCAGGAGATATCATGATGGTGGGAAAGCATTTCTATATTGGCTTGTCGGAACGGACGAATCAAGCCGGAGCAGAGCAGATCATCATGGAGCTCAATAAGCGAGGGATGAATGGCTCAATGATTGAATTGAACGATTTGCTGCATCTGAAAACCGGTATATCGTATATTGAAAACGATACGGTTGTCGTTACCGGTGAGTTAACCACCCATCCATCCTTTGCGGCTTTTCGAAAACTAATAGTACCCCACGAAGAGGCCTACGCGGCCAATTGCATCTGGGTGAATGGTCATGTGATCATTCCGCATGGTTTTCCAGAGACCATTGTGATGGTTCAAGATGCAGGTTGCCAAACGATTGAAGTAGATGTATCAGAATTTCGAAAGCTGGATGGTGGTTTAAGTTGCCTTTCGCTTCGATTTTAGGTTCAGGAATAGCGGCACACCGAGTAGCAATAGTATAAATCCCCAGGCGTTGACTGTCCACCCTAGTCCTACGACTGCCCATGTTGAAAAGGCAAGTGCCGGTATTGAAATCAGGAGTACCTTCCACAATTGAGACCGAGAATAGGTCTGTTTCTTCTTCAGGTACAGTGCCAGCTCAGCCAGTGTAGCCAGCAGATAGGGCAACAAGCAGGTCAGCGTAGCCAGCATGATCATGAAGGCAAACATATCCACAAGCCCTCGGGTGTAATTCATGCCCACCAACAGGGTAGACAGGATGCTGGAGATAACCAGGCCCACCACAGGAATTCCCTTCTTTGAGACTTTGCGGAAAGTGGCTGGAAACAGCTTGTCTCTGGCTGCAGCCAGTGGTAATTGTCCCTGGATCAGGATCCATCCATTCAGGGCACCAAAACAGGCGATGGCAGCACCGGCTGCGACAAGATAACCACCCCATTGCCCCCATGCCTGATTCGCTGCATCGGCAAAAGGTGCTGATGAATTCTGTAGTGAATGAGGATCAATAATACCCATGACACCCATGGTGCTGGCAATAAAGATTAGTGCTGCTACAGCTATTCCTGTCAGTGTGGCCCGGGGTATGGTTTTCGTTGGATTAATCACCTTGTCTGATGGTACGGTGGCCGATTCGAGACCCATAAAGGCCCACAGGGTTAAAGCTGCAGTTGCTGTAATTGCTTTGAAATTTCCTGATCCGCTGATATTCAGCGGACTAAAGTGCTCGGGGGTGAAGTAGAGAAAACCTAGTGTCCCCAGTAACAACAGGGGAATCAGTTTGAAGATGGTGGTAATCAATTGTACCATACCAACCTTTCGGATGGGATAGGTATTTACCAGGGTGAATAGCCATACAAAAGCAATGGAGAGCAAAGCAGATAAAACAGGTTCTGATTTAAGCACTGGAAAGAAGTACGACAGGTAACCTACGCCGGCCACCGCAATGGCGGCATTGCCGCACCAAATCGATACCCAATAGCCCCAGGTTACAATGAAACCAGCAAAATCACCAAAAGCCACCTGGGCAAACGCATATGGCCCTCCTGCTTTGGTGATCTTGCGACTGAGTCTAGAAAACACAATAGCCAGTAAGAAAGCACCAAGGGTCGTAAACAACCAGCCAAACAGGCTGATTCCGCCGTAAACCGCTAAAGCAGCCGGTAGAAGAAAGATGCCTGAACCGGTCATGTTTCCGATGACCAAGGAAGTACTGAGCCAAAATCCTATTTTTCTTTTTGGCGATGATTTGGGATGTTGGCTACTCATATAATGGTCTTGAGAAAATTAAGAGAGTTTTGAGATTATATATTCCCCTTGCTCAATGATATCTTTGTTTTTTTTGCTAGCCTGGCTCGCTATGTCATAGCGCGACTGTGTTTCTTCAAGAAGGTACTTGTGGGCAGTGGGCTTGTCTTGATTGACCCAATGATCAAGGCTAAGTGAAGGCCAAAGTTGGTTTTCGGGTTTAATGGTGATGGTTTCTAGGGTTTGTATTGAGGTAAAAAAGTTCCCACCTGGTCCGACGGTTGCAATGTCTACTAAATTGACGCTTTGGTCATTGAGGGTGAAACCCCCAATTATTTTTCGACTGTCTTTAATCACCTGATTTGATAAGACTACCATACTGGGCGAAAATGCCAGTGATTCGAAAGTTCCGCCAACAAACGGGGCACAACCAACTTTGCCCAGGCATGACAACAGGTGGTTTTGCCATAAATCGGATGCAGCCAGCAAATCGGCACCCCAACCATTGTTGCTGCCTGATGTACCACAGTGGGGGAT
>CAYUGX010000001.1:0-5675 GCA_964444375.1 uncultured Porphyromonadaceae bacterium | reverse complement strand
AGGTGGGTGTATATTGACTACCCATGGTGCGCATATTGAAAGCCGCTGGTAAGCTGCCCAGGATCACGGGCGTACCCGGTTTCAGCAGCTGGGTGTAAACCAATCCGGCCAATAATTCAGCATTGAGCAAAGCAAGTGTTCCTCCCTCAGTTATTGGTGTACTACCGCCATACATACCATAATTTGAATATATCAGGGGCAGCCCGTACCGGATTGTGGTCTGGATTTTATCACTTGTGCCCTTATTCAATACCAGTGGGGTGATCGGATTGACATAAGGCAAACAAAATGGTCGACCTGAAAGGTCTCCGTGCAATTCAGTCAGGAGATGCAGCCCAGCCTCAAGATTCTCACTTTTGGTTACCAATAAAACCAGGGTTTTGAGGGTATTGGCATACATGTCCAGGGTGGCAAAAAGATCAGCCTGATGCACCGGAACATCGCTGGGGGTACCCAAGGTTGAAACCAGGTCGAATTGCTCTAAATTATCACCCAAAGCTGAACAAATTTGCATGTGTTCGCGTCGAAAGGGTACGACATCTGCATCGTTGATCTCTTGGAAATGGGTATTAGTTACGCCAATACCAAAGTAGGTATTGTGACCTTGCTTCTCACCAAGCGTAAAAGCATGTTCGCCCTTGCGATTAAAAAGATCAACATTTTTAGGGGCAGTGCTCAGGCAGTGTTCAATTATTTCCTGTCGGATGAAAACCCGGTCGGCGGTAACGGATATTCCGTCTGATTGGCTGTATGTTTTCAATGCTTCTGGACATTCGACCCGGATACCGGTTTTCTCAAGAATTTGCAATGAATAATCATGCAATGCCTCCATCTGTTCTCGACTTAATACCTGCAGTCGGGGGGTTATGACCTCTTGCGCCATTAGTCGATGAATTGGGTTTTAATCTCCCCTCTTTTGAATGGTAAAGCATCTGCATTGCCCATGTCCACTAGGGCATAATACAACAATTCAGTCAAATCGAACATGATCTGCGGATTGATGTTGGTGATGTTATCGTAAGGAGTATGATATCGATAATTGGCATAGTCTTCGGCTGATCCTCCTGAGGCCAGTGAAAGAACCGGTATACCATACCAATCGAAGAAAGCTGCATCGAGTCTAGGACGGCCTATGTTTGTGGAACGATATGCAGATAGGGTGGTTATTTCGTGTTGGGTATTTGCCTTTTCGAGGTAGGCGTAGAAATTGGGATAGTTATTTCCAAAACCTGCCGAAATCCGATTGCCAATACCCACGCCGTCCATATTAATGTAGCCAGCGATTTGATCGAGCGGGATACTAGGATACTTCAGAAAATACTGACAGCCTCGAATGGCTGCTTCCTCGGCACCGAGAAGGATGAATACCACCGAACGCTTTATCCGGATACCAGATTCTTTCATAGCTTTAGCCACTCCCATAGTAACAGCCACGGCCGAGGCATTGTCGTTGGCCCCAGGCATGGTGGTATAGCATTTACCCAGGTGATCGAGGTGTCCACCAAGCAGAATGTATTCGTGCTTGAGTATAGGATCGGATCCTTCAATATAGCCGATCACATTCGACCCTATGCCATCTGGATGGTGTTTCGTATTGTTTTTCACCGTAACCGTCTGACCGGTATGAAAAGATTGCGGTTTCAGTTCCTCCCGGATAATTCTCACTACTGAGCGATGGTCTTTGTTTGCTGCATCAAAAATGTCATTTACCACTTTCTCTCCAACATGGCTGTATACCAGATCTCGCTCATAAGCATTGTTTGGATTTGCGATTTGGTAATTGTACAGCAATCCGACTGCGCCTTGACGGGCTGCATTGATGATCTTATACTGATGAAACGAATAGGGTCTCCATTTCATGAAATCTGCATGACCTGTTCCAAGGGGTACTTCTTTTTCGATGAGTACGATCTTTCCTCTCACATCCACGCCGGCATAATCATCGTAGCCCAATTCAGGTGCAGTGATTCCGTATCCGCAATAGACCACTTCGGCTGTTTTACTGCCGTTTCCTGAGGTAGATCCGGGGATGAATTCCTCAACGTACTCATACTGAGTGACCGGGCCCCCTCCGGTAGGGGATTGATGTAAAACCACTGCACAGTCAGGAAAAACATCGGTATATGGGTGGGGGAATTTCTGCAGGAAGGAAGCACCGTCACCAAGCGCTTGGATGCCCCATTCTCTGAATTGTGCAATGACCCAATTGGCTGACAGATCATAGCCGATGTGACCGGTTAAGCGACCGGCAAATTCCTCGCAGCAGAGGGTGTCGACAAAGTGGTAAAGTTCTTCATCTGTGATGAACTGGTTGAAATCAGTTTCTTGCAGATCCTGTGCCTGTAAAGTTGAAAATGTGCCTGACCACGCAATAGCAAGCAGCACGAAAAGTGTTTGTCGCATGAGAAGTAAGTTTAGTTAGTGATCGTAAGTTAGGATTTTAATCCCAATGTGCTTCAATGATGGCCCGTATTTCAGGATTGTTCACATCGAGATCGCCCAACTCTTTTCTTTGCTGCAGGATCTCTTTTTTCATCTTGTTGATTGTAGCCTTGTACACTGGATCGTGATAAGCATTGCGATTTTCATTGGGATCTTCAATGAGGTCGAAGAACTCCCAATATTGATCCTGAGCTGGAATTCGGTCTTCCTCTTTGGTGAGTCCGTTACCATAATAGAAGGCCAGTTTATAGCGTTCGCCGCGGATGCCAAAGTGAGCAGGCCGGTGATTGGCATGGGCCCAATAACGGTAGTAGATATACGAACGCCAGTCAGCGGGTTGTTCACCTTGTAGGATGGTTCTAAAACTGTTTCCTTGCATCGGATAGGAGACATCAATGCCTGCAAAATCAGCGAATAAAGAAGCGAAATCGACATTTGTGATCAAATCCTGATTACGAGTACCCCCCTGGATTTCTTTGGGATACCTTATCACGAAAGGCATGCGGGATGACTCCTCGTAGATCATGCGTTTATCGAACCAGCCGTGTTCACCCATGAAATAACCCTGGTCGGCTGTGTATATGACAACAGTCTCATCGGTCAAATCATTTTCTTCAAGATAACGCATGAGTTTACCGATATTATCATCAATGGCAGCTCCACAGCGGATGAAATCTTTGACAAACTTTTGGTAGGTGGCGATCCGGGCTTCGTGGTTGTCAAGTCCCTCTACACTGAACGGCAGGCCAGGATATTTTTGATGACCCCATTGGTTTTCAAGTTTTTCAGACGCATTCAGATAGCGGGCTTTTAAGTTATCGAGAGACTGGCCGGTAAATACCCGTCCGGAAGTTTCAGGACCTGCATCAAACAGACTGGCTGGAAGAGGCAAGTCAACGTCTGCATTGAGGTCTTTATGGCGATTGGGATAATCAAAAGGTTCATGGGTGGCTTTGAAATGACAGAGGGCAAAAAAGGGTTGATCGGGATTGCGTTGTTCCAACCAATCAATCATCATCTCTGCAATCACATCTGTCGAGAATCCTTCATACGACTGTCCACCTTCTTCCCAGTCAGCAGCTGTTTTCATCACTGGATTCCAATAATCTCCCTGGCCGGGTAAGACACAATAATAGTCAAATCCAGTGGGCTGTTCTTTCAGGTGCCATTTTCCGATTACCGCAGTCTGATAGCCGCCTGTCTGTAATTGCTTGGCCATGTTTTCCTGTTCAGGCATCAGCCGGCCTCCCAGTGTTTTGACGCCATTGATGTGACTGTATTGCCCGGTGAGGATGGTAGCCCGGCTGGGCACACAAATCGAGTTGGTGGCAAAGCAATTGTCAAGTATGCAACCTTCTTCGGCCAGTTTGCTGATTTCAGGTGTATGCACGTAATCATCCAGGATGCCCCCGTAAACTCCCCAGGCCTGAGCGGTGTGGTCATCCGATAGGATAAACAGGATATTTGGAGGGTCATTGTCGATGTTGCATTGGTTAAATACAGGCAGTAAACACAGCACGCAAATCAGTTTAGGCAGGTAGTATTTCATCGTTTTGTCAATTTAGGAATAAACCAATACTTGCAAAGCTAGGTAATTATTCAAATGGTGTTAATGCAACAAAATTAGAAAATGGGGTTTGGTCCCATGTCAAGCTCAAGGGTGCCACCTGAAGTAATCTCGTCGTGCATGAGATAATGTCGACCCAATTTTTTACCGTTCAATTTTTTTGATTGGATGTAGACGTTTTCTGTTGAATTGTTGTGTGCAATGATGGTGAATTGCTTTCCTTTATAATATTTCGAATCCAGATTGATGGTGATCTTGTCGAAGACTGGACTGGTGATTTGCCACTTGTTGTCACCCGGACAAATTGGGTGGAGGCCGATGGCCGCCAACACGTACCAGGCCGACATTTGACCAACATCTTCGTTGCCGCATAGACCAAAAGCATCGATTCCATATGCCTTTTCACAAATCTTTCGGGTCCAATATTGTGTCAGATCCGGCCGGCCGGCTTCATTAAAAAGGAAGGGCACATGATGGACCGGTTCGTTGGGATGATTGTAATAGTTGTTCCAAAGGAAGTTCTCGGGTACGTTTTCGAAAAAGGGTATGAGCTCATTGAGCAGTTTCTCTCGGCCCCCCATGAGTTTCTCGAGGCCAGGATAATCATGCGGCACAAACCAGCCCTGCTGATAGGGATTACTTTCTGTACAGCCTTGCCCATGTACTGTTTTGCCTTTCCAGGGGATCCAGTTTTCCTCCTGGTCTCTGGCCCTGAACCATTTCATTTCAGAATCCCAGATGCTTGAATAGCTTTTACTCTTTACATAGTATTCAGCGGCCAGACTTTCTTTGCCGAGAGCCTGAGCAAATTCTGCCAAACACCAATCGGAATACGCGTATTCAAGAGTTTTAGAGGTGCTTCTGGGCGTAAAGCCTTCAGGATTATTGGCAAAGGTGTCGACACTATTCTTTGCATAGCGAAAAGCCTTTTCGATATCATAGTTTCTAATCCCTTTTTGGAAGGCATCAAGCAATACGGATACAGCCGGATTACCCAGCATGCATCCCGAATAGGAATTCAGAAATTCCCAACGGGGATAGTACTCATTTCCACTCAATTCGGCCATTTGCATGAGCGAATTGATCTCATCATTCACAAGCTCAGGATTGATGAGAGTTTGAAGCGGAAACTGTGACCTGAAGACATCCCAGCCACTGAAGATGGTCCGGTAGATGAAATCATTGACTTCATGTACCTGGTTGTCGGCCCCGATGTATTGCCCATTCACATCTGAGAAGGCCCTGGGATCGATCATGGTGTGGTAAAGTGCTGTATAGAAAATTGTTTTTTGATCATCAGATCCACCTGAGATCTCCAGGTCTTTCAAAGCCAGGTTCCAGGCTGCCTTGTTTTCACGATGGACCTGATCAAAATCCCAATGGGGGATGTCGTTATCCAGGTTTTCCTTGGCACCTTCAATGCTGACAAAAGAGATCCCAGTTTTTAACACTACCTGATCGCCTGCTTTAGTTGGGAAATTAAGATAAAAGCCAAGGTGTTTACCTTGCATTTCATTTTTTTCTGCATAAACGGCTGATTGCTCTATCCATTGCCGGTATTCTGGTGAGTTGATTTCACGGTTTTTACGTACTGCAGAATCTGGAATATGAGCGCTCCAGATGCCAAAGTCATGTATGGGTTGATCGATTTGACAATAAAAGAAAA